>NZ_JBQCVG010000013.1:0-45123 GCF_051958615.1 Neisseria sp. P0009.S008
AAATTCCGCTACGCCCGGGCAGCCTATTTCGGGCTGATTAAAGTGAGTGCGCAAAGCCATCTGAAGGCGATGTGTTTGAACCTGTTGAAAGCGGCCA
The DNA here is from genome assembly GCF_051958615.1 of Neisseria sp. P0009.S008. Taxonomy (NCBI): domain Bacteria; kingdom Pseudomonadati; phylum Pseudomonadota; class Betaproteobacteria; order Neisseriales; family Neisseriaceae; genus Neisseria; species Neisseria sp. P0009.S008. The sequence goes on from NZ_JBQCVG010000013.1 coordinate 98, forward strand.
ACAGGCTAAGTGTGCCTGTTGCCGCCTAAAAGGCGGCCCGGATGCCTGATTATCAGGTATCCGGGGAGGATTAGGGGGGCATTTGGGTAGAATTAGGAGTGATTTGGGGAGGGAAATAGCCGAAAACCTGTGTTTAGGTTTCGGCTGTTGGGGAAAGGCTTTTTTGCAAAGGTCTCAGGCCATCTGAAAAATTTTCAGACGGCCTTAAGTTTAAGAAGTCATACCGGATTATTTGGCTGTTTCGGCTTTTTCGCCTTCCTTAGCAAAGTATTTGGCGTAAATTTTGTCGTATTCGCCACTTTCGCGTACTTTTTTCAGCGCATCATTCAACATTTTGATGGTTGCTTCGTCGCCTTTGCGTGCAGCAATACCGTAGTTTTCGATGGTGAAGTCAGGCAGGGAAATGAAATCCAAGCCTTTGGTCGGGTTGTTTTTCACATAGTTGGCAATGACCGCGCTGTCGCTGACGACGGAATCCAGACCACCGTTTTCCAATTCTTTGATAATCAGGGGAACGCTTTCAAAGCGGGCGATTTTCGGATTGTCGTTGCCCAAGAGTTTGGAAACGGAGAAGTCGCCAGTGTAGCCGGTTACCACGCCGACTTTGGCCATGTTTTTCAGGTCTTCGGAAGAAGCCACTTTTTTGCCTTTTGGAACGAGGACAACTTGGGTAATTTCAAAGTATGGATCACTGAAGAGCATGCTTTGTTTGCGGTCGTCAGTGATGGTTACGCCGGACATAACGATGTCCACGTCGCCGTTGTTCAGAGAAGGGAAGAGGCTTTCCCATGGCTGGTGTTTGAATTCGACTTTGAAGTTGCCGGCTTTGGCCATGGCATTCATCAAATCTACGTCAAAACCTTCTACTTTGCCGGCAGAATCCAAAGATTCAAATGGGGCAAACTCGGCGTTAGAGCCGACACGGTACACTTTATCGGCAGGAGCAGAGGCATTGTTGCTTTGACCGCCGCAGGCAGTCAGGGCAAGGGCGGAACAAGCGAGGGCAGTGGCCAGCCATTTTTTTATGTTCATGATATGTGCTTTCTTAATAAAATGTTAACGGATAAAATCTTAGTTTAGCATAATTTTGTGAACAAACTAGCTGAAATTAGTGGTCTTTTTCTCGGAAAAATGCGTAGGTTACGTCATGGAAGAGGTCGGTGTGCGGACTGTCTTCGTAGCTCAATTCTGCCAATGCGTCTTCAAAGGCAAGCTGGATGGATTCTACGGCATCGTTGGCCATGTCGGAGGGCAGAGAGCGGATGAGGCCTTTGAGTGCGGTGGCGAGGACGTGGTTTTGCATACGCAAAGCGTCGTTGGCCTCTTCCAGATATTCGAGGCGTTGTTCGATGCTGCTCATGATGTATCCTTGAGTATTAAATAAAATAGTGATTATATAGCGAATTAATATTAAAATGTGACGCTTGCGCCGGCTTGCCGGATATGTCCAACCATCGGCCGTATTTCAAGTGATTTTAGGTTTGAATGCGGTTCACAATAAAAATGAAAAGACGAGATTATTATGGAAAACAACCGTCTTGATCCCACAGCCCTCAAGGAAGAAGACCTGAATTGGGAAAAACGCCTGGAAAGATTGCGTCAGGCACGACAATTTAATACCGCGCCGACTCATGCGCCATTGGTTAAAAAATTGGACGACGCTGTCGAAGCTGCGCCCAAAACCGCGCCTAAAAAAGAATATAAACTGGATGCTGACAATCGTGAAAAAGTATTGGAAGAGTATTTGTACCGCTGGCAGTTGGAACACAATACAGCCCTTGCCGACGAGGGCGAAGCAGTGGAAACCGATGCGATGGTGGTTTTGCAGGACAACTGGTTGAGCGCGCAATCGGCATTGCAGGCCGAGGCTTCAGAGCGTCATATTGAATCAACGCGTACCGTCAGACTGAATCCGAAATCAGGTGCCGTAGATTTTGATGTGCCTGAAGTGGAAGAAACGGAAAAACCGGAAAATGATGATACGAAAGCGGCTGAAGAGGCGGTTTCAGACGGCCTTGAACAAGAACCGGCCATTAATGTCCATATCAATGTATTGAACCCGCAAGCGATCGGCCGTCGGGAAGTATTCTGCGTTTCTGAAAAAGAGTTAACCGAGCGTCTGATTAAGCGTTTGCGTCCCCATGTGGCCGATGCGGTCAACGGCATGATTCGGATTGCCGTGCAAAAACAGATGGCCTTGTTCACTTATCAGTTGCAGCAAATGCTGAACGAGCAGGCGCCGGGTTTGGTGGAGGATGTATTGGAACACAACGTCAAACGTATTTTGGACGATATGAAGACTGAAATGAAATACCGCCGTTGAGTATCCAGGCCATCTGAAAAGTTTCAGACGGCCTTCGGCGTAAAATTCCCTTAAAATTTTACGAAGCGTGTATAATAGCGGCTCACGTTTTCGTGATAAATATCCTTTCTAAATAGTTGATATGCCCGATGCAGAATCGGGCATTTTTTTTGAGATCGTTATGAATAAAAATAAAATCATTGTATTGCTGATTGCTTTGGTTGCTGTATTTGCCTATAACAAAATGCAAAACAAGCAGCTAGTACAATCGCAGAATCAGCAGCAAATAGAAGTCGTTCAAAAACAAAATAATACGGGTAAAAAGAATGCCGATACGGCTCAGCAACAAATCGGTTCGGGCAAAGAATCAGCCGAAGCGGTTTTGAAACAGGCGTTTGAAAACGAGCAAAGTGATATTCAGGTTGAGGGCGAGGGCACGGTATGGAAAACCCTGCCGGATGACAACAAAGGCACGCGCCATCAACGCTTTATTTTGAAGCTTTCCAGCGGTCAAACGCTTTTGGTGGCGCATAATATCGATTTGGCCGATAAAATCAAAGGCTTGAAAAAAGGTGATAAAGTAGCGTTTTACGGCGAATATGAATGGTCGGAGCAGGGCGGCGTTATCCATTGGACGCATCATGATCCGGCAGGCCGTCATGAAGACGGTTGGCTGAAGCACGGCGGACAGGTTTACCAATAACCGTTCAGACGGCCTCCTGCTTGAAAGATGACAGGAATAAGCGCAAAATGTTAACAAATTAAACAGGCGTATTGTTTACTGCGCCCATCGAAACATACGGTAGATTGAAAAAAATGAGCAAAAAACTTCATCCTCAAACGCTTGCCATCCGCAGTGGCAAAGAGCAAACCGAATACCGCGAACACAATCAGGCATTGTTCCTCACCAGCAGCTTCATGTGGGAAAACGCCCAACATGCGGCTGATTTGTTTTCTAAAAAAATCAAAGGTTTTACTTATACCCGTACGGCCAATCCGACTACTGCCGCCTTTGAAAAACGCATTGCCGCATTGGAGGGCGCAGAGCGCGCGGTGGCCACTTCGACCGGTATGTCCGCGATTCAAGCAGCGTTTTTTACCTTCTTGAAAGCCGGTGATCATGTTATTTCCAGCCGCAGTCTGTTTGGTACGACTGTCGGTTTTATCAATAACATCGTAACTAAGTTCGGCATCGAGGTCAGCCATGCATCGCCGGTTGATGTAGATGAATGGAAAGCGGCAATCAAGCCCAATACCAAACTGTTTTTCTTGGAAACCCCGTCCAACCCTTTGGGCGAAGTTGCCGACTTGGAAGCGTTGGCCGAACTGGCACACAGCATCGGCGCGCTGTTGGTGGTGGACAACAGCCTCTTGTCGCCAGCCGGTTCGCAACCTTTGAAACATGGTGCGGATATTTCCGTGTCTTCCGCAACCAAAGCGATTGACGGACACGGCCGCGTGATGGGCGGCGTGTTAGCGGGTTCGGAAGAATTGATGACGCAGGTCGCCGTTTACTGCAACTCTTGCGGGCTGGCGATGTCGCCGTTTAACGCATGGCAGTTGTTGAGCGGCGTGGAAACCCTGTCGCTGCGTATGGAAAAACAGTTCGACAACGCCCTAAAAATCGCCCAATGGCTGCAAGCGCAGCCACAGGTTCAAGCCGTGTACTACACCGGATTGCCCGACCATCCGCAGGCGGAGCTTATCCGCAAACAGCAAAACGGCGGCGGCATCGTCATCGGCTTTGAAGTCGCCGACCAAGAAGCCGCGTGGAAAGTCGTCGACAGTGTCGAACTTTTCTCTCGTACCGCCAACCTCGGCGACGTGCGCTCGACCATTACCCATCCGTGGACAACAACCCACGGCCGTATGCAGCCTGAAGAAAAACTTGCCGCCAATATCCGCCCGGGATTGGTGCGCCTGTCTGTCGGCTTGGAATACGTTGACGATTTGATTGAAGATTTGAAGCAAGTCTTGAACAAATAAGTTTAAAAAAGATATTTCAGACGGCCCGTTGCGGTAAGGCCGTCTGAAATTTACGGACACACATCTGAAGCATACAAGGAAAGAATATGACTGAAGCAGAATTCGCCTCATGGGCAATGAAAATCCTACTGAGCGGCCTGATTATCTTTTTGGGCTTTATCGTTTGGAACTTGGGTAAAGAATCCAAAGCCGGCAAATTCGGCATTGCCATGCTCTTCTTGGTTTTGGGCTTGGGTGTGTTTGGATTTGTATTTAAAGAGTTGCTGATTAGCTTTTTGGTATTGCCGAAGTAAGCAGAACGTTTATAGATGGAACAAGGCCGTCTGAACATTTTTTCAGACGGCCTTTTCCTTTTGATTTGAAATTTAAATGACGCCCAATTCTTGCAAGCCTCGTAATACGCCGTCTTCATCGACACTTGGGCAGACGAATTGTGCGGCCGCTTTGGCTGCTTCTTCGCCATTGCCCATGGCAACGCCAAAGCCGACGGTTGACAGCATTTCCAAGTCGTTGAAGCTGTCGCCGAATGCCATTACTTTACTCATATCAATGCCCAGTTTTTCCACTGCGTGGGCAATGCCCCGTGCTTTTGAACCTTCTTTGCGTAGCAGGTCCACGGCATATTCATGCCAGCGGGCGGATTTGAAGCCGTGTTGCTGGGTCAGCGGTTGCAGGATTTTTTCTTCTTCCTTGTCCACAAAGACCAGCATTTGATAAACAGGTTGTTTGCGGAAATATTCTTTGTCAGTCAGGAAGTTGGGCAGGATATGCGATAAGCCTTCGACAACTCGCGGCGAATGGGAGGAAACGGCAATTTCTTGGTTGTTGACGAATGCGTAGTCTATTTTATGTTGTTCAAGCAGGTTGATGGCGGTTTCGATGTCGGCAATGTCCAAGGGATAGCTTTGCAGGGGTTTGCCGCGAAAGGAAATATATTGGCCGTTGATGGTAACGAGCATGTCGATACCGCATTCTTGAATCAAGGCTTTGACTTTGGCGGGAATGGCGGCTTCCGGACGGCCGGTGGCAATGGCAGTCAAAATGCCTTTGGCTTTCAATTCGTGCATGGCTTGGGCAACCGAAGGACGCAGGGTATCCGTGTATTTGCGGTAGAGGGTGTCGTCAATGTCAAAGAAGATGATTTCAGGGTTGTTCATGGTTTACTCGTTGGGCTGGGTATACACAGCTTTCATTGAAAATTGTGTGAACAGCTTGTGTATAAATTGGCTTAGTATTTGATTGCTATTATGAAAATAAGTTCTGATTAAAATTTAGGCAGTTTTTGTTTTGAGAATAAAGCGGCAAGTTATTCACAATAGGCCGTCTGAAAATTTGGTTTTCAGACGGCCTTGTTTTAAGCAATCAAACGGATATTTTCTTTGTCTTGCCTGAATTTGTTTTTAATCACGATAGGCAGGCTGCTGTCGAAATACCAGCTTCCATCAGGCAATGCCAACGCGCCGCCGGCGCAGAGCAGGGTAATGCTGTTTCCGGTCAGGGGATCGGTTTCGGTAATTTCAATTTCGTGCGCTTTGCCCCAATCGGTTACGGGGAGTAGGGCGGCAAGCTCGGTAATGCGTTGGTTTTGATGTTTGATACCGTTTAGCTGGCGGCAGTTGCCATTGCATTTTCCGACGGCCTCGACAGGGCAGGGTTCGCCTTTTGCGTAGCTGGTCGGCAAAATGTTGAGCGAATCTGGGCAGAGTCTGTGTTCTTGCGACCATTGCATCAAAGCGCGTTTGGCTGCTTTTTTATGGGCAAACAAACCGTAAGGGCGCCAATTTCTGGTGCCGCTGTTTAACAAGACAATGCGTGCTTGAAGGCTGCCGTGTTCGTCAGCGATAAAGCGGACGGTAGAAAACGATGTGGACTTTTCAGACGGCATCAGTTGGTATTCCTGCATGGTCTGGGCTTTGAGCCATAATGTATGAAGCTGTCCGACTGCCGGAATAAAACGGATAGAGGCTGCGGCTTTGATGTACGGTGGCAGTTTTTTGCTGTGCAGCAGGGTGGCGGTTTCACTGTATGCGCGTTCGTGTGCTTCAATGGCTTGGGCTTTGCCGAAATGGTCAAGCCAAACCAATACGCCGTAACTGTCGGGCAGGGCATAGAGCTGTTGGGCAAGCGAATCAGGCAGCCAAGTGGGCAACATTTTCGGATTCATCAATACACGGACGTGTTCGTCCCATTGTTGATGATTTTTTTCTACCAGACTTAATTCGAGATAATCACACAATGCGGCAACATCGGTCATGGCGCGGTGGCGGTTGGCCGTCTGAATGCCGGTGCGTTCGATAATGCTGTCGAGGCTGTGTTTGTAAAACTCAGGATAGAGACGGCGAGACAGCTGCACCGTACAGAGCGAGGGTGCGGCAAAGTCGGTATGGATACGGGCAAACTCGTGGCGCAGGAAGGTATAGTCAAAGCGGCTGTTGTGGGCAACAACCACTGCACCTTGCAATAGCGGCAACAAATCGCCTGCAATATCGGCAAAGACAGGCGCGTTTTTCACCGTTTCATCATGAATCCCGGTCAGTCTGGCAACAAATTCGGGAATGCTGCGGCAAGGATTGACCAATTGCTCGTAATGTGTGGCGCGTCCTTGCTTAAAACGAACAAGGGCGACTTCCGTTATCCTGTCTTGATAGAAATTTCCACCGGTCGTCTCCAAATCCACCACGACCACAGGCCGTCCCAAACGGGAAAATGCTTCGGATAAGAGCGGCCAGCGTGCGAAATCTGACATTTTATTCTCTGTAAATTCAATAGCAAATGCGCATTTTACACGCTGTCTGCAAGTTTTCCAAATAAAACGCTTGACAGTAAACAGCCCTCTCTTTATAATCCAAATCTTTCTTGATGCACCCGTAGCTCAGTTGGATAGAGTATCTGGCTACGAACCAGAGGGTCGGGCGTTCGAATCGCTCCGGGTGCGCCACAGAAAATCTCCGCGCCCATCGTCTAGCGGTTAGGACATCGCCCTTTCACGGCGGTAACCGGGGTTCGATTCCCCGTGGGCGTGCCAGTTTATAAAAAAGCGCAATCTGTTTCGGATTGCGCTTTTTTGCGTCTATCGGTTTTGAAATGATTTGAACCTATCTTTTATCTGCTCATGCAGGTTGGCGTTTGTCATAATCTACTAAAAGCATTTATTATTACATATCTAATAATCATAATTTAAGGGAAAACGTTCATGGCGTGGTGGTTTGTGTTGCCTGCTTGGGTGGTGGGTGTAGTGCTTTCATTTGCGTTGCCGTTTGTGCCACCATGGTGGGTTTGGTTGTCTGTGCTCATTGGTACGCTTGCGTTGTGTCGAAAATTTGCTGTGGCTTGGTTGGTGCTGGCTGTCTGCATGGGCATGGCATTTGGCGTGTGGCGGACCGGGCTGGTATTGGCTGGTCAATGGCCTGTGGGGGAGGCGGTGGCTAAAGTTTTGACGGTTGAAGTGGCGGATATGCCGCGTGATGATGGTCGGCGCGTGCAGTTTGCGGCAAGGGCTTGGGATGATCGTGGGCAGGCTTTTGATTTGATGTTGTCGGATTATCAGCGGCGTGATTGGGCGGTGGGCAGTCGGTGGTCTGTACCGGTGCGGGTAAAGCCGGTGATCGGTGAAGTGAATGTGCGCGGTTTGAACCGTGAAACATGGGCTTTGGCCAATGGTATCGATGGCATGGGTACTTTGGGGCGCGACAGGAAACTCGTGCGGCAAGGTGGCGGTTTCGGTTTGGCTGATATGCGTGATGCGGTAAGCCGGAGTTGGCAGAGAACAGGGGACAAATATCCTGAGTTTTCAGACGGCATAGGGCTGATGCGTGCTTTGAGTATTGGCGAGCAATCGGCGTTGAGGCCGCCTTTGTGGCAGGCATTCCGTCCTTTGGGACTGACGCACTTGGTCAGTATTTCGGGTTTGCATGTGACGATGGTGGCGGTATTGTTTGCTTGGCTGATTAAGCGAATTTTCCGTTATTTGCCGTGGATTCCGGCGAAACCGCGTGTGTGGGTATTGGCCGGCGGTGTTGCCGGTGCTTTGTTTTATGCGCTTTTGGCCGGTTTTTCCGTGCCGACGCAACGCAGTGTGTTGATGTTGGTTGCGTTTGCGTGGGCATGGTGGCGCGGCAGTGGCGGCTCGGGCTGGACGGCGTGGTGGCAGGCTTTGGCCGTTGTTTTGCTGTTGGATCCGTCGGCTGTATTGGGCGTGGGAACTTGGTTGTCTTTCGGTTTGGTTGCTGCTTTGATTTGGGCTTCATCAGGCCGTCTGAAAGAGTCGGGCTGGCGTTTGGCTGTACGGGGGCAATGGGCGGCAACTGTATTGTCGGTGGTATTGCTAGGCTATTTGTTTGCTTCGTTACCTTTGCTCAGTCCGTTGGTTAATGCGCTGGCTATTCCTTGGTTTTCTTGGGTGTTGACGCCGTTGGCTTTGCTGGGTTCGGTTTTCCCGTTTGAGCTTGTTCAGTTGGTAGCGGCATTTTTGGCGGAATATACTTTACGCGGTTTGGTATGGCTGGCTACGGTATCGCCTGAATTTGCTGTTGCAGCGGCGCCTGTACCTTTGCTTGTGTTGGCGATAATGGCGGCTTTGCTGTTATTGCTACCTAAAGGAATGGGCTTAAAACCTTGGGCATGTCTGGTTTTATTGGGTTTTGTGTTTTATCATCCTGCCAAGTTGGAGGAGGGAGTGGCAAGAGTTACCGTGATGGATGCGGGACAAGGTTTGTCGGTGTTGGTGCAAACGCGTAACCGCAATCTTTTGTTTGATACGGGAACGGAGCAAGTGGCGCAAACAGGTATTGTGCCGAGTTTGAACGCTATGGGTGTGCGCCGTTTGGACAGCCTGATTTTGTCGCACCATGATATTGACCATGACGGTGGTTTTCAAAGTATAGCGGCTGTCGGTACCGATAAGTTGCTTGCCGGACAGCCTGAGTTTTATCCGAATGCAGAGTTTTGCCAAGAAGACAAATGGCGATGGGACGGCGTAGATTTCGAGTTGCTCAGGCCGTCTGAAAATACGGGCAAGGAAGATAACGACCAAAGCTGCGTATTGCGTGTCGTGGCAAACGGCAAAGCCTTGTTGATAACCGGCGATTTGGGTGTGAAAGGCGAGGCCGGTTTGATTGAGAAATACGGCAATGCGCTGTATAGCCAAGTGTTGATATTGGGACATCACGGCAGCAGCACGGCTTCGTCAGGCAGCTTTTTGCATACGGTTTCGCCACAATATGCCGTGGCATCCAGCGGCTATGCCAATGCCTACAAACATCCGACCGTTGCCGTACAAAATCGTGTCCGCGCGCACGGTATTACTTTGTTGAGAACGGATTTGTCAGGCGCGTTGGTGTTTGCTTTGGGACAGGGCAATATATTTCAAGGCCGTCTGAAAAAGGATAAGTTTTATTGGCAGAAGAAACCGTTTGAGTAAAAAGGCTAAAAGGCCGTCTGAAAGACTTTTTCAGACGGCCTTAATATTTTTTATTGACGGGCATTATCCAAATTTTGTGTGAATCCAATTGTGGATAGTTTGGTTTGATATTTGATAATAAAGAATAAATTAATTGTGATGAAAAAATGGGCAGTTTAAAAATAGGGTAATAATCACAAAGTTATTAGTAATTATCAGTATAATGTTCTGTATATCAAGTGGGAACTGAAAGCAGCACAGAGTTTGCACGTTTCTACAACGAAGATACTGCGCAGTTGACAGCCGCCAATATTATCGGCTGATGTTTATTTTAAAGTTTAAGGCCGTCTGAACCTGATATTTCATGTTCAGACGGCCTTAAACTTATATAATATCCGACCCATCTGTTTAAAAAGGCAATCCCCATGAACACCATACGCACCAAAATTTGCGGTATTACCCGACCTGAAGATGCGCTGGCCGCAGCCGAATTAGGCGCGGATGCCATCGGGCTGGTGTTTTACGCCAAGAGTAAACGGGCTGTGAATATTGAGCAGGCGCAGGCGGTTGTGAAAAACCTGCCGCCGTTTGTATCGGTGGTGGCCTTGTTTGTGAATGAAAACGAGCAAACCATCCGCGAGATTTTGCGTCAAGTGCCGATAGATGTGATTCAGTTTCATGGCGATGAAGACGATGATTTTTGCCGTCGGTTTGACCGCCCGTATTTGAAGGCTGTGCGCGTACAGTCCGCTGCCGATATTCAGACGGCCTGTGCCAAATTCCCGAATGCCCGCGCCTTGCTGTTTGATGCTTATCATCCGACCGAATACGGCGGTACGGGACAAAGTTTCGACTGGACTATGTTGCACGGCAATATCTGCAAACCGTGGATACTTGCCGGCGGATTGACTGCGGAAAACGTTGCCGAAGCGGTAAAAATCAGTGGCGCGGCGGCGGTGGATGTGTCCGGCGGCGTGGAAATCTCCGGTGGGATTAAGAGCAGGGAGAAAATAGCAGCGTTTATTCAGGCAGTAAAGGCCGTCTGAAAATTTGTTTGAATGAAAAACAACCGGAATACAGCTATGCAAGAGCCAATCGTTGAATCCCACCCCTTCGCAGCCTTGTTGCCGCCGCAGGCAACGGTCATGATGATGGGGACGTTTCCGCCTAAAGAAGAAAAACACGCGATGCAGTTTCATTATCCGAATTTTCAAAACGATATGTGGCGTGTGTATGGGCTGGTGTTTTTTGGCGATGTGGCGCATTTTCAAAAGCAGGGCGAAAAAGCGTTTGATGCCGATAAAATCAAAGCGTTTTTAAGTGAGAAAGAGATTGCATCCTGTCCGACCGTGTTGAAGGCAATACGCGAACATGGCAATGCTTCGGATAAGTTTTTAAAAGTGATAGAAACCGTCGATTTGGCGGCAGTATTGGCGCAAATGCCCGAGTGCCGCCATCTTTGCACCACCGGCGGCAAGGCAACCGAAGTTTTGTTGGAGATTCAAGGCAGCGGCATGAAAATGCCGAAGACGGGTGAAACAGTACCGTTCCCCTATGCTGGGCGTGAGTTGACCCTGACGCGCCTGCCTTCGACTTCGCGTGCCTATCCTTTGAGTTTGGCGAAAAAAGCGGCGGCGTATCGGGCTTTTTTTGAAATGGCTGGATTGACTGTTTTTCAGGAGTAGGGTGATGGACCGTTATGAAATTTCTGTAATGGTGTTTATGGCTTTGTGGTGGCTTTTTAATGTCGTCTCGGTGTGGCTGAAGGCCAAACAATGGCACATCAAGGTATTGTTGGGCGGAACGCTTTTGTATGTGATACAAATATCTGCAGTCATTATGTCTGTTAATGGCCTTAATTGGATATTTTTGAACATAAGCACTATAAATACCAATGAGTTGATTATTGCTTTGCTTGTGCTTAACTTTCTGGGTTGGTGGTTGCTGGCGCTGTGGCTGGGGATGTTGGTATTAAAACTATGCCTGAGAAACAAAAACAAAGAAAAATATATTGCGCCGCCGTTGGGTACGGCATTAGTTGCAACATCGAGCTGTACGCTGTTGTTTCTATTTTGTCTACTGATATTATTATTCAATTAGTTGCCGACAAGATGAATGGAAAACGGCTATAATTGCTGACAATTTTACTTTCAGACGGCCTTGTACTGAATCAGGCCGTCTGAAACCATAAAACGAACAAGGAAAAATCCCATGAAAAATTATCACGCTCCCGACGAGAACGGCTTTTTCGGCGAACACGGCGGCCTGTACGTTTCCGAAACCCTGATTCCGGCTTTGCAAGAATTGGTAGAAGCCTATAAAGCAGCGAAAGAAGATCCTTCATTTTGGGAAGAGTTCCGCCATGATTTGAAACACTATGTCGGCCGACCCAGCCCTGTTTACCATGCCGCGCGCTTGTCCGAGCATTTGGGCGGCGCGCAAATCTGGCTGAAGCGTGAAGATTTGAACCACACCGGCGCACACAAAGTGAACAACACCATCGGTCAGGCATTGCTCGCCCGCCGTATGGGCAAAAAACGCGTGATTGCCGAGACCGGCGCGGGTCAGCACGGCGTGGCTTCTGCTACCGTCGCCGCACGCTTCGGCATGACTTGCGACGTGTACATGGGTGCGGACGATATCCAACGTCAAATGCCCAACGTGTTCCGCATGAAATTATTGGGTGCGAACGTGGTCAGCGTGGACAGCGGCAGCCGCACGCTGAAAGACGCGATGAACGAAGCCATGCGTGAATGGGTGGCACGTGTGGACGATACGTTCTACATTATCGGCACTGCCGCAGGTCCTGCTCCGTATCCCGAAATGGTGCGCGATTTCCAATGCGTTATCGGCAACGAAGCCAAAGCGCAGATGCAGGAAGCCATCGGCAGACAGCCCGACGTCGCCGTTGCCTGCGTCGGCGGCGGCTCGAACGCCATCGGACTGTTCCACCCGTATATCGGCGAAGAAAACGTGCGCCTCGTCGGCGTGGAAGCCGGCGGTTTGGGCGTGGACACCCCCGACCACGCCGCACCGATTACCAGCAAAGCCCCCATCGGCGTACTGCACGGCTTCCGCAGCTACCTGATGCAGGACGAAAACGGCCAAGTCTTGGGGACGCACTCCGTTTCCGCAGGCCTGGACTACCCCGGCATCGGCCCGGAACACAGCCACCTGAACGACATCAAGCGCGTCGAATACACGGTAGCCAAAGACGACGAAGCACTCGAAGCCTTTGATTTGTTGTGCCGCTTCGAAGGCATCATCCCCGCACTCGAATCCAGCCACGCCCTCGCATGGGCAGTCGCCAACGCGCCGAAGATGGGCAAAGACCAAGTGATTCTGGTCAACCTGTCCGGCCGAGGCGATAAAGACATCAATACCGTGGCGAAACTGAAAGGGATTGAGTTGTAAGCCTTATTGATTGAGCAGTAAAGGCCGTCTGAAAAAGCTGGATTTCAGTCTTTCAGACGGCCTTTGTTTCCATAATGATTCAGCGTAGTATTTTATCCGCGCAAACTCTATCAAGTATCGGCGGTTAAGGAAATTTATCCTTTCAAACCGAGCTTGTACGCTTTCTAAACCGATTATTCAAGTTATCCATTACCATGAAACATTTAGCAATCCATCTAAAACTATTGGGCATGGCGGCGTTTTGGGGCGCATCTTGGCCGATGGGGCGGATGTTGGGACAGGCGCTGCCGCCTTTGACGGGCGGCATGCTGCGCTTTTTGACGGCGGCAATCTTGCTTTTGGGCTGGCTGTTTACACGGTATCGATTGCGTACTTTGGCGGTTTTGTCGCGCAAACAATGGCTTGGATTGGCATTGGCAGCGGCATTCGGCGTATTTGGTTTTACTGTGTTGTCTATGCTGGGTTTGCAGCGGATTCCTGCTTCAAGGGCGACGGTGTTGGTCACGTTCAATCCTGTGCTGACAATGTTTTTTGCAGCTTTGCTATTTGGCGAGAAACTTAACGGCAAGATTGTGTCGGGTATGTTGTTGGCAGTGGCAGGCTCGATATGGGCGGTTACACATGGCGAGATTGCGGCATTTTTGTCGGGCGGCGGCATAGGGTGGGGCGAAGTGCTGGTATTTTGCAGCCTTTGTTGCTTGGTTACTTATACGATGATAGGCAGGGCGGTGTTGCGGGGGATTGATGCGCTGACGGTCACTGTGGCTACTGCTTGGCTGGGTGCAATGATGTTGTTGCCGCCTGCGTTGATTTCAGACGGCCTGCCGTTTGGTATGCTTGCCGAAATGGACGGTAGGGGCTGGTTTTCTTTGATTGGCCTGTCTATCGGGGCAACGGTGTTGAGCTATGCGTGGTATTTTGAAGGCGTGAAGACTTTGGGCGCAGGCAGCGCGGCGGCGTACATTACTTTGGTGCCGGTATTCGGCATTTTGTGTTCCGCTTGGTTTTTGGGCGAGGCATTGCATGTTTCCTTGGTTGCCGGCTGTTTGGCGGCAGTAGGCGGATTGGCATTGATGCAGTACGGAAGACGTGCCGTCTGAAATAGGAAATATGTTATATAATAATGAGACTAATCAAACCATTGTTTTCAACATGTCTGAACATTCCTCCCTGCTCGATTTCGACCGCGCCCATCTGCTCCATCCCTATACATCCATGACCGACCCGTTGCCTGTTTATCCGGTTCGCCGTGCGGAGGGCGTGCATATCGAATTGGCGGACGGCACGCGGCTGATTGACGGGATGTCGTCTTGGTGGTGTGCGATACACGGCTACAATCATCCCGTTTTAAATCAGGCAGTTGAGGCGCAGATTAAGCAAATGTCGCATGTGATGTTCGGCGGTTTGACGCACGAGCCAGCGGTGGAGCTGGGCAAGTTGTTGGTCGGGATTTTGCCGCAGGGACTGGATCGTATTTTTTATGCGGATTCGGGTTCGGTTTCGGTGGAAGTCGCGCTGAAAATGGCGGTGCAATACCAGCAGGCGCGGGGGCTGACGGCGAAGCAGAATATTGCGACGGTACGGCGCGGTTATCACGGCGATACTTGGAACGCGATGTCCATCTGCGATCCGGAAACGGGGATGCACCATATTTTTGGCAGCGCTTTGCCGCAGCGTTATTTTGTCGATAATCCGAAAAGTCGTTTTGACGATGAATGGGACGAGGCGGATTTGCAGCCTGTCCGCGCCTTGTTTGAAGCGCATCATGCGGATATCGCTGCCTTTATTTTGGAGCCGGTCGTGCAGGGCGCGGGCGGCATGTATTTTTATCATCCGCAGTATCTTCGCGGTTTGCGCGATTTGTGCGACGCATTTGATATCGTGTTGATTTTTGATGAAATCGCCACCGGATTTGGGCGCACTGGCAAGATGTTTGCCTGCGAACACGCAGACGTCGTGCCGGATATTATGTGTATTGGCAAGGGCTTGAGCGGCGGCTATATGACGCTGGCGGCGGCAATTACTTCGCAAAAAGTCACCGAAACGATTTCGCGCGGCGAGGCAGGCGTGTTTATGCACGGACCGACGTTTATGGCGAACCCGCTGGCGTGTGCCGTTGCCTGCGCTTCGGTCAAGCTGCTTTTGTCCCAAGATTGGCAGGCAAATATCCGCCGCATTGAAAGCATCCTGAAAGGTCGTCTGAAAACCGCATGGGAAATTCGCGGCGTAAAAGACGTGCGCGTTTTGGGTGCCATCGGCGTGATTGAGCTGGAAAAAGGCGTGGATATGGCGCGTTTTCAAGCGGATTGCGTGGCGCAGGGCATTTGGGTGCGCCCATTCGACAGGCTGGTGTACCTCATGCCGCCTTACATTATTTCAGACGGCCTCTTGACCGAACTTGCCGATAAAACCGTACAAATCTTGAAGGAACACAGTAAATGAAAGGCGTTTACTTCGTCAGTGGTATAGACACGGACATCGGCAAAACCGTCGCTACCGGCATGTTGGCAAAACAATTATTGCAGCAGGGCAAAAGTGTAATCACGCAAAAGCCTGTGCAAACCGGTTGCCAAGACATCGCCGAAGACATCGCCGTCCACCGTAAAATCATGGGCATACCCATGCAGGAAGCCGACAAACAGCGGCTGACCATGCCCGAAATCTTCAGCTATCCGGCTTCGCCCCATCTCGCCGCCCGTCTGGACGGCAGGGCGTTGGACTTGGACAAAATCCGCAACGCCACGCAACAACTGGCGGCACAATACGAAATCGTCTTGGTCGAAGGCGCAGGAGGATTGATGGTTCCGCTGACAGAAAATCTGTTGACCATTGATTATATTCAGCAACAGGCTTATCCCGTCATCCTTGTTACCAGCGGACGGCTCGGCAGTATCAACCACACTCTGCTCAGCTTCGCCGTGCTCAAACAATACGGCATCCGATTACATAGCCTGATTTTCAACCATATTCACGACAGCAAAGATGAAACTGTTGCCGGAGATACCTTGGAATATCTTAAAAGCCGTCTGAAAGATGAGTTTCCCGAAGCCAAATGGCAGGAGTTGGCCAAGGCAGAGGTGTCAGATGGAGCTTGATATACCGCGCGGCACGCTTTGTTCACATGCCGAAGCTTCAAGTCTTTTGCCGTCTAAGGCCGGACATCTGCTGACCGTTTCTTCGCTAACCGCCGCTTTACGCGCTTCCGGTAAGGATTTTTCAGTCGAGCCTGTGTATTTGGGTTTGACGAAGGGGGCGGACAATAGCGATGAAATCTTTGTGCGCGATGTTTTGCTCAAACTGGACGGCGAAACAGTGATACAAGCCAGAAGCGCGTGCCGGCCGGATAGCCGTCTATGGACAGAATTATTAGATTGCGGAACGCAGCCTTTGGGCGAGCGCCTGTTTGACGGTACATTGCCGTTGAAACGTTCGGATTTTGAGTTTCTTCGTTTTGAAGATTCCGACTATCCATCTTTCAGACGGCCTGTTACCGCGCGCCGTTCGTATTTCGATTGGAACGGGGAAACATTGGAATTAACAGAATATTTCTTATTGAAATTAATAGATTTATACCGCTAAGGCCGTCTGAAAATAAAACCAATTACCGATATTTGTCATAATTCTGTTATAATACAATAAATTAAATTGTTAAGATCTGTTTAATTTCAGACGGCAATAAATTATAATAAGAGCTAAGGCTCTAAAAAAGCCTTTTCTTTCGAATCGACATATAAACAACGACACATTACATCAATGAACATAAGGCGATTTTTTCTACAATTTCTACCGCGTTACGCTGTCGGACGGATGGTGATATACGCCAAGCTGATGCGCGTCGACAAACCCATCGGCACACTGCTTTTGCTGTGGCCGACTTATTGGGCATTGTGGATTGCGTCTAAAGGCGTTCCTGACGCGGATATTTTTATTGCCTTTACCGCAGGCACATTTCTGATGCGCAGCGCAGGTTGCGTGGTGAATGATTTTGCCGACCGCAATTTTGACGGTGCAGTAGAGCGCACCAAAAACCGCCCATTTGCCAAAGGTTTGGTGTCCAAAACTGAAGCGCTGCTTTTGACCGTCATGCTGTGTCTGATGGCGGCTTTATGCTTGGTGCCGCTTAACCGCTTTACTTGGCTGATGAGCCTTCCGGCCTTGTTCTTGGCCGTCACATATCCCTTTACCAA
Organism: Neisseria sp. P0009.S008; assembly: GCF_051958615.1. Lineage (NCBI taxonomy): Bacteria > Pseudomonadati > Pseudomonadota > Betaproteobacteria > Neisseriales > Neisseriaceae > Neisseria > Neisseria sp. P0009.S008. The sequence goes on from NZ_JBQCVG010000013.1 coordinate 17,385, forward strand.
ACGCTTTTTCCCGTTGCCGCAGTTTTATTTGGGGCTGGCATTTTCGTTCGGCATTCCCATGGCCTTTGCCGCCGTACAAGACCGAGTGCCTCCCGAAGCATGGCTGATGTTTACCGCCAATGCCTTATGGACGCTGGCTTACGACACGATTTATGCCATGGCGGACAAAGAAGACGATTTGAAAATCGGCATTAAAACTTCGGCAATCACATTTGGCCATCACGATATTACCGCCTCTATGCTTTGCCATTTTTGGTTTACCGTATTGATGGCGGTATTGGGTATCAAAATCGGCGCAACTTGGCCTTATTGGCTGGTATTGCCGGTAACCGTTTATTGGCAGTATCAGCAGTATGCCGCCATCCGTACGCGCGACCGCCAGTTGTGTTTCCAAACGTTTTTGGCCAATAACCGCATCGGTTTGGCGTGGTTTTGCGGATTGGTCTGCCATTATTTCTAGTTGTTTTTGGTTCCCAAACTGTTTTAAAAAACTAGGTTGAGGCCGTCTGAAAAGAAAAGGAAAATGGGTATGCCGGACATACCCCTTTTCATTTGAATCATAGTTTGGCTAGTGATAGGATTTTTATTTTAAATTCTATATAAACAAATAGTTGGATTATTTTTGGCTCGTTAAAAAATATCAAAAACAACATGGAAAATGTTAGCAGGGCGAGTGTAAATTACGCCTTCAGGATTGAGATTTGCACCGACAATCGGTACAATCCCATTGTTTTGCGACATTTAAAAGAGATACACATGAGCCTGATCGGCGAAATTTTACCTTTGTCCCATATCGTTTTGGATTTGGAAGTCAGCAGCAAAAAGCGTCTGTTTGAAGAGGCCGCACAGCTGCTGGAGAATGAAGCAGAATTACCGAATACCAACGTGTTCGACTGCCTGTTTGCCCGTGAAAAACTTGGTTCGACCGGTTTGGGGCAGGGGGTGGCGATTCCTCACGGCCGTCACGCATGCGTGAAAAAAGCCACCGGTGCTTTTATCCGCACCAAAGAGCCGGTTGCCTTTGATGCGCCCGACGGCAAACCCGTTTCCCTGATTTTCATCCTGCTTGTGCCTGAAAACGCTACCGGCGAACATTTGGAAGTCTTGTCCAAACTTGCCGGCAGATTCTCTCAAAAAGCCATCCGTGAAGCGTTGATGGCCGCTACTTCTGCCGAAGAAGTACGCACACTCCTGAGCGAAGAGTAATTCATGCCCAGCATATCTGTCCGCCGCCTGTTTTCCGACAATCAGCACAAACTCGAACTTGCTTGGGCTGCCGGTAATTCCGGCGCGGACAACCGTATCGGTGTCGAAGCTGATAAACCCGTCTTGGCCTTGGTCGGCCACTTAAACTTTATCCATCCCAACCAAATTCAAGTTGTCGGCGTAGCTGAAGCCGAATATTTGCGCCGCTTGGAAACGGGCGAGCTCAACTACGATTTCGGCGAGCTTTTCGATATCCCCATGTCTTTGGTCATCGTTGCCAACGGCTTGCCGGTTTCGCCCAAATTGCGCGATTATTGCCGTACCAACAGTATCCCCTTGCTGACTTCCAAGCAGGAAAGCCCGCACTTGATGGACGTTTTGCGGATTTATTTGCAACGTACATTGGCTACTTCCACTATCAAGCACGGTGTATTTTTGGATGTATTTGAAGTGGGCGTACTCATTACCGGACAATCCGGCTTGGGTAAGAGCGAATTGGCATTGGAGCTGATTTCGCGCGGTCACAGCCTGATTGCCGATGATGCGGTCGAACTCTTCCGTACCGGCCCGGAAATGCTGGAAGGCCGTTGTCCGCCTATGTTGCGTGATTTCCTCGAAGTACGCGGTTTGGGCATACTCAATATCCGCCATATTTTTGGCGAAACCTCTATCCGTCCGAAAAAAATCCTCCAGCTGATTATTAATTTGGTTCCGGCCGACGACGGATACATGAAACAACTCGATCGATTGAGCATCCGTACCGAAACAGCATCTATCCTCAACGTCAGCGTCCGTTCCGTTACCCTGCCTGTTGCAATCGGTCGAAACTTAGCAGTATTGGTTGAAGCTGCAGTGCGCAATTACATCCTTCAATTGCGCGGTAAAGACAGTACCAAAGAATTCCTCGAACGCCATCAAACACAACTCAAAGAAAACGAACAAAATCATGAAAATCGTCCTGATTAGCGGCTTATCCGGCTCAGGAAAATCCGTAGCCCTCAAACAACTCGAAGATTTAGGCTATTATTGCGTCGATAATTTGCCTTTGGAAATGTTGCCTTCACTGGTGTTGCACCATATTGAACGTGGCGAAGAAACCCAGCTTGGTGTTAGCGTTGATATCCGTTCCGGTATCAATATCCAAGAAGCGCAAGAGCAAATCCAATATTTGCGTGACGAAGGGCATCAGGTCGAAGTCCTGTTTGTGGAAGCGGAAGAGGGTGTTTTGGTTCGCCGCTTCTCAGAAACCCGTCGCGGACACCCTTTGTCCGGCCAAAACCTGACTTTGTTGGAAAGCCTGCAAAAAGAACGCGAGTGGCTCTTCCCGCTTAGAGACATCGCATATTGCATCGATACGTCCAAAATGAACGCTCAGCAGCTGCGTTATGCTGTGCAACAATGGCTCAACATTGAACGTGTCGGTTTGCTGGTCATTCTTGAATCCTTTGGTTTCAAATACGGCGTTCCCAATAATGCCGACTTTATGTTTGATATGCGCAGCCTGCCCAATCCGTATTACGATCCGGAATTGCGCCCCTTTACCGGCATGGACAAGCCTATTCAAGATTATTTGGGCCAGCAGCCGTTGGCTCAAGAAATGGTTGATGACATCGACCATTTTATTAGCCGCTGGCTGCCGCGCCTGCAACAAGAGAGCCGCAGTTATGTGACGATTGCCATCGGTTGTACAGGTGGTCAGCACCGCTCCGTTTATGTTGTGGAAAAACTGGCCGAGCGCCTCAAAGGCCGTTACGAACTCCTTGTCCGCCACCGTCAGGCACAGAGCTTGGCAGGACGCTAACTTGCCGTTTCAGACGGCCTTAAAGGAAGAAACCATGAAAAAAATCAGTCTGACCGCATTATCCCTGCTTATCTTGACCGCTTGTGCAACAGAGCCTGTCACTGCTTACCGTTGGCACCGCACCGGCGCAAGCGAAGCCGAAGTTTCCCGCCAAATCAATACCTGCAAATCACAAGGTAAACGTGGCGATACATCCAAAACGTTTGAGCAATGTATGGATGAAGCAGGTTATTACAGCTACGAGCATGGCAACCTCTAAATCCTGATTGACCGATTATCCAAATACTGAGGCCGTCTGAAAAACAATGATTTTTCAGACGGCCTCAGATACGAATAGAAAGAATAAAAAGACATGGCTATCCAATGGTTTCCCGGCCACATGAACAAGGCAAAAAAAGCCATTGCCGAACGCATTAAAAGCGTTGATATGGTGATTGAGATGTTGGACGCGCGTATGCCTGCCTCCAGCGAAAACCCTTTGCTTGCCCAGTTGTCCAAAGGCAAGCCAAAACTGAAAATCTTAAATAAACAAGACCTTGCCGATCCCGAGCGCACCAAAGTTTGGCTCGAACATTACAACAGCCGCCAAGATACCCGCGCCATTGCGCTTGATTCTTCCGAAACCGGCGCGCATGGCAAAATTACCCAAGCCTGCCGCGCCATGATTCCGCATCGCCAAGGTATCGAGAAGCCGCTGCGTGTCCTGATTTGCGGTATCCCCAACGTCGGCAAATCTACCTTGATTAACGGCATGATCGGCAAAAAATCTGCCAAAACCGGTAACGAACCCGGTATTACCAAAGCCGAACAGCGCCTTTTCCTTGCCGACGATTTCTGGCTTTACGATACCCCCGGTATGTTGTGGCCGAAAATTATTGTTGAAGAAGGCGGCTACAACCTTGCGGCCGGCGGTGCAGTCGGACGCAACGCGCTGGACGAAGAAGAAGTGGCGCTTGAGCTTTTGGATTACCTCCGCCGCCATTATCTGGCCCTGTTGCAAGAGCGCTATCAAGCCGACAAAGATCCAAGCAGCCATTGGGACGATACTTCTTGGCTGGAGTGGATTGCCAAGAAACGCGGTGCGGTTTTGAGCGGCGGACGGGTCAACTACCAAAAGGCCGCTGAAAATATCCTGACCGATTTCCGCGAAGGCAAAATCGGCAGAATTACGCTGGAAACGCCAAACCAATGGGAAACTTGGCTGAAAAAAGCCAGACAGAAAGAGGCCGAACTTAAAGCCATTCGCGAAGCCAGAAAGGTGGAAAGAAAAGGGCAGCAGCCTTCAGCCGATTAATATAAAAGGCCGTCTGAAATCTATTTTCAGACGGCCTTTTGTTGGAATAGACAATTTAGAGGGCGGTACGGCTGAAGCTGTCCAAGGTTTTATCGGTTTGGATTTGGTTGAACTGCATGATGGTTTTGTCGCCTTGCTTTTCGTCCAATTCGATTTTTCGTACCAGCGTATCGCCGTTGATTTCGATACGGTTGAAGATCTGACGGGTAATGGCGGTTTTCGGAGTTAAGGTCAACGTCCATTTTTTCTCGTTGCCGTTTAATTTCAAATCAAATTGTTTTTCCAAGCCTTGGGTATTGCCGCCCAAAAGGTCGAGGAAGAGTTTGATTTGGCGGCTTTGGCCGTTGAGCTTGCTGGCGTTTGGGTTGACCCATTGGCTGCCGTTCCATTGCATGATGCCATCTGAACGCACGCGCAGGGTGGTTTCAAATGGTTTTTGCATTTTCCAGAGCAGGCCTTTTTGTGGGACAAGGGTAAAGCTGCCGCTGGTGGTCATGGGTTTGCTGAGGGATTTTAGCTGGCGTTGTTGGACAAAATTGCCTTGCACGTTTTGCGGTTTTTGCAGGGTTTGTGCCAATTCGGCAGGGGAAAATGCCCACAAAGCCGGAGCGCTGATGAGGAGAGTAAGAGAAAGAATGGTTTTTTTCATTGTGCTTCCATAAGGTCTGAGGCCGTCTGAAAGTTCAGACGGCCTTTTATTGCTTTAATTATAAGGTTGACAAGGCCTGATTAAAGGTTGCGCTTGGACGCATCGCTTGTGCGGCTTTTTCAGGATTGGCTGCGTAGTAGCCGCCGATGTCGACCGCTTTGCCTTGTACGGCAGAGAGTTCTTCAACGATTTTGGCTTCGTCGGCAGTCAAAGCTGCTGCCAATGGCGCAAATGCGGCTTTCAGTTCGGCATCTTTGTCTTGCGCTGCCAATTCTTGCGCCCAATAGAGGGTGAGGTAGAAATGGCTGCCGCGGTTGTCGAGTTCACCTGCTTTGCGTTTAGGCGATTTGTCGTTCAACAGCAGTTTTTCGGTGGCGGCATCCAGCGTGTCGGCGAGGACTTGGGCTTTGGCGTTGCCGGTTTTTTGCGCCAGATGTTCAAACGATACGGCAAGCGCGAGGAATTCGCCCAAAGAGTCCCAACGCAAGTGGTTTTCTTCGAGGAACTGTTGGACGTGTTTCGGTGCGGAGCCGCCCGCGCCGGTTTCAAACATACCGCCGCCGTTCATCAATGGAACGATGGACAGCATTTTCGCGCTGGTGCCGAGTTCCAAAATCGGGAACAGGTCGGTCAGATAATCGCGCAGGACGTTGCCGGTTACGGAAATAGTGTCTTCGCCGTTTTTCAGACGACCCAAGCTGAATTTAGCGGCTTCTTCAGGAGCGAGGACGCGGATGTCGAGACCGTTGGTATCCAGTTCGGCAAGGTAGGCTTTGACTTTGGCGAGCAGGCTTTTATCGTGCGGACGGTTTTCGTCAAGCCAGAACACGGCGGGTGTGTTGCTCAGACGGGCGCGGTTGACGGCGAGTTGTACCCAGTCTTTAACCGGAGCGTCTTTGGTTTGGCACATACGCCAGATATCGCCGGCTTCAACGTCGTGTTGCATCAGGACATTATCTGCCGCATCAATGACTTGAACTTGGCCGTCGGCTTCGATTTCAAAAGTTTTGTTGTGTGAACCGTATTCTTCGGCTGCTTGCGCCATCAGGCCGACGTTAGGAACGGTACCCATGGTTGTCGGATCAAACGCGCCGTGTTCGCGGCAGAAATCGATGGTTGCTTGGTAAACGCCGGCGTAGCTGCTGTCCGGAATGACGGCTTTGGTGTCTTGCGCTTTGCCGTCTTTGTCCCACATACGGCCGGAGTTACGAATCATTGCAGGCATAGAAGCATCGACGATGACGTCGCTGGGGACGTGCAGGTTGGTGATGCCTTTGTCGGAATCGACCATCGCCAAATCAGGGTTGGCGGCATAAACGGCGGCGATTTCGGCTTCGACGGCGGCGCGGGTGTCCGCATCCAGTTTGTCCAGATTGGCCAGCAGGTTGCCGAAGCCATTGTTGACGTTGACGCCTGCGGCAGCCAATTTGTCGCCGAATTTTTCAAAGACGGGTGCGAAGAATACTTTGACGGCGTGTCCGAAGATAATCGGGTCGGACACTTTCATCATGGTGGCTTTCATGTGCAGCGAGAACAAAACGCCTTTTGCTTTCGCGTCTTGCACTTGTTCGGCAAGGAAGGCGAGCAGGGCTTTTTTACTCATCACGGTCGCGTCGATGATTTCGCCGGCTTTCAGGGCGACGGGCTCGCGCAACTCTTTCTTGTTGCCTTGTTTGTCGGTGAACACGATGGATACGGAAGTCGCATCGGGTACGGTAACAGATTGTTCGTTATGGAAAAAGTCGCCGCTTTGCATGGTGGCAACGTGGGTTTTGGAGTCTTTGGTCCATGCGCCCATGCTGTGCGGATGTTTTTTCGCAAAGTTTTTCACTGCCTTAGGCGCGCGGCGGTCGGAGTTGCCTTCACGCAGGACAGGGTTTACCGCGCTGCCTTTGATGCGGTCGTAGCGTTCGCGTACGGCTTTTTCTTCATCGGTTTGCGGGTCGGCGGGATAGTCGGGGACGACAAAGCCTTTTGCCTGCAATTCTTTAATCGCGGCGGTCAGTTGCGGTACGGATGCGCTGATGTTCGGCAGTTTGATCACGTTGGCGTCGGGCTGCTTCACCAGTTCGCCCAACTCGGCAAGCGCGTCGGGTACGCGCTGCGCTTCGGTCAAATGCTCGGGGAATGCCGCTAAAATGCGGCCGGAGAGAGAGATGTCGCTGGTTTTGACTTCGATACCGGCATGGCGGGTAAACGCCTGCACAATCGGCAACAGGGATTGGGTGGCCAATGCAGGAGCTTCGTCGGTGTAGGTATAGATAATGGTGGATTTAGTCATGGGATTATTCTCTATGTAGGTTAAGTTTTTCTTTTCGGGCACATCGCGAGATGAAACGTGCTAAGCCTATTATGGCATATTTCGGCGGATTTGGTTGTTGTTTTGATGTTATTGTTTTTTAAGTTGCGGAAAAGAAAAAGGCCGTCTGAAAAGACGACCTAAATATTAAGGACTTATCCGATAATCAAAACGGCATTGCTGCCGCCGAAGGCAAATGACGAGCTGGCGGCAATGCGTTTTTCAGACGGCCAGCGGCTGTTTTCGTCGGTCAAAGCGATGTTTGGTAGCTCGGAATCGGGTACGTTGTCCCATTGTTGCGGTGGTAGTTTGCCTTCCGGATTGTATTGGCAGTTGGCCATCAACCAGGCAAACGCGGCTTCAATCGCACCGGCTGCTCCCAAGGTATGGCCGGTGGACGGCTTGGTTGAGGTGCAAAGGGTGTGGCTGCCAAATACTTCGGCAACGGCTCGGCTTTCCATGCTGTCGTTGTGTTGCGTACCTGTGCCGTGCAGATTGATCCAGCCGATGTCTTCCGCTTTCAAACCGGCTTTATCTAAAGCGGCCTGAAAGGATTGGGCTGCACCCAAACCATCGGGGCGGGGCGAAGACATGTGGTAGGCATCGCTGCTTGCGCCGTAGCCGAGCAACTGCATTTCGCCGTCAAAATCCGCATCACGCGTCATCACGAAAAATGCGGCCGCTTCGCCGATATTGATGCCGTTGCGGTTGGCAGAAAAGGGCTTGGCGATGCCGTCTGAAAGCACTTCCAAAGAGGCAAAACCATTAATCGTCAGCGGAGAAAGCGTATCCGCGCCGCCGCAAATCACGGCATCACACAATCCGGCACGAAGCAGTCGGGCTGCGCTGATGAGGGCGCGTGCGCCGGAAGTGCAGGCGGTGGAGACGGTATAGCGCAAGCCGTCCAAACCGTAAACTTGGGCGATAAATTCGGAGGGAGAAGCCATGGTGTGTTGCAGTTGTTTGAACGGAACATCCGTCCACTCACCACCTTGGACAACGTGTTGGAACAAAGGGATATTTTCGTCTGCGCCACTGGTGGACGTACCGGTAACGACAGCGACCCTTTCTTTGCCGTAACGGGCAATGGCCGCCTGAATCAGTCCGTCTATTTGCGAAAGCGCGTGCAGGATAAGCTGGTTGTTGCGGCTGCGATGTGCTTCGGGAATGCTGTCGGGCAGAGGCATCAGGGTTTCTTTGATTGCACCGAAAGCATGCGTTTTACTTTTTACCCATTGGTCTGAAAAAGTCAGGGGCGTGTTTTCAGACGGCGTGAGTAAGGCATCGGCATGAATTTGCAAGCCGCTGCCCAATGCGCTGGTCAGTGCCGGACGGCTGAGATAAACAGGAGTATTCATGGATTAGTCTTCTGCAATCGGGCTGACCGTCCAGAAAGTTTGGTCGGGGAAGCCGATAAGGAATTGTTCGGAATGGTGGGCGACACACCACAAATCACGCTCGCGGTAGCTGAACACCGCGCCTTTGCCGTCAGGGCAGAATCCTTGATGTGTGGCATTTTGTTGGCGGGCTTCAGGGTAAAGCGTGGCGGCGTGTTCGGCGGCCAAAAGCGGCAACAAGGCGGCAAATAGTCGGCGCGAAGCGGCATTGGGCATCACAAAGCCGTCGTTTTTCCAGCCTTTGGTGCTGACCGATTGACGCGATACCGGCGCACCCAGTGCATTGGTTTGGACAAAGCGGATGCCGTCTGAATGAGGCTCGACTGCCAAGAGATTGGTTTGAACGGTCTGCCCCGCCGCATTGGTCTGCTCGAGTTTAAACCATTGGCCTTCTTTGGAAAGCGGCGGCAGCGTTTGCGGATGAGGGAGCGAGGTCGTGCATGCGGGAAGCAGCAGTGCGGCAAGCAAAGGGATAAATCGCATAAGGTTTTATCTATCGGTCAAAATATTTAATGGTGTGGATAAAGTTTCAGACGGCCTGTTCTGTTTTCGGGTTTGGCCGTCTGAAAGGCATTCGTCCTTATTCTACCTTCAAATCGCCCACCAATGCGGCAAGTGTGGACAAGCGTTGCTCGGATTTTTCCACGAATGGATTGTTCGTATCCCAAGCGTAGCCTGCCAGAATAGACGAAATCATGCGGCTGATTTCAGGGCTGCGGTTGGGCGCGTAGATGGCGTTTTGGAAGCGGAAATCGTACCAGCCGGTTACATAAGTGCGGAAAGCGTTCACGCCGATCATCAGCTGGTCGGCAAATTCGGTTTGCCAATCTGCGGCTTCGCCTTTGAGCTGTTTGCCCAGTAAATCAGCAGCCAGTTTGGCAGAGTGCAGGGCAATGGTTACACCGGAGGAGAAAACGGGGTCGAGGAATTCGGCGGCGTTACCTAAAAGAGCGAAGTGTTTGCCGTATAAGGTTTTCACGTTGGCAGAGTAGCCTTGGATAGAGCGGAACGGGAAGTCGTTTTCCCAAACGGCTTTATCCAAAATTTCCGCCAGCATCGGGCATTCGTACACAAATTTTTTCAACACGGCTTCTGATTCACCGGCCAGTTTGTCGGGCGTGCCGACAACGCCAATGGAGCAGCGGTTGTCGCCGAAAGGAATCAGCCAAATCCAGACATCGCGATGTTCAGGATGCGTGTTGATCAGGATTTTGTTGCGGTCGAATTCCGGGCTGGTGATGTTGTCGTCGATATGCGTGAAGTGGGCTTGGCGCGGAGGCAGCTCGGACGGGCTTTCCAAGTTCAAAAGGCGGGGCAGGACACGACCGTAACCGCTGGCATCCAAAACAAATTTGGCGGTCAGTTCATAGTTTTCGCCTGTATCGGTCGAAACGCTCAAACGTGCCACATCGCCGCTGTTGTCAAACGCGGTTACACCATGTCCGAAGCGGACATCGACGCCTTGTTTTGCCGCTTCATCAATCAGGATTTTGTCGAAGATACCGCGGCGTACTTGATAAATGGTGCCGGGGCCGTCTGAAAATTTTTCAGTAAAGTTGAAATCTGTGTAACGGCTGCCCCATGAAAACGCAGCGCCGTCTTTAAATTGAAAGCTGGGCTCGGCATGCACTGCGTCGGCAAAACCGGCTTCTTCCAACATTTCCATACAATGCGGCAACAGGCTTTCGCCGATGACAAAGCGCGGGAAATGTTGTTTTTCCAATACGCAAACTTTAAAGCCTTGTTTGTTCAGCAAAGCAGAAGCAACCGAACCTGAAGGGCCTGCGCCGATAACGGCAACGTCAAATTCTACGGACATTTGAAAATACCTTTGATTTTAATGATAAATAATGTTTAATCCATCGCCTGAAATTTTTCAGACGGCCTTTTGCAATTTGGCGATAGAAGTTGAAACAAAATATCGCTTCAATTTCAATCGTCTTCATTTTGTGTCTAATTTTTCAACAATGTGCCTGCCAGCCAAATATTGAATGCCACGCCGATGGTAACCGTCATGCCGAACGCGGCAACAGCGGGTGTGCTGCTGATGGCGAGCAGGGCAAAGGAAATGGCTGTCGTCGCGGCGGCAAGCAGCATGCCGCCTAATTTTGCCGGGGCGCTGTGGTGTGCGGTGGCGGCATAGACGGCATAGTCCACGCCGATGGCGGACACTAAAAGCAGGCCGAACATGGCAAACAGGCTGACGGGAATGCCTGCCAAACCGAGTACGGCAACGGTGCAGATGGCCGCGGCCAGCGGCACGGCAAGTATTTTGCTGCCGCGTTTGAAACCAAACATTTTCCACAAGAGCAACCATGCCAACGCATAGGAAGCCAGTTTTAACCATGCAGCCTGATTGCGCGTGTGGTGGAAAAGTTCGTTTAAGTGGGCGCGCTTGTCTGCCCAGTGTACGCCGGAGACGTGTTGAGCTACGGCGCGTACGGCAGCTTCATCGGTCATGCCGTTCAAACGCACGACGGCAGCAAAACGGCCTGGTTCCACTTCGCCCAAATATAAGGAACGCCAAGCTTCTGCCAAATCGGTATTTAGGCCGTCTGAAAGCGACAATGGTTGCGTATTGGCGGCTTGCAGCAGGGCATCACGCACGGTTTTGCGCGGAATACCGATTTCTGTGAGCGGTTTCCAGCTATCAGGCAATTTGGTCAATTCGCGCAGGCGGTTTTGCAGTTTTTGCTGTTCCGTTGTCGGCAGGATGAATTGGTCGGGCGATTGGATGCCGGACAGTTTGCCTTGCGCGATTAAGGGCTGCAGGGAGCGGCTGAGTTCGGCGGTTTTTTTCAACAGGGCATCTTCGCTTTGTGCTTTGGCCACCAAATATTTGCCGCCAAAATCTGTACCGCTCAATTGGCCGATTTGTTGTACTTCGGTCAACATCGCGGTCGGCATATTGACCCATTGACGGATGTCGTCACGCCAGTCGCTGCGCCACAGTCCGACTGCCAGCAAAATTCCGCCCACGATTAACCAGCCGCGTTTGTGCAGGCGGTTTTTCAGACGGCCTGACAAGGAATAGAGCTTTTCAGTTAATGCGGCAAAAGGCACAGTTTTTGCACGGTAGCGGCGAAACAGCGGCGGCAGCCATAAAACGGTGGCACCAAACGCGCCAAATAAAGCGAATCCTGAAAATACCGCAGTTTGGCGCAGTACAGGCAAAGGGGTAAACCACAACAGCGCGTAGCCCAAGACGGTAATCGTCAGGCTGACGGCAAAACTCGGCAAGACATGTTTCATTGCCGATTCAGCCTGCCAAACGGTCTTTTCAGACGGCCCGAATACTGACGGAGCAAGCCAGTGCAACGGGAAATCCACCAACATACCCACCAGGCTGGTGCCTATGACGATGGTCAGGATATGCACTTCGCCGAAGGTTAATAACGCAACTGCCAATCCGGTCAACATACCGGCCGCCAGCGGCAAGGACAGCAAAAATACCCGGCCGCTGCGGAAGACCCACAGCAGCAGCGCAAAGGTCAGCCCAAGTCCGACCATGCTCATCAGCCGACTTTCTTTTTCTGCGGCTGCTTTGGATACGGCGGCGAACAATGCGCCACCTGCGCTTAAGGTTTCCGCGCCGTTTTCCGAAGCGATTTGACGGCTTTGCGCCATCAGCGGCAAGAGGGCATCGTTGCCGGAAAATTGATCGCCGCCGGCGAGCCGTCCGCGCAAAAATACCCAAGTTTTGCCTTTGTCTTCGGCAAAGAGCATGCCATTGTCCATGTCCCACTGCAAGCGGCTTTGCGGATTGGCTTTGTCGGCAACAAAGCGTCCGAAGCCCAGCCAGTCTTGTTCTAAAGACAAAGGCGAGGGGGCGGCAAACGGATTGGCCGCGGCTTCTGCACGCGCTTGAAAATAGGCTTGCGGCTGCTCAAACAGCAGGCGTATTTCATCTTGCGGCAAAACCGCCAAGCTCAGTTTCTGCATATCTGCCCGCACTTTGTCCAAATTCGGCGTAATGCTGCTGTCGACTTGTTCAAATACGCCGCTTTTGCGCCATGCGTCGGCAATTTGTGAGGCCGTCTGAAAAGCGGTTTCGGCATCGGTACTGCCTGCAAGCAAAATGACTTGTGAATTGAGCTGCGCTTCTGCGGCTTTATCCGCGGCCGTCAGTAAGGCATCGGGTTGCTGCTCGCTTGGCAACAACGCGGTCAAATCGGTTTGGATGCGCGCTTGTGAAGCAAAGGCATAAACCAAAAACAGGGTAAGAAACAGGATAAGGGCAGTATAGAGGCGGTTTAGGAGGCGAAGATTCATCGTTCAGACGGCCTTTTGCAAATGCTGCTGTTGGGGTGTGGAATAAGTAAAAGTGCAGTAAATTAAATCAGATTATTATTATTTTGTCAGTTGTTAGATAGTTTGCCGGTCGGTTAAATCATTGGGCTTGAGCGAACCGAAAAACTGCCATTGCAGGGCGATGGCTTTTCCCTTCCAAACGCAGGCAAGTGCCATCGTATCCGCCAAAATCACGCTTGTGCCGTGCCAATCGGTTTGCTTTCCAGCGCGTAAACCGACGAGTTGCCCTGAATCGAAAACATAGCCGACCGATTTCATGTCTGACGGGAAATCCAAATTCGCCGCTTTAATCAATGCTTCCTTGAAACACCACAATCGGTAAAACGTTTCAGACGGCCAGTTTGCCGTTTCCAAAAAGTCTTGTTCTTCCTGCGTGCAGACCAAAGACGACAGCTCTTTGAAATCACGCGGGCGGATAAATTCGATATCGACACCGGCTGTTAAGGGATGAGGCGCACACAATAAAGCGGCAAAGCCTTGGCTGTGGCTCAGCGATACAGTCGCTAAATCGGTTTGCTGTTTTAACGCGCGGCTGACTTGCCAGTCTTGACGCTGCGCCAGTTGCGGCGTGGCAGCCAAACGTTGGGAATCGGCTGCGTTTAGAGACGCATGGTCGTAGCAGGCGGCAAAAGACGGATCGGCCAGCAGGCAGTGAAGGGGTGTTGTATCCATAAAATAGAAAAATGCCAAACTTCATATTGAAGTCCGGCATTTTTGACATTGCTTAGTGGAAGCTGCCTTTCAAAACCACACGGCTGTTGAATGTAGCGATGTGGCATTCGTATTCGTTACCGCCTTTGGTTACTTTGTCAAAGTAGCTAACCAGATGAACGGATTTGGCTTTTTTACGAAGTGCAGTGCTTTGGAAGCGTTTAACCGCGCTCAGGAATGCGCGTTGGCAGGTTTCATCAGGAGTTTTGCCGACTGAGTTGGAGATTTGACGGGAAGTCAAAGTCGCGCCGGACGTACTGCCGTAGTGAACGCGGATGCTAGGATTCAAAGCGGATTTGGCTTCGGCAGAGTTCAAAGCCACATCGACTTTACACATATAGATATCGTTTTGACCTTTGCCATTGACTTTATGGCCTTCACCCATGCTGCGGCAGGCAGAACCGGCTGCAGTTGTTTTTTGAGTAGAAGTTTGAGAGGAGGAAGTAGATGGTTGGGAATTGCCGGATTGTGAGCAGGCGGCAAGCATCAGGGCGGATACGGCAACCAAAGCAGAAAAACGTAACATACGAACTCCTTTGTAATAATGGGCGTAGAAAAAGTTTACAGAAAGCAGAATCATTTTAACATATATGAAAGAAGTATAAAAATAGGGTTATGCAAAAAAATATTATATTTTTATTTAAATGATTTCATGGCGTTAAGAAAGTTTGAGGCGGTAATGCTTGACGAAGGAAGGGAGAAAGCGTATATTGCGGTCTTCCTTAGGAGTAATGGCTGAGAGGCTGAAGGCACTTCCCTGCTAAGGAAGCATGTGGGGTCAACCTGCATCGAGGGTTCGAATCCCTCTTACTCCGCCAAATATGAAAGACACCGTTTATACGGTGTCTTTTTTATTATCCGGAATTTCTTGAAATCCAAGGCCGTCTGAAAGTGTGAAATGAACGATTTGATTATTCTAAACAAGCCTTATGGCGTGATTTGCCAGTTTGCTGCACATGAAAAACATCAGTGTCTTAAGGATTTTGTCGAGAAACCGGGATTTTATCCAGCCGGACGTTTGGATACGGACAGCGAGGGTTTGCTGCTGCTGACCAATAATGGCCGTTTGCAGGCGCAGATTGCTGACCCGAAATTTAAGCAGGTTAAAACTTATTGGGCGCAGGTGGAGGGTTCTCCAGATGAAGCTAAATTGGATTTATTGCGCCGTGGCGTAGATTTGGGCGATTTTGTCACCCGTCCGGCAGAGGTCAGGGTATTGGAGGAGGGCGAAGCGGATGTTTTATGGCCGCGCGTGCCGCCGATTCGCGTGCGCAAGTCCGTGCCTGATTTTTGGGTGGAAATCAAAATTTCGGAAGGGAAAAACCGCCAAGTGCGAAGGATGACGGCGAAAGCAGGCTTTCCATGTTTACGCTTGGTCCGTGTGGCAATAGGTCGTCTGAATCTATTCGATTTGGGCTTGGCGCTTGGTCAATGGACGTTTGCGCCGCATAAACCTTGATTAAGGTCATTAAAATTAATATTAATAATAAAATACTAATTCATGAAATTGTCTGATAAAATATTAAATATTGTTATTTATATTTAATATTTATTTATTTTTGTGAAATTTAAAATCACTACCTGAGGTTATGAAATGTCAGAACATACTACGCTGATTATTAATTGGAAAGGTCCATATTCATACGATGATATTACCAACAATCCAGAATTGAGAAATGGATTGTATCTTGCGGCAGGCAAACAAAAATATGAAAGAGGTGATAATTCCATCCAATATTGTGGAATTACGGAAGGAAATTTCTCCTCAAGATTTAGGAATCATCACAAACTCCCACTTATTACAAGAGAACAGGAATTTTGGTTGGGAACAGTGGCTGTACCAGCAAATGCGAGCCGTTATTATCTTGAAATGGCTGAAGCCCTGATTATTTATTTCTGGCAACCCTCTTTAAACGAAAAGAAAAAAATTTCTCCGCCTAAATCAACAACAGTAATAAATTATTGGTTCACAAAAGACGGACAGCCTAGATTTAACCAGCGAGCTATTTATAGAGATTTACCAGATGTTCTATCATGGGATACAGAACATTGGAGGACAGGTAACCTAACTGTTTACACAGATTACTAAAATCTTATTTCTCAAAAATATCTTAATTTTAAAATATAGATAAAAAGGTCGTCTGAAAACCCTGCAATACGGTTTTCAGACGACCTTTGTCATTAGAGATTAATGATGTGAATGACCGATTTGGAAAGTCAGTGTGGTGTAGTTCGCCTGTTTTTGGCACACGCTTTGATCAGGGAAATCGGCTTTGTGTTCTACGCTGGCTTTCCAGAAACCTTGGCGCAATGGAATGATGCTGACTTCGCCTTTGTCATCCGTAGTGTCGGAGAAGGCTTGGGCTTCGGTTTTATGGGTTTTGCTGCGGTCGCTGGTGTCGAAGCCGTCAAATGTAGCGGTAACGGTAGCATTGGGCAGCGGCTCGCCATTGAAGAGGACACGGACTTTGAAGCGTTCGCCGACGTGGACGTTGGCAGGGTTGTCCAAAGGTACGATTTCCAAATGTTGACCGACTTGCTTGGTGATGATGGCGGTATCTGCGCTTTCATGGCCGACATTGACAATGTTTTTACCGAACATACGGGTTTGCTCGCAATAGCTTGCATCAGGCATTTCTTTGATGCTTGCCTGCTTCCAGCCCGTGCTGTTTTTTGACCAGAAAGTCGGTTGGTATTCGGCAGTTACCAAGTAGCTACCGTCTTTGACCGGCAATTTGCTGCGGTATTGGTAATTGTATGTACCTTTTTGAATCATGTTTTCTTTGCCTTTTTCAGTCACCAGTTGCATGGGTTTGCTGAAAATGTGTAGGCGGTCTTTGGCGATCGGCTCAAGCTCCGGGAATTCGCCATAGCCCAATTCGGCTTCAAGGTATTCGCCGCCATGTGTGTGGGCGGTTTCAACCCAAACGCGATGGGCGTGGGCGGCAGTGCTGAACAGGAAGGCGGATGCGATAAGCAAAGCAGTTTTTTTCAAGATTTCTCTCCGATTTTCGATGTGTAGAAAAGATAGAATAAAATAGTTCGTTATAGTATAACAAAATTATTTAAATTTAAAGAGAGGCCGTCTGAAAGTTTTCAGACGGCCTTTTAGATGATTGTTTTTTGAGGCGGATTATCGAAACGGTTTAGTCCCCGTTACGACAAACGTCAATCGCTTCCTGCAAACTGCTGACGCCGTAGATTTTCAGGTTTGGAAATTCTTTGGCATGGCGTGGCATATTGGCTTTTGGGACGATGGCGCGTTTGAAGCCGAGTTTTTCCGCTTCTTTGAGCCGCTCTTGTCCGCGTGCAACAGGGCGCACTTCGCCGCTTAAGCCGATTTCGCCGAAGGCGACCATTTTTTCGGGCAGCGGGCGGTTGCGGAAGCTGGAGAGCATGGCGAGGATGACAGCGAGGTCGGCGGCAGGTTCGCCGATTTTGACGCCGCCGACGGCGTTGAGGAACACGTCTTGGTCGAAGCAGGCGATGCCGCCGTGGCGGTTGAGGACGGCGAGCAGCATGGCAAGGCGGTTTTGTTCGAGGCCGACTGTGAGGCGTTTGGGGGTGAAGCCGTGCGCGTCATCGACCAATGCCTGAATTTCGACCAGAAGCGGGCGGCTGCCTTCCTGCGTGACCAAAACGCACGAGCCGGGCGTGTCGTCGCGGTAGCTGGCGAGGAAGATGGCGGACGGGTTGGACACGCCTTTCAAACCGTTTTCGGTCATGGCGAACACGCCCAATTCGTTTGCCGCGCCGAAGCGGTTTTTGATGGCGCGTATCATGCGGTAGTTGGAATGTTGGTCGCCCTCGAAATACAGCACGGTATCGACCATGTGTTCCAGCACGCGCGGGCCGGCAATCGCGCCGTCTTTGGTAACGTGTCCGACCAGTATCATGGCGATGCCCATCTGTTTTGCCATACGCGTCAGTTGGGCGGCGCATTCGCGTACCTGCGATACGGAGCCGGGGGCGGAGGTGATTTGGTCGGAATACATGGTTTGGATGGAGTCAATGACGACGACTTCGGGCTGATGCTGTTTCAAGGCCGTCTGAATCGCTTCCATGCGGATTTCAGCAAGCAGGTTCACGCCTTCAGTGGGCAGTTCCAAACGCTGCGCGCGCAGGGCGACTTGTTGGGCGGATTCTTCACCGGAAACGTACAGTACTTTGCGGCTTTGCGCCATTTTGGCGATGGTTTGCAACAGCAGCGTGGATTTGCCGATGCCGGGGTCGCCGCCGAGCAGGATAACCGCGCCATCGACTAGGCCGCCGCCCAATACGCGGTCGAGTTCACCCATACCGGTCGGATTGCGCGGCACTTCGGTGGCGGTAACGGCGGAGAGGGATTGGACGGTCGAGGTGTCCGCCGCCCAAGATTGGAAGCGGGCGTTTTTCGGTTCGGGCGCGGCTAGGCTTTCCTGAAGTGTGTTCCACTCGCCGCAATGCGGGCATTTGCCTTGCCATTTCGGGGAAGTGCCGCCGCATTCGGTGCATTGGTAGATGGTTTTGGGGGCTTTTGCCATGATGTTTTCCCTGTGGAATATTTGATGTGTGAAAAGGTCGTCTGAAAACAATCATATCGTTTTCAGACGACCTTTTTTATTGAGAAATAACAGGTTTATTTTTTGCTGTCTTTATCTGCATCTTTTTTCGGCGCAGGTTTTTTCGCTGCCAAACCCAAAGATTTTTGCCATTCGGCTGGATTTTTCACCAAGTCCAAGGCTTTACGGAGTTGATCGTCTTTGACCGGATTTGGAATGCGGCGGCTGGAGATGTCTTCATCTTTGTCTTTTTTAGACTTGTCTTTATCGGCTTTGGTTTCGGCGTTGGCAGGCGTTTCAGTGCTGCTGTTGACGTCTTGGCCGCCCAACGGATTGCCGATATGGCCGACCAAATCGGCTTCGCGGCTTTCAAAGGCGCGGTCTTTATCTTTGACTTCAACGTCAGGAACAATGCCTTGTGCTTGAATCGAGCGGTCGTTTGGCGTGTAGTAAAGGGCAGTGGTCAGTTTGACTGCGCTGCCGCCGGAAAGCGGAATCAGGGTTTGCACTGAGCCCTTGCCGAAACTTTGTGTGCCGACGACGACGGCGCGCTTGTAGTCTTGCAATGCGCCGGCAACGATTTCGGAAGCGGAGGCCGAGCCTGCGTTAATCAGGACGGTCATTGGAATGGTTTTCAGCTCGGCAGGCAATCCGGCCAACGGGTCTTTGCCGCTGGTGGTGATGTAGTCTTCGGCAGTTGCTTTGAGAACCATGCCTTCTTTTTTGTTGCGGCCTTTAGTGCTGACAACGGTGACGTCAGGTTGTAAGAAGGCTGCGGATACGCCGACTGCGCCATTGAGCAGGCCGCCCGGGTCGTCGCGCAAGTCGAGGATGATGCCTTTGAGCGGGCCTTTGTTTTCTTTGACAAGAGCTTGTGCGGCTTCATTCAGCGCGGCAACGGTGCGTTCTTGGAATTGGGAGACGCGGATGTAGCCGTAGTCTTTTTCAAGCAGGTGATGGCGTACGCTTTTGACTTTGATGATGGCGCGGGTCAGGTTGACGACGATGGGTTTGTCGGCATTTTTGCGTGAAAGGGTCAGGGTGATTTTGGTACCCGGTTTGCCGCGCATTTTTTTGACGGCTTCGCTGACGGTCAGGCCGCGTGTAGAGGTATTGTCGATTTTGACGATGAAGTCGCCACTTTTCACGCCGGCGCGTTCTGCCGGAGTGTCTTCAATCGGGGCAACGACTTTGACAAAGCCATCTTCTTGTCCGATTTCCATGCCCAAGCCGCCGAATTCGCCGCTGGTGGATTCTTTCATTTCGGCATAGCCTTTTTTGTCCATATACTCGGAATGCGGATCGAGGTCGGACACCATGCCTTTCATTGCACCTTCAAAGAGCTCGGCGTCTGGTTTGTCTTGGTAATAGTTGGCTTTGATTTGGCCGTACACTTCTGCCATGGTGCGGATGGTTTGCACGGGCAGGGCCTCGTTGTCTTTTTTGTCTTTTTCGGCGGCAAAACTTTGTACACTCAGACTGAGGGCGATGCCGCTAAACGCGCCGAGAGTGTAGATTGCAACTTTTTTCAAAGTGGATTTTGTTGACATTCGTTTGACTTTCTTTTTGTGTACGGTAAGCAAAGTGGTTTTTGTTTTCTCTGAACCCGTTGACTTTATGTGATTTAAACGCTTGGAACAATAAGTTTAAGGTAAAAGTTTGTTGTTTAATGTGCTGAACAGGCGTGAAAATCGTGTTTTATTGTAGTTTATGATGAAATTCAGACGGCCTGAAGGGGAAAACTCACTCAGGCCGTCTGAAACATCAGTTAATCCAGGAAAGCGGATTCATGACTTGTCCGTTGTAGCGGACTTCAAGGTAAAGGCCGGTTTCGCCCGACGGCAAAGTGCCGCTGGTGCCAATCTTGCTGCCGGCATTGACGGCGTAGTTTTGGGCGATGTCGATTTCGTTTAGGCCGGAGTAAATGCTGACATAGCCGTCACCGTGGTCGAGGACGACTACTTTGCCGTAGCCTTCAAGTTCGCCGGCAAAAGTGACTGTACCGGAAGCAATGCTGCTGACCGGAGCAGGAACGGTATTGTAGAACACGCCTTTCCAAACTTCACCATCGCCACGGTCTTGACCGAACAGGCCTGCCAGTGTGCCGTTGACCGGTTTTTTCAGACGGCCTTGCATACGGCTGAAGCTGTTGGCGTTGCTGACGGTAAAGCCTTGGGTGTTCGGGGCTTGCAGTTTCATGTCTTCGTCAGTCAGCGTGGACATGGCGGCGCGTTCGGCTTCGGCTTTTTGTTGGGCGGCAGCCTGCTCTTTGCGGGCTTTTTCGGCAGCGGCCAAGCGGGCTTCGGCGGCTTTTTTACGTGCTTCGGCTTCGGCTTTGCGTTGCTCGGCTTTGCGTTTTTCCAAATCTTTCAAGAGATTGTTGAGGCGTTGCTCGTTTTCTCTGTGGTTGATTTTCTTTTGCGCTTCTTTGGCCATTTGCGCGTTTTGACGGCGGCTTTCAGCTTGTTCGGCGGTATTGGTTACACCTTGTTGACGCAAAGAAGCTTGGATATTGGCTTGCAGTTTTTTCAGGTAAGCCAATTCATTGTTGATTTTTTGCTCTTGCGCTGCCAGCTCTTTCTGTTGTTTTTCCAAGTCTCTCATGACTTGGTCGTTGGCGTTGTTGATATAACGCGTGTAACGCAGGAAGCGGGTCTTTTGACCGGCATCGGCGTTTTTCAGGAAGAGGGCGACCGCGTTGGGCTGGCTGTTTTTATAGTTGCCGGACACAAAGCGCGAAATTTGGGCGCGCGTGTTGGAAACTTCGGCTTTCAACTGGTTGGCATCGGCATTGAGCTTTTGGAATTTTTCCCATGCGTCGCGTTGTTTGCGGTTGATGCCGGAGAGGTTGTTGCGTGTTTGTTGCAGCTGTTTGAGCGTGGCATTGACATGGATAATGAAACCCTCGTTGCGTTTGGCAAGGGATTTTTTGGTTTCCATATCGTTGGCGGCGGCAGTTACGGCTGCTTTGAACTCGTTGTCGGCTGAAGAAGTGGCTTTATGCTCAACTTTAGGCTCGGCTTTTTTGTTTTGCTCTTTGGTTTTTGTGTCTTTTTTAGCGTCTTTTTTGTCTTCAACAGCTTTTTTAGCAGGCTCTTTGGCTTTGGTTTCCTTCGTGTCTGCTTTTTTTACGGGTTCTTTGGCTTTGCTGTCTTTTTTATCTTCAACAGGTTTCTTGTCTTGTTCTTTGGCTTTGCCGGATTTTGCGGCTGCGGCTTTTTTGTCTTTTGCCGTTTCTTTAGGCTCTTCGGCTTTGCGGTTGGCCTTTTTATTGTCGGCAGCTGCTTCGGCGGATTTAGCCGTTTTGTTTTTGGCTGAAGCGCGTTCGTTTTTGTCGGTGGTTTCCTTCTCTTTGGAGGCTTTGGCTTTAACCGCTTTTTTGTCTTCCTCTTTTTCTTTTACTGCTTGTTTTTTTGAGGTTTCTTTTTTGACATCTGCCTTGGCGGCTTCTTTCTCTTTTTTCACGGGCGCAGCCTTTTTGACGGTGGCCGCTTTTTCTTTCGGCGCGTCTTTGGCAGCATAGGTTGGCAGGGAGAAACTGAGCAACAGGGCGAGAATGAGGGGTTTGTAACGCATGGTTCGATCTTGCTATCAAAATAGGAACAATAGGACGGATTATACTGTCTGTCAGGCCGTCTGAAAATAATATCGGGTTGCAATATGGACGAACGGTCTTATATAGTAACGATAGAGTAGGCGGATGGGATTTAAGTCTGCCTGGAAACTGACAGTCTGGATCGACAGGATATTATGAAAAAATATTTATTAGTAGTGTTGGGCGCCATGGTTTTGGCGGCTTGCGGTGACAATACCGATAAAATCGGACGCGCCAGTACGGTGTTTCATATGCTGGGTAAAAACGACCGTATTGAAGTGGAAGGTTTTGACGATCCTGATGTGCAGGGGGTTGCCTGTTATATTTCGTACGCGAAAAAAGGCGGTTTGAAAGAAACGGTCAATCTGGAAGAGGATGCCAGCGACGCATCGGTTTCATGTGTACAAAGTGCGGAAGTCATCCGTTATAACGAGGCTGCGGTTTTGAAACCGCGACAAGTGTTCAAACGCAGCGCCAGCATGGCATTTAAGAGCCAGCAGATTATCCGCTATTACGATCCGAAACGTAAATCTTTCGCTTATTTGGTATACAGCGATAAAATCGTTCAAGGCTCTCCGAAAAACTCTTTGAGCGCGGTATCGTGTTTTGCCCATGCGAAAACCGATACGCCGGTACCGGCAGGCGGTGCGGTTTACGGTGCGTGCGTGGTGGGCGCGCCGGTTGCCGACGGACAAAAATAATAAAATCAGCTTATAGATTAAAAGAATATGAATTTAGCCAACCATTTCCTGATTGCCATACCTCATATGGACGATCCGTTTTTTACGGATACGGTTATTTATGTGTGCGAACACGATGAAGAAGGTGCGCTGGGCATCATCATCAACAAGCCTTCGCCGATTACCATGGACATGATTTTCGCCGCCGCCGACCGCAATATCCCGTTGCGCCTGCAACATGAAAACGTGATGATGGGCGGGCCGGTTCAGATTGAGCGTGGCTATGTCGTGCATACGCCGATCGGCCGCTGGCAAAACAGCATGGTGGTAACCGATAACGTCGCGCTGACTTCTTCGCGCGATGTGATTGAAAACCTGTCTAAAGAAGGTGCGGTTGATAAGGCTTTGATCAGCATTGGTTATTCAAAATGGGGTAAAGGGCAGTTGGAACACGAGTTGGCAGAAAATGTTTGGCTGACCGTCCCTGCGGACGAGCATATTCTGTTTGATGTGCCTTACGAACTCCGTTATGCCGCCGCTTTTGAAAAATTGGGCGTCAATCCGAATGCCTTGGTTTCAGGAGTCGGCCATGCCTGATGCACCAAAAGGCACGGTTTTGGCCTTTGACTTCGGTGAGGCGCGTATCGGCGTGGCGCAGGGCGATACCGAGTTGGGCATGACTCATCCGCTGGCGACGGTAACTGGCAACAGCAATGATGAGAAATTTGAGGCCATTGCCAAGCTAGTCAAAGAATGGCAACCCAAGTATTTTGTGGTTGGACTGCCGACACATACCGACGGCACGGAGCATGAGCTGACCCGTTTGAGCCGCAAGTTTGGCCGCCGTTTGCAGGGACGTTTTAACTTGCCGGTTTATTGGGTGGACGAAAGGATGTCTTCCCTATACGCGGAAAGCTTGCTTGCTGAAGCCCAAGTATTTGGCCGAAAACAAAAATCCGTACTTGACCAAGTAGCGGCGCAGGCGATTTTGCAAGGGTTTTTTGAAGGTGGCGCGGCCGAGTATTTCAATGGCCGCGAAGAATAGCATTATTCATTATAAAGGCCGTCTGAAACCGGGTTTCAGACGGCCTTTGTTTTATTACGGCTTTGGGATAAAAGAAGTTTAGTTTGGTTAAGCCTGATTTTTTTCAGTGCAAATTTTGCTACACTCCATTTTCTTTTTTAGACACAAATACAAGGAAAAAGTCATGGCACTCATGGAGAATCTTTTGAATGCGGCTACTCAAATGTTGGGTGGCAACAGCGAAAACGGCGCACAAGGTTCTCTGACCGATATGGCGATGGATTTGGTGAAACAGCAAGGCGGCGTGGGCAACCTGATCAACCAACTGCAACAAGGCGGTTTGGGCGATGCCCTGAGCAGCTGGGTTTCCAACCAATCCAGCAACCTGCCTGTGTCCGGCAGCGACCTGCAAAATGCGTTGGGCAGCGATACGGTAAACCAAATCGCGCAAAAATTCGGCGTGGATGCCGGTCAAGCAGGCGATTTGTTGGCAAAAGTATTGCCAGACTTGGTTGATAAAGCGACGCCTAACGGCACGGCTCAAGATGCGGATGGCTTCGGCTTGGACGACATCGCTTCTATGCTGCTGAAAAACTTTATGAAATAATGAGTTGAATCATTTGATAAGGCCGTCTGAATCCGTTCAGACGGCCTTATAACTTTTGGTTCACGGTAAATAACCAATAAGTCTTTTTCTGATGGAGGCGGATAGCTTATCATGCCCACTTCGTTTTATTACAAAAAAGGTCATAAAGATGTCACGTTTAACCATACACACAGTCGAAACCGCTCCTGAAGCTGCTAAACCACGCATTGAAGCCGTATTGAAAAACAACGGCTTTATTCCTAACCTGATCGGCGTTTTGGCCAATGCGCCTGAAGCTTTGGCGTTTTATCAAGAAGTTGGCAAGCTGAATGCGGCCAACAGCCTGACTGACGGCGAAGTTGAAGTTGTCCAAATCATTGCCGCCCGTACCAACGAATGCGGTTTCTGCGTTGCCGGCCACACCAAACTGGCTACCCTGAAAAAACTGCTGTCCGAACAATCCATCAAAGCCGCACGCGCATTGGCTGCAGGCGAGTTTGACGATGCCAAACTGGGTGCTTTGGCGACATTCACCCAAGCCGTTATGGCGAAAAAAGGCGCGGTATCCGACGACGAGCTGAAAGCTTTCTTCGATGCAGGCTACAACCAACAGCAAGCCGTTGAAGTCGTCATGGGTGTTGCTTTGGCAACCTTGTGCAACTACGTCAACAACCTTGCCAAAACTGAAATCAACCCTGAATTGCAGGCATTTGCCTAATCTCATCAAAGGCCGTCTGAAAATTCAGACGGCCTTTTAGTAAAAAGCAAGGATATCCTTGTTGCTAAGAATAATTCATGAGTAGAACCATCTACGCTTCAAACCTTATTCAGAGGAAAAAATCATGACACGCGAAGCTTTACTGAACAATGTTGCCGCACTCGTTAAAAGCAAGCTGAAACCATTGGTGGACGACATCGACCGCAAAGGCCTGTATCCGAAAGAATTTATGCTGGAATTGGGCAAAATCGGCGGTTTTGCCGCGACCGGTACGGTTGAAGAAGGCGGCAACGGTTTGGGTTTGGCAACGCAAATCGCCGTATTGCGTGAAATCGGTAAAGAATGCGGCGCCACTTCGTTCAGCGCATGGTGTCAGGCGGCTTGCGCGTGGTATCTGCACCAATCGCCCAATCAAGCGGTTAAAGACAAATATCTTGCCAATATTCTGCAGGGTAAAGTTTTGGCCGGTACGGGCATGTCCAATACCGTCAAACACCTTGCCGGCATTGAAAAACACAACCTGCAAGCCGAGCGCGTCGAGGGCGGCTACAAAGTCAACGGCTCTTTGCCTTGGGTATCCAATATCGGCGAAGACCATATTTGGGCGAATACCGCCCAAGTCGGCGACAGCTATGTGATGTTTATTACCGGCGGTCAATGGGAAGGCGTTACCCTGCAAGATTACCCTGAGTTTTGCGGTTTGGAAGGCACGCGCACTTACAGCCTGAATTTTAAAGACGTGTTTATTCCCGATGAAGATGTGATTGCTTCGCCTGAGCAGTTCCAGTCTTATATTCCGACCATTAAAGCCGGTTTCATCTTGCTGCAAATAGGTATCGGCGCCGGTGTGATTGACGGTGCGCTCGGCATTATCCGCATGGCCAATGTAGTGAACGCTGAAGTGAACGCTTACCTCGACCACAGCTACGATGATTTGAAAGCCGCGTTGGACGGCGCATGGGCGGAAACCGAACGCCTTGCCGATAATGCATGGAACAATAAACCTGATACGCTGGCAACTTTGAAACTGCGTGAAGCCGCTGCTGTACTGGCACTGAACGCCACTCAATCTGCCGCACTGCATGCAGGCGCGAAAGGTTATCTGATGCGCAGTCCGGCGCAACGCCGCGTCCGCGAGGCCATGTTCGTCGCCATCGTAACACCGGCCATCAAACACCTGCGTAAAGAAATTGCCGCTTTGGAAGCAGCGCAATAAATCCAAAATATCAACAATAAAACACACGAAAGGCCGTCTGAAAATACGGTTTCAGACGGCCTTTTAAAATATAAGGAACACAAAATGGCTCAATATATGTGCGGCCCTTGCGGCTGGATTTACGACGAAGACCTCGGTGATCCCGAACACGGCCTGCCTGCCGGAACCAAGTTTGAGGATATTCCCGACGACTGGAAATGCCCTGAGTGCGGCGTAGGCAAAGAAGATTTTTATCTGTTGGATTTCGCGATATAACTTGATTGATTTAAAAAGGCCGTCTGAAATTTCAGACGGCCTTTGTTTTATCGGCGGTATAAAGCAACCATGGTTTCAGCCGCTTTAACGCAGCTTTCCACATCGGCAACCAAAGCGATGCGGACGTAGCCTTCGCCCGGATTGCCTTGTTCGGTATCGCGGGCGAGGAAGCGGCCGGGCAATACTTGGATAGCGGCTTTCTGCCACAGGTTGCGCGTAAATGCCAAGTCGTCGCCATTGGGAACTTTCAGCCAAATGTAGAACGATGCGTCAGGAAGTTTGACATCGAATGCCTGTTGCAAAATAGGGATGACGCGGTCGAATTTTTCTTGGTAGAGGCGGCGGTTGTCAATGACGTGTTCTTCATCATTCCAAGCGGCAATGCTGGCGCGTTGGACGGGAATGCTCATCGCGCTGCCGTGATAGGTGCGGTAGAGCAGGAAGTTTTTGAGCAGCTCGGCATCGCCTGCGACAAAGCCGGAACGCAAACCGGGGACATTGGAGCGTTTGGACAGGCTGGTAAACATAATAATGTTGCGTGTGCCGCGTCCTAATTGCGCCGCAGCCTGCAGGCCGCCGATTGGTTTGTTGCCGTCAAAATAGATTTCGGAATAGCATTCGTCAGAGGCAATAACGAAGCCGTATTTGTCTTGCAAATCAAAAATTTCTTTCCAGTCTTCTAATTGCAGGACGCTGCCGCTCGGGTTGTTTGGCGAGCAGACGATCAGGACTTTGGTGCGTTGCCATACGTCTTCGGGCAGGCTGCTCCAATCGGGGTTGAAGCTGGGCGCAGGACAGTTGGCAAAATGGATTTCGCCGCCGCCCAAAATAGTCGCGCCTTCGTAAATTTGATAGAAAGGATTAGGGCTGATAACGACCGGTTTGGGGCCGTCTGAAGCCGGATTTAAAACGGTTTGGATAAAAGAGAACAAAGCTTCCCGGCTGCCCAATACCGGCAGGATTTCATTGTCGGGATTGAGGCTCAAACCATCATAACGGCGGGCAACCCATTCGGCGCAGGCTTGGCGCAGTTCGGGCAGGCCTGCGGTCAGCGGATATTTTTCCAGTTCGTGCAGGGAGGCGGTTAGCGCGTCGGTGATGACTTTGGGCGTCGGGTGTTTCGGCTCGCCGATTTGCAGATGAATGGGCGTTACACCCTCGGGTGCATCAATGCCTTGCATAGCTTCACGCAGGCGGGCGAAAGGATAGGGTTTGAGATGGTTCAATAATGGGTTCATGATGTTTCAGCCGGATAAATTCAGGCAACAATCTTAGCATTTTTTAGATAGATTGGGATAAAAAGGCCGTCTGAAAACAGGGTTTAAATGTGAACTGCACCCCAAAAGTTGGACATCCCCCCTCCAACTCACAAGGTGCAGTTTTTTATGAGCAAATATACATTACACTTCAAATACCAAGCCGTACTCCACTACCTGCACATACGCAGCTAACAGCG
>NZ_JBQCVG010000014.1:0-44927 GCF_051958615.1 Neisseria sp. P0009.S008
GTCGCATACAGAACCCAGCTTGCACAGAGCGCCTGAATAGGCTTTTATGAGTGTCCAAGATTTGGGGGCCAGTTCAAAGGCCGTCTGAATGTTTCAGACGGCCTTTGTTTTGAAGCAAGTATTAGCTACCGATCAGTTTCAAACGTTGACCAGGAGTCACAGTACGGGTATTGCGGTTCCAACGGCGGATATCATTAACATCAACATTGAAACGGTTGGCGATGGTGTTCAAAGTATCGCCTTTGCGTACAGTGTAGGAAACGTTTTGAATCGGGTTGCTGCGGACTTTTGCAGGAGCAGCTGTGACCCGAAGGATTTGGCCTTTTTTGATATTGTTACCTTTGATGTTGTTGGCAATAATCAAATCAGCTACGCTCAAGTTGTAACGTTTGGAGATGTTAAACAGCGTATCGCCATCTGCCACGCGGTGTGTGCCTGCTTCAAGTGCTGCAGTTTGTGTGTTTTGTTGACCGTTTACACGGGCAAGACGCGCATTGATGCGGCGTTGTTGTTTAGCGGTATTGGCTGCGATACGTGCGGCACGAGCACTTTCGGCAGTGACAACAGTTTGAACTTGTTTGGCTTCAGGAGTTGCTTCAGCGACAGTCGCTGCAGGTTCCTCTGCAGGTCGGCTTTGTACCAAAGCCATCAGGTCATCATGCTCTTCTTGAACCGGCGCAGCAGCAACAGATTCAACTGCTAGAGCAGGGGCTACATCGTTTGCGGCAACAGTCGGTGCAGTCAAGTCGGCAGGGATAGCTGCTTTGGGTGCTTCTGCAACATTTGTAGCAGCAGGATCAGAAGTAGTATGGGGCATGGCTACAACAGGGGCGGCTACATCCGCATTTGCAACTTGAGGCTGCGCCTTGGTTTCTGTTACCGCTACGGAAGTAACGTTTTCAGCTTTGCTGCGTGCAATAAAGTCAACCGGTTTGCTGGACTGTGGAACAATAGGAGAAACAATATTGGTCACGGTATTTTGAGCGACTTTAACCGGTTCTGCTACGTTGGAAGCAATAATCGGAGACATGGCCGGCATATTGGATTGGTAAGTATCCGGCGTATTGTCTTTGTCAATAAAGTTAATAATGTCTTGACTTTGGGTAGCTGAGTTTTTAGCCACCAAAATGCTGCGGCCTTCAGAAATGGCACTGCCGCTCAGGCCATTGAGGCGTTTGAGTTCGGCTACGCTCATGCCGGTATCGTTGGCGATGGCATTAAGTTTTTTGTTGCCCAAAGAGGTATAAATATCCCAAGATATCAGGGTATCTGGATTGGCATTGCGGTAGTTCTTTTCAAATGCAGAAACCGCAGAAACCGGTAACAACAGACGACGGTTGTTTTTAGGGATAAATACTGGGGCATTGAAACCTGGGTTGAGTGCCAACAGTTCGCTTTCGCTGATGTTTGCAAAGCGAGCGATTGTGCTGTTATCAATAGGTTTGTCGATGCTGACAGATTTGAAATACGGTTGATTGCTGATTTCGCTGATATTCATGCCGAAAGTTTGCGGGTTGGCAACGATGTTGCGGACGGCCAAAAGTTTTGGAACGTAGTTGCGTGTTTCATTCGGCATACGCAGGTTTTCGTATGTCGGCTCCAAACCTTGCGCACGGGCACGGTTTACGGCGCGGCCGACGTTACCTTCGCCCCAGTTGTAAGCGGCAAGGGCCAAAGACCAGTCGCCGAACATACCGTGCAAGTATTGCAGGTAGTTCAGTGCGGCATCGGTAGCGGCGTAAACGTCGTGGCGGCCGTCATATAAAGGCGTTTTTTCCAAGCCGAAGTGGCGGCCAGTAGCCGGCATAAATTGCCACAGGCCGGATGCGCCGACGTGTGATTTGGCTTTGGTTACGAATGCGCTTTCAATGAAAGGCAGCAAAGCGATTTCAGCAGGCATATTGCGTTTTTTAACTTCATTGGCAATATGGTACATATAAGGTTTGCTGCGGGAGATGGTGCGGTCGAAATATGCACTGTTTGCAGCAAATTTGTTTTCATGGCGGCGAACCAGTTCTGTGTTGACTTCGTTGATGCGGAAGTCTTTACGCAACGATGCCCACAAGCTACCAGAGCCGAAGGTTTGTGCTTTGGCTTGGTCGAGCAGGGAGGAGTTGAGGCGCATCATGGCCATGCCGACTTGGTTGGGCGTGGCGTTTTGCGCGTAGGCTGTGGCGGAAACTGCCGACAGGCTTGAAACGGTCAGAGCGATGGTTTTTAGTTTTGCCATAGTAAATAGAGTTATCAAATATATAATAAAATTTCGTCTTTTCGATGGTATCGTTTCAGCATTCAAACGTCAAGTCGAGCAGGGAATTTGCTTGTATGATGTGGCCGTGGTGTTAAAATTCTGTCACACAAGCCAGAATGCATAGGGGAGTCTTTAATGGAAGTTTTTTTTATGCAAACGCCAATGGGACAATATCTTGCTCAAAAAGAGGCGGATTTTTTCAGACGGCATTTGCAATATTTGAATGGCCAAGTGGCGGTTCAATTAGGCGGTATATGGCAGAGGCCGTCTGAAAATATGATTGTGGTGCCGCGCGATGTGCGGATGGATGCTGAAATGTTGGCATTTGAAACGCATTCAGTGGATGTGTTATTGATGCCCCATCTTTTGGAAATTTCATCTGCCGATTTGGTGTTGCAAGAGGCATTTAGGATATTAAAACCTGAGGGCAGGTTGATTTTGACGGGGTTTAACCCTAAATCTTTGTGGGGATTGAGCTCGTGGTTTGATGGCAAAAGATTGCCTATGAAATCTCAATGCTTGGCGCTGGCTGAGTTGAAACGAAGAATTGCGGATATTGGTTTTGAAATGGAATATGGGCAATTTATGGATTATCTGCCAGCGGTAAATTCGCCATCTGCTTTGAAGTTCTGGCGGTTTATGGAAAAGGCCGGGGATAGGTGGTGGCCTCAGTGTGCAGCGGTGTATGGTGTAGTTTTGACGAAACATCTGATTGGTGTCCATCCTTTGCCTGAATTGGAATCTGCATTCGATGGCAATACGGTTGCTTTAAGTACGGCACGTTTGGCCGAATAGTTTTCAGACGGCCTA
Organism: Neisseria sp. P0009.S008; assembly: GCF_051958615.1. Lineage (NCBI taxonomy): Bacteria > Pseudomonadati > Pseudomonadota > Betaproteobacteria > Neisseriales > Neisseriaceae > Neisseria > Neisseria sp. P0009.S008. The sequence goes on from NZ_JBQCVG010000014.1 coordinate 3,062, forward strand.
TATATAATGACGAATTTGGAGAATAATGATGCCTGAATTACCTGAAGTGGAGACGACTTTACGCGGAATCGCGCCGCATATTGATGGCAAGAAGATAGAAAAAGTCATTATTCGCCAGTCTAAATTGAGATGGCCTATCCATCCAAACTTGGCGCAAATTTTGGCCGGGCGCAAAATTTTGGCATGCAACCGTCGTGCGAAGTATTTGATTATTACTTTTGAAACGGGTATTTTACTTATTCATTTGGGTATGTCCGGCAGTTTGCGGATTTTTACCGCCGATGATGAGCGTATCGCCACGCCGGATAAACATGATCATTTAGATTTTGTATTTAATGACGGTACCGTATTGCGTTATCACGATCCGCGTAAATTTGGTGCGGTATTGTGGTATGAGGGTATTGCCGAGCATCATCCGCTGTTGGAAAAACTGGGGCCGGAGCCGCTCTCGGACGATTTTGATGCAAATTACCTGTATCAGAAATTGAAAAACCAAAAGCGAGCAGTTAAATTAGCGCTGATGGATAATGCGGTGGTGGTTGGCGTTGGCAATATTTATGCGAATGAAAGTCTGTTTAAGGCAGGTATTTCGCCATTGCGTCCGGCGAATAAGCTGACCAAAAAAGAATGCGCATTATTGGTGGAAACCGTTAAAGCGGTTCTGCAAAGGGCGATTGAAACCGGCGGCAGTACGCTGCGAGACTTCGTTAATAGCGATGGAAAAAGCGGCTACTTTCAGCAGGAGTATACGGTCTATAGCCGTCACAATGAGCCTTGTGTCCAATGTGGCGGGCTGATTTTTAAAGAAACTTTGGGGCAGCGTGGAACATTTTATTGTCCAAATTGCCAGAAATAGTTTCAGACGGCCTTAAATGTCAGAGGCCGTCTGAAAATAATGAACACAATACAGAAGAAATTTTATGTCTAAACAAAAAGCTCCTTTTTTTAAACGACTGGGCAGACTTTGCCGTTTGGCAGCTTGGTTATTCAGAACCGGTCGGGATTTGCGTGCCATCGATGGCAACAATGCAGAGGAACGCAATCACGCTGTGGTTGTTTTGGGAAAAGGTGCGTTGGATGCTTTGGATATCGAATTGGAAATCGGCGTACCGCCGCAAGGAAATGTGAGCGGTACTTTGGTGGTGGCCAATCATGTGTCTTGGTTGGATATTTTTGCCATGAGTGCCGTTTATCCGAGCAGTTTTATTGCGAAACAGGAAATTAGCGGCTGGCCGGTTTTGGGGAAAATGGGTAAAAATGCCGGCACGGTGTTTATTAAGCGCAATTCCCGCCGTGATATCGAGCCGATTAATCAGGCGATTTGTGCGGCATTGAAAGCAGGGCAAAATGTCAGTTTCTTTCCCGAGGCACGCACTTCTTCTGGCTTGGGTATTTTGCCGTTTAAAGCAGCCCTGTTTCAATCGGCTATTGATGCGAAAGCGCCGATTCAGGCAGTAACTTTGCGATATTATGATGGCGAAGGACAACGGACGGATCTGCCATCCTATGCGGAGGTAAACCTGTTTCAGTCTTTATGGCGTATTGTTTCTATGAAGAAAATCCGTATCCGTTTGGATTTCTCGCCTCAATACAAACCGACAGACATGCCGGATAAAGACCGCTATGTTTTGAAGGATATTGCGGAAACAGCCATCGGTGAAATTGTGGCTTCGGATTCTCCCGTTCAGCCCTTACCTAAAAAATAATTTCAGTCAGGTACTTGTTTTATTTCAGACGGCCTCCATTTAAAGAAACAGCTGTTTTCGGTTTAATTGAATTGATAGTTTAATGTAATTAATATTATTTGAACTATAAATTATACAAATCGATAGGCCTGCATTAGAATGCAAGCATTGATTCATTTCTCAAACCCGAATTTTTAAGGAGCTTAAAAATGGCTTTGCAAGATCGTACCGGTCAAAAAGTACCTTCCGTAGTATTCCGCACTCGCGTTGGCGACACTTGGAAAGATGTTTCTACTGATGATTTGTTCAAAGGCAAAAAAGTAGTCGTGTTCTCTCTGCCTGGCGCATTTACTCCAACTTGCTCTTCTTCTCATCTGCCACGCTACAACGAATTGTTTGGCGCGTTCAAAGAAAACGGTGTTGACGCAATCTACTGCGTATCTGTAAACGACACTTTCGTGATGAACGCTTGGGCTGCTGAAGAAGAAGCTGACAACATCTACATGATTCCTGATGGCAACGGTGAATTCACTGAAGGCATGGGCATGTTGGTTGGCAAAGAAGACTTGGGCTTCGGTAAACGCTCTTGGCGTTACTCCATGCTGGTTAACGACGGCGTGGTTGAAAAAATGTTTATCGAACCTGAAGAACCAGGCGATCCTTTCAAAGTGTCTGACGCTGACACTATGTTGAAATTTATTGCTCCCGAGTGGAAAGCTCAAGAGTCTGTTGCCATCTTCACCAAACCTGGCTGCCAATTCTGTGCTAAAGCTAAAAAAGCTCTGCAAGACAAAGGTTTGTCTTACGAAGAAATCGTATTGGGCAAAGATGCAACTGTTACTTCCGTACGCGCTATTACCGGCAAGATGACTGCTCCTCAAGTATTCATCGGCGGCAAATACATCGGCGGCAGCGAAGACTTGGAAGCTTACTTGGCTAAAAACTAATTGCCTGTATGCTTAAGACGGCTTGAAAAGGCCGTCTGAAAGACCCAAATATAGAGTTATTCAAACGACGTTTGCAAATCGGCGTTCTGAATAACTCTATATTTACAAGTAGAATTTGAGATTATTGTTTTAAATCGATATTTAGGTATTGGCTATTAATTTTTAGATTTTGATAGTTTATGAAGTTTAGGCCGTCTGAAAACAGATAACCTGATGGCAATATCGGTTTGGATATAGACAGTAAGGATAAAATATGAAAAAGATTCAAGCAGATGTGGTAGTACTGGGTGGCGGTACAGCCGGTATGGGCGCATTTCGCAATGCCCGACTTCATACAGACAATGTTTACCTGATTGAAAACAATGTATTCGGAACAACTTGTGCACGTGTCGGCTGCATGCCGTCCAAATTGCTGATTGCGGCTGCGGAAGCGCGCCATCATGCTCTGCATACCGATCCGTTTGGCGTACATTTGGATAAAGACAGCGTAACGGTAAACGGCGAAGAAGTCATGCACCGCGTGAAGTCCGAACGCGACCGTTTTGTCGGTTTTGTAGTCAGCGATGTAGAAGAGTGGCCTGCCGACAAGCGTATTATGGGTACGGCAAAATTTGTTGATGAACACACCGTCCAAATTGATGACCACACTCAAATTACTGCAAAAAGTTTTGTGATTGCCACCGGTTCGCGCCCTGTGATTTTCCCACAGTGGGAAGTTTTAGGCGATCGCTTGATTGTGAACGATGATGTTTTTTCTTGGGATACCTTGCCTAAGAGTGTGGCCGTGTTCGGCCCTGGCGTAATCGGCTTAGAGTTGGGTCAGGCTTTGCACCGTTTGGGCGTAAAAGTTGAGATTTTTGGCGTAGCCGGTGCGATTGGCGGTATTTCCGATCCTGTTGTCGCTGAAGAAGCCAAAACCGTTTTTGGTGAAGAGTTGACTTTGCATTTGGATGCCAAAACCGAAGTCAAATTGGATGCAGAAGGTAATGTTGAAGTTCATTGGGAACAAGATGGCGAAAAAGGTGTGTTCCATGCCGAATATGCTTTGGCTGCCGCCGGTCGCCGTCCGAACGTGGACAATATCGGTTTGGAAAACCTGAATATCGAAAAAGATGCGCGTGGCGTGCCTGTTGCTGATCCGTTGACCATGCAAACCAGCATTCCGCATATCTTTATCGCAGGCGATGCGTCCAATCAATTGCCTCTGCTGCATGAAGCTTCCGACCAAGGCAAAATTGCCGGCCACAATGCCGCTATTTTCCCGAATATTGAGGGCGGTTTGCGCCGTAGCGTAATCGGCGTGGTATTCACCAGTCCGCAAATTGCCACTATCGGCTTGAAATACGCGCAAGTTACGGCGAAATATCAGCCTGATGAGTTTGTCATCGGCGAGGTTTCCTTCCGAAATCAAGGCCGCAGCCGCGTTATGTTGGTCAACAAAGGCCATATGCGTTTGTATGCTGAGAAAGCGACCGGCCGTTTCATTGGTGCGGAAGTTGTCGGCCCTGCTGCCGAACATTTGGCACACTTGATGGCTTGGGCACATCAAATGAAGATGACGATTCCGCAAATGCTGGATATGCCGTTCTACCATCCGGTTATCGAGGAAGGTCTGCGTACTGCATTGCGTGATGCCGATGCAAAACTGAAACAGGCTTGATTATTTGATGGAATAAAGGCCGTCTGAAACTCGTAGTAAGGTTTTAGACGGCCTTTTCTATGCTTTGAAGCTGTTAAATCAATTCTAAATCCGGACCGGCATTTTGCGCACGACGGCTTCGTAATTGAATGTCTAGGCGCAAGTCATGGGGGGAGTCGGCATTTTTAATAGCGTCTTTATAGCTGATATCGCCGTTTTCATACAAATCATACAAGGCTTGGTCAAAAGTGATCATGCCCATGCCGGTTGATTTTTTCATCATTTCTTTGATGTTGTGGACTTCGCCTTTTTGAATCAAGTCGGCAATAATCGGCGAATTGAGCAAAACTTCGACCGCCGCCACACGACCCCGTCCGCTTTCACGGGGAATCAGTCTTTGTGAAATAAAGGCTTGCAGGTTGAGCGACAAGTCTGTCAGCAACTGGGTACGGCGCTCTTCGGGGAAGAAGTTGATGATGCGGTCGAGCGCTTGGTTGGTATTGTTGGCATGTAGTGTCGCCATACACAAATGGCCGGTTTCCGCGAAGGAAATAGCGTAGTCCATGGTCTCGCGGTCGCGGATTTCGCCAATCAAGATAACATCCGGTGCTTGGCGCAGGGTGTTTTTCAGCGCAATCGGCCAATTTTCGGTATCTACGCCGATTTCTCGTTGGGTGATGATGCAGTTTTTGTGTTGGTGGATAAACTCAATCGGGTCTTCGATGGTGATAATGTGGTCGAAGCTGTTTTCGTTTCGATAGTCGATAAGGGAGGCGAGAGAAGTGGACTTGCCCGAACCTGTACCACCGACAAAAATAATCAGGCCGCGTTTTCTGAGGGCGATGTCTTTCAGAATAGGGGGCAGATTGAGCGTTTCAAATTTCGGGATATTGCTGGTAATGGAGCGGAACACTAAAGCTGTTGCACCGCGTTGAACCATGGCATTGACACGGAAGCGACTGGTATCGGGCAGGCTGATGGCGAAGTTGCATTCGTTGGTGGAAGAAAATTCTTCGATTTGTTTGGAAGACATAATCGAAAAAGCGATTTCCATACATTTTTCAGCACTCAACGGCTCATCATTCAGTCGCGTAATTTTGCCGTCCACTTTTATGGCCGGCGGGAAATTGGTGGTAATGAAAAGGTCGGAGCCTTTGTATGTGTTCATATGGTGTAGCCAAGCGAACAATTCTTCTTTTGCACCCGGAGTATTTTCGTCAAACATAAGAATTCAGATAGTTAATATTAAGTTATTTCATTGAGAATAATTATAACAGAAGCAACCATTATTTGCTGTTTGCCAGCTCGAGCGTCAATCTGTTTTAAATTGAGTGTCGTTCTGGGAATATAGCAGATTTTTCAGTATCCCTGTGATTTTAAATTCTGCTGTTATAATGTTGCCCAATTAGTGAATGGAAAGGTAACGAGATGTCAGTACAAACAATTGCCGTGGTCGGCGCAATGGAACAGGAAATCGAGCTTTTGCGTGAAAGCATGGCCAATGTCAAGCATGTATCCTTCGGTAAATTCTCTGCGTATGAAGGCGAGTTGGCCGGAAAACGCATGGTATTGGTTTTAAGCGGTATCGGTAAGGTTAATGCAGCGGTTTCGACTTCTTGGGTCATTCATCAGTTTGTACCGGATTGTGTTATTAATACCGGCAGTGCAGGCGGTTTGGGCAAGGGCCTGAAGGTTGGCGATGTGGTTATCGGCGAAACTGTGGCGCATCACGATGTTGACGTAACGGCTTTTGGTTATGTTTGGGGGCAAGTACCGCAACTTCCTGCTGCGTTTGCATCGGATGAGAACTTGATTCGCCAAGCAGAAAAGGCGGCGCAAGTGTTTGAAGGTGCGGCTGTAACGCAAGGCTTGATTGTTAGTGGCGACCGTTTTGTGCACAGCAGCGAAGGTGTCGCGGAAATCCGCAGCCATTTCCCTGAGGTCAAAGCAGTGGAAATGGAAGCTGCGGCGATTGCGCAGACTTGTCACCAGTTAGAAGTGCCGTTTGTGATTATTCGCGCCGTATCCGATTCGGCAGATGAGAAAGCGGACATCAGCTTTGAAGAGTTTTTGAAAACGGCGGCCGTCAGCTCGGCGAAGATGGTAACCGAGATTGTCAAATCGCTATAAAATCATGCAGAAACGTTGAATTTCCGTTAGAATACGGAACGATTCAACCTTATTCTAAGGCCGTCTGAAAACCGAATCCCTGTTTTTTCAGACGGCCTTTCCGACTTTAATTGCATTTATCTTAATAACAATATGAAAAACATACGGAATTTCTCCATTATTGCCCACATCGACCATGGTAAATCGACGCTTGCCGACCGTTTTATCCAATACTGCGGCGGTTTGGATTTGCGCGAAATGAGTACGCAGGTGCTCGACTCCATGGACATCGAAAAAGAGCGCGGCATTACCATTAAAGCACAAACCGCCGCGCTCAACTATAAAGCACGCGATGGGCAGGTGTATCAGCTCAATCTGATTGATACTCCGGGACACGTCGACTTCTCTTATGAAGTATCCCGTTCGCTGTCGGCTTGCGAAGGCGCGCTTTTGGTGGTCGATGCGTCTCAAGGTGTAGAAGCGCAAACCGTGGCGAACTGTTATACCGCGATTGATTTGGGCGTGGAAGTTGTGCCTGTTTTGAACAAAATCGACCTGCCCGCCGCTGACCCCGAACGCGTGGAACAGGAAATCGAAGACATCATCGGCATCGATGCCGTCGGCGCGGTGCAATGTTCAGCCAAAAGCGGCATCGGCGTGGAAGACGTTTTGGAAGAAATCGTTGCCAAAATCCCCGCGCCGACCGGCGACGAAAACGCGCCGCTGCAAGCGGTTATCGTCGATTCGTGGTTTGACAACTACGTCGGCGTGGTCATGTTGATCCGTGTGAAAAACGGCACCATCAAGCTGAAAGACAAAGTGCGCTTTATGAGCACCAAGGCGGAAACGCAGGTCGAGCAACTGGGCGTATTCACACCGAAATCGGTTCAGAAACAAGAACTCAAAGCCGGCGAAGTAGGCTTTTTGATTACCGGCGTAAAAGAATTGGGTCAGGCAAAAGTCGGCGATACGGTTACTTTGGTTGCCAACCCTGCCTCTGAGCCGTTGCCCGGCTTCCAAGAAGTACAAAGCCAGGTATTTGCAGGCCTTTATCCGGTGGAAAGCCACGACTACGAAGCTTTGCGCGATGCGTTGGAAAAATTGCAGCTGAACGATGCTTCGTTGAAATTTGAGCCTGAGGTTTCCCAAGCATTGGGCTTCGGCTTCCGTTGCGGCTTCTTGGGCCTGTTGCATTTGGAAATCGTGCAGGAACGCTTGGAGCGCGAGTTCGACATGGATTTGATTACCACTGCGCCGACGGTGGTTTATGAAGTTGTGTTGAAAAACGGCGAGAAAATCGAAGTTGAAAACCCGTCCAAACTGCCTGAAATCAGCACCATCGAAACCATTCTTGAGCCGATTATCACTGCGACCATTCTTGTGCCGCAGGAATATGTCGGCAACGTCATGACTCTGTGTAACCAAAAGCGCGGCGTTCAGGTCAATATGCAATACATGGGCCGCCAAGTCATGCTGACTTACGACTTGCCCATGAACGAAGTCGTGATGGACTTTTTTGACAAACTCAAATCCACTTCGCGCGGCTATGCCTCGTTGGACTACCATTTCAAAGAGTTCCAACCGTCTGATTTGATTAAGCTCGACATTATGGTTAACGGCGAAAAAGTCGATGCTCTAAGTCTGATTGTGCACCGCCAAAGCGCGGTTCACCGAGGCCGCGAACTGGCAGCAAAAATGCGCGAACTGATTCCGCGCCAAATGTTTGATATTGCCGTACAGGCCGCCATCGGCAGTCAGATTATCGCCCGTGAAAACGTCAAAGCTTTGCGTAAAAACGTTTTGGCGAAATGTTACGGCGGTGATATTACGCGTAAGAAAAAACTTCTTGAAAAACAAAAAGCAGGCAAACGCCGCATGAAACAAGTGGGCAACGTGGAAATCCCGCAAAGCGCGTTCTTGGCGATTCTGCAAGTGAGTGATAAATAATGAGTATAAATCTGACTTTAGGCGCAATCGTTGTACTGTTAGCCGGCTTGGTCCTCAACTTCAAAAGCAGTAAAGAGCGTCAGGAAAACGGCGAATGGAGCTCCGGCCTGCAATGGAGTTATCTCTTGTGCATGATCGGCGTATTCGGCATTTTGTCCGAATTTATGAGCTTTACCGCCGTATTGCTGGTGTTTGTCGTGTTCACCTGTATTGTTTGGGCAATCCATAAAGGCCGTCTGAAAAAAAGCGAGACCGGCGAAGACAATGCGCATTTTACCGACTATATGGGCGGCTTTTTCCCCATCATCTTGGTTATCTTTGTGTTGCGCAGCTTTATTGCCGAGCCATTCCAAATTCCGTCCAGCTCCATGCGTCCGGGCTTGGTCAAAGGCGATTTTATCTTGGTGAACAAATTTTCTTACGGTATCCGCCTGCCGATTTTGAATAAGGTTATTATCCCTGTCGGCAACATTGCACGAGGCGATGTCGTGGTGTTCAATTACCCACTTCAGCCTGAGATGAATTACATCAAACGTATCGTCGGTATTCCGGGCGACGTTGTGGAATACCGTGATAAGGTTTTGACTGTTAACGGTGAAATTATTTCCGAAAAACCAAACGGCAATTATCAATACGCAGATGATACCGATCCGTCTATGATTCATACGCTTGAGCGTTTTCATACGGCCTTAAACGGCAAAAACTTTGATGTGGTCAAAGAGGCCGGTCAACCTTCCGTATCTATTGCCGTATTGAACAAATACATCTCTGAAGTGATGCCTGAAAGCAATTATTCGCTTGAAACAAGCGGTTTGGAAAATTGCGAATACGCAGAAGACGGCAATGGCTTTATCTGTAAAGTTCCTGAAGGCCGTTATTTCGCGATGGGCGATAACCGCGACAACAGCGCCGATTCCCGTTATTGGGGGTTTGTTGATGATAAACTGATCGTTGGTAAAGCCTTTTTTGTTTGGATGAACTTTGGCGAACTCAGCCGTATTGGTACCAGTATCCAATAAGCAATAACAGATTAAAAGGCCGTCTGAAATTTTTCAGACGGCCTTTTTGTATCTATTTTTTGTCTTTTAACGAACCTAAATAAATCGCCAATAAAGTCAAAGTGGCGCCGCTCCATTGGACGGTATTAATCGGTTTATCCAGCCAGAAATAATCGATCAACATGGCGGCGACTGGTTCGGAGAGCAGTAGCAGGCCGGTCAGTGATAAGGATAAAAGCGGGATGGCGTAAGCAATCAATGCCCAAGCGAAGCATTGCATGACGATGCCGTAGATGGAAACTAGAATCACATCGTTTAAAGTTCTGGGGTAAAGATGGGTGGCATCGAATAGCAGAGATGGGATGACCAGCGCCATTGCGCCGCCGAAGCTTAAAATCATCATCAGCGGAAACAAACCAACTTTTTCCTGCTCATGGGTTTTGCGTACGAAAACCATAGACAGGGCCAGCATGGCACCGGACACTACGCCGCTGACAAATCCCCATGCAGCATTGTTGTTATGGCTGAACTCTGGACTGCCGATTAAGGCGACGCCTATGGTGGCCAATATCAAACTTAAAATTTGCAGGACGCTTAAACGTTCTGAATAAAAAAAGAAGCCGATGGCGGCTAAAAAGAAAATCTGCAGGCTGTTGAGCAAGGTTGAAATGCCGGGGCCTACGGCGTGAATGCTTTCGTGCCAAAGTGCGAGGTCGAATGCGAGGAAAACGCCGGATAAGATTGCGTAGCCAACCGTTTTTCTTTTCGTGGGCATTTTTTGTCTGAAAAAACGCCCGAGTAGGAAGAATATAGGGGCGGCGATCAGCAAGCGCCAAAATGCGATGGCGTAAGAGCCGACATCGACAAATTTGACGATCAAACTGCCCAAGCCGAAGACGACGCAGCCGACGACCAGCAGGGGTGCTGCATAATTTCCCGAACGTGTCTCCATCGGCTTCTCCAAGAATGAAATGAAGACGATTATTCCATAAAATATAGCTGGGGCGCTAATGATAAATAGTGGTAAGCCAAGATAAAGGGTTTATGATGAAAGGCCGTCTGAAAACTGTTTCAGACGGCCTTTTGATGATTTTCTAGCTTGATTTCGTATTGTTGTAGTATAAAATCGTTTTACGCCGTGTTTTTAGACGGCCTGATCAGTTTTGGTTTTGAGAAAAGGATATTGGAAATGGCAAACCCTATTCGTGCGTTTTTGGATTATGTGCCGTCGGTTGATGAGTCTTGTTTTGTAGATGAGACTTCGGTAGTGATTGGTGAAGTGTCGCTGGCGGAAGATGTATCGATATGGCCTTATGCCGTATTGCGCGGCGATGTGAACAGTATTTCTATCGGCAAGCGCAGCAATGTGCAGGACGGTAGCGTTTTGCATGTGTCGCATAAGAATGCGGTGAAGCCTGACGGTTCGCCTTTGATTATCGGCGATGATGTGACGATTGGGCATAAGGTCATGCTGCATGGCTGCCGAATTGGGAATCGTGTGTTGGTGGGCATGGGCTCGATTATTTTGGATGATACGGTTGTCGAAGATGATGTGATGATAGGAGCAGGCAGTTTGGTGCCGCCGCGCAAACGTTTGGAAAGCGGTTTTTTATACGTCGGCTCGCCTGTGAGACAAGTGCGGCCGCTGACGGATGAGGAAAAGGAATTTTTGACGTATTCCTCTGCGCATTATGTCCGCCTGTCCGGCCAGCATAAAATTTCAAAATAAGGAAAATCAATACAATGAACGCAATTTATCTGGCTTCGAGCAGTCCGCGCCGTCGTGAGATTTTGGAAAATTTGGGTTTCACAGTACGCCGCCTTCCTGCGGATATTGATGAAACCCCTAAAGAAGGCGAAGCCGCAGTAGAGTATGTGCGCCGTATGGCCTGCGAGAAAAATCAGGCGGCGGTGGCGCAATGGTTTGCTGCTCATGATCAAGAGCCTGAGTTTGCTGTATTGACGGCGGATACGACGGTGGCGGATGGTGCAGTTATTTTGGGCAAACCGGAATTCGAGGCGGATGCTGTCGATATGCTGGAACGCTTGTCCGGACGGACGCATCAAGTGCTGACGGCTGTATGCGTTTACTGGCAAGGCGTGCGCCATGATGTGGTGCAGGCGAGTGAAGTGCGCTTTAAAACGTTGACGGCTGAGGAGATTGCAGCCTATGTTGCCAGCGGTGAGCCGATGGATAAAGCCGGTGCGTATGGGATTCAGGGCTTGGGCGGCGTATTTGTCGAGCATTTGCAGGGCAGTTTTACCGGCGTGATGGGTTTGCCGGTTTATGAGACCGCGCAACTACTGAAATCTTTGGGTTTGGAAGCGCCGCCGTTTGCTTAAAATTAGGCAAATGCCGTCTGAAAGCGTGCCGACAAAAACGCCTGTTTCAGTTACAATACTGCCTTAAACAGCTTGCTTGAAGAAAGATATGAAAGAACATAAGGCCCGGAAACGCTTCGGGCAGAATTTTTTGCAGGATACGCGGATTATTAGCGATATTGTCAACGCGGTCAGACCGCAGCCTGATGATATCGTGATTGAAATCGGCCCGGGCTTGGCTGCCATTACTGAGCCTTTGGTGAAGAAACTCAATCGCCTGCACGTTATCGAAATCGACCGCGACATCGTACGCCGTCTGAAAACCTTGCCGTTTACAGATAAATTGGTGATACACGAAGGCGATGTATTACAGTTTGATTTCAATAGCATTGAAGGCAAGAAAAAAATTGTCGGCAATCTGCCGTACAATATTTCTACGCCGCTTTTGTTCCGATTGAGCGAAGTGGCAGACGATGTGATCGATATGCACTTTATGCTGCAAAAAGAAGTGGTCGAACGCATGGTGGCGCAGCCGAAAACCAACGACTATGGCCGTCTGGGCGTAATGCTGCAATATTTCTTCGATATGGAAATGTTGATTGAAGTACCGCCCGAGTCCTTTGATCCTGCGCCGAAAGTGGATTCGGCCGTGGTGCGCATGATTCCGGTGAAACACCGCATCGGTAAAGCAGAAGATTTTGAACATTTTGCCAAACTGGTGAAACTGGCTTTCCATCAACGCCGCAAAACCATACGCAATAATTTGAAGGAATTTGCCGGCGATGATGATTTGCAGGCAGTCGGCATCAATCCGCAGGATAGGGCAGAACACATTGCCGCTGAGAAATATGTGGAATTGAGCAATTATTTGGTTCAAAAGGCCGTCTGAAAGGTTGGGAACTTAATGTTGAAAAAATATGTCTGGTGTGGGCTGGCTGTACTTATTACCGGTACGGCATTTGCATTAGGAACCGGCGGAGAAGAAAGCCTGCGGCGCAAAGCAAAAGCCGGCGATGCTGAAGCGCAATATCTGCTGGCCATGCAGTTGGAAATGACAACAGACCCTGTAAACCTCAAAGAAAGCGAGTTTTACTATTGGCTGAAAAAAGCCGCAGAAAACGGCGAAGGAGCGGCACAAGACTTACTTGATGATATTGAAGCCGAATATGATAAAACAGCTTTAGAAGACGAACTTGCGCCTAACGGTTCACAAAAATTGATGAATGAAGTGTTCAAACTGGAAAATCAGAAGCAGAAAAATTATCCGCTGATCAAAGAAAAATTATTTAAAGCGGCAGCTTTGAGCAACTACGCAGCTTTAGCAGATACCGCATGGCTGTTTGGAAATCGGGACAATGCGCAGAAATACGGCGTTCCCTTCAATCCCCTGAAAGCCTGCATCCTGTCGGTATATACCAACAACCGTTATGGCGACTTGAACAAAGATGCATTGGATATATTGTGTCGCGGCATTTATACCAAGGACAACAGTGAGAAAATCGAGCATTATGCCAAACAGATTAAAAACAGGCCATCCAAAATCTGGTCAATTTTAGAGAATGTCAAATAAACATGATTAAATTCAAAAATGTACACAAACATTTTAAAGATTTGCACGTTATCAACGGCGTGAATCTGGAAGTCAAACAAGGCGAAGTAGTCGTTGTATGCGGCCCTTCAGGCAGTGGCAAATCTACGCTGATTCGTACGGTAAACCAACTCGAGCGCATTGAAAGCGGCGAGATTTGGGTGGACGGCATCAATGTTGCCGATCCGAAAACCGATTTGAACAAAGTGCGCGAAGAAGTGGGTTTTGTGTTCCAAGGATTCAATCTGTATCCGCATTTGACCGTCTTGGAAAATATTATTCTTTCTCCGATGAAAGTGAAAAACCAAAGCCGTGAAGAGGCGGAAAAGAAAGCGATGGAGCTTTTGGAACGCGTCGGCTTGGCACATAAAAAAGACGCGCTGCCCGGTCAGCTTTCCGGCGGTCAGCAGCAGCGTGTGGCGATTGCACGCGGTTTGGCGATGGAGCCGCGCGTCATGTTGTTTGACGAGCCGACTTCTGCGCTTGACCCTGAAATGGTTGGCGAAGTATTGAAAGTGATGAAAGACTTGGCGGAAAGCGGCATGACCATGATGTGTGTGACCCATGAGATGGGTTTTGCGCGCGAAGTCGCCGACCGTGTGATTTTTGTCGATAAAGGCCAGATTCTGGAAGACGAAACGCCGGAAGAGTTTTTTACCAATCCGAAACACGAGCGTGCCAAACAGTTCCTGCAACAGGTGATGACACATTAAACTCGGGCCGTCTGAAATTTCAGACGGCATGATCGGTTTGAATGATTTTGAAAGTTGAAAATAATGTATTTTGTTGACCGTACTGCTGTTGTGTTGAAGCCGACCGCCCGTTTTTTGGAATGGCTGAAATCCGCCGATGAAAATATGCCCGACCTGACCGTCGAGCAACTGCGCACCAACTGCTCCGTATTCCTTGTGCCGCAATTTGACGAACCCGAATCCGTCATTTCTTATTTTGACGAACGCTACCAGCAGATTTTTGAAGCCGAATTGGCCGGCTGGGGCATCGATAAAAGCAAATGGCCGCAAGACATGAGCTTGAAGGCTTTTTGGGAATTTTTCGATACCGAAATCCACGATATGGTTTTGGATATGGAAGAGGCGGAATTGAACATTGCGCCTGTTTTCGACAATATGATGTAAAGCCGTGCGAAGTTTTCAGACGGCCTTAAAGCCCTCGCGTTCTTTGAAAATTCTGATTGTCTTCTTACACCTTTCGGCGTTGGCCTTATGCCTTGCCGAGTTTTACGGCTGGATGATGTGGCTGGGTTTGGCGGCGTTGGCCGGCAGTTTTGCCTATGCTTGGCGCAACGTTAATTTTCACACTCAAAATGCGGTCAGAAAAATTATCATCGATCGCCAATACCGTGCGACGGTTTACTTGAATGGCGAGGAAGAGGGAAGAAGCGCGGTTTTGCAAGACAGCAGTATGTTGACGGTTTATGCTTTGTTTTTACAATGGAATGTTGACGGAAAAATAGTCAAACACTGCATCTTGCCCGATATGGCTGGCCGTGATGCTTACCGCCGTCTGAAAGTGTGGGCACGCTGGTGCCGTGAAAAAGAAGACAAAGCAGAACTTGCGGCAGATATGGATTAAACGGCTGTTTCAGACGGCCTTTTGAAGCGATAAATACAATGAAAACATTACAAGACTGGCTTTCTCATTTGGAGACTGCCCATAGTTCCGGCCTTATCGATATGGGTTTGGAACGTGTGGGAGAAGTGAAAAAACGCATGAATTTGGTGCCGCAATGTCCTGTCGTCGTGGTGGCGGGTACCAATGGCAAAGGCTCCGTATGCGCCTATTTGTCGCATATTTATAAAGAAGCTGGTTTTAAAGTCGGTACGCTGACCAGTCCTCATCTTCTGCGTTACAACGAACGAATCGCCATCAACACTCAGTCGGTTTCAGATGAATTGATTGTTTCCTCATTTGAGCGGATCGAAGCGGCGCGCGGCGAAATTTCGCTGACGTATTTTGAGTTTAATGCTTTGGCGGCCGTCGATATTTTCATGCGTGAAAATGTGGACGTAATGATTTTGGAAGTCGGTTTGGGCGGACGGTTGGATGCCGTGAATGTATTCGATGGCGACTGCTCGGTCGTTACTAGCGTGGATTTGGACCATCAGGCATTTTTGGGTGATACTGTCGAGCAGGTTGGTTTTGAGAAAGCCGGAGTGTTCCGTAGCGGCAAGCCAGCCGTATGCGGTCAGAATCCTGCGCCTGAATCATTGGTTAAACACGCAGAAGAAATTGGCGTAAAACTGTTGATGGTTCAGCGAGATTTTGATTTTGCGTCAATGGAAAGCGTACAGTGGAATTACCGCTTCCATCCGCAATCTTCAGACGGCCAAAGCCGTAACCGCAATTCCTTGCCGTTTCCTGCTTTACGCGGTGCCTATCAGTTGTCTAATGCCGCGTGTGCATTGACGGTGCTGGAATGTTTGAACGAACAATTGCCGGTTGATATCGGCGCGATTAAACGCGGTTTGCTGTTGGTTGAGAATCCTGGACGTTTCCAAGTTTTGCCCGGTCGTCCGCTGGTAGTTTTGGATGTCGGCCACAATCCGCACGCAGCCCGTGCTTTGCGCCGCAGCCTGATTAACCTTGCCTTTGCCCAAAAACGTACCGCCGTATTCAGTATGTTGTCCGATAAAGATATTGATGGCGTGCTGGAAATCGTTAAAGACCAGTTTGACGAGTGGAATATCGCGCCTTTAGATGTGCCGCGCGGCATGACGGTGGAGGCTTTGCAGGCTAAACTGGCTGAACACGGCATCGATAATGTAAATGTTTTTGAAACTGTCGCTGCAGCCTACCGCGCTGCTTTGGCTAAAGCAACCGAAAATGATAGAATCGTTGTTTTCGGCTCATTCCATACTGTTGCCGATGTAATGGCTGTTTTGAAAGAACACTAACGAGGAAATTATCATGTCCGACAATAAACAAAAAGAAACTCCAAACGGATACGATTTAGACGGTTACGAACGACTGAAACGTCGCAACCGCCGTCGCTTGGTCTTGGCCTCCGGCCTGGTGGTGGCATCGGGTATGCTGTTCGGTCTGGCGCTGACTTCCGGCGACGATAAAAATTCACCGTTTAAAGAAGCGCCTGTCGGTCAGAGCCAAGTCAAAACGGCTGACGAGCCGAGCAAGGCCGTCGTTTTAGAGCCGAATAAAGAAGATGTCGCTGCTGCTGAGGAGGCTGCCCGCCATGCGGATGCCGAAGCATCAAATAAACCGCAAAATGCAGGCGACGAAGAAGATAATGCGCCGGTTGAAGTATTGAAGCCAAGCCGTGAATCTGCTCCCGAAGATGTTGGCGAACCGTTGGTTTTGATCAACGATACTTTGGATGACGGCAATATTAAAGGTTTGGAAGAGTCCGAACGTATTCAACGAGCCGAGGCCGCCAAACGTGAAGCTGCGGAGCGCCGAGCCGAAGAACGCCGCCAACGTCAGGCTGAACAACGTGCTGCTGCGGCCCGTAAAACACAAGCCCAACAGGAAGCTGCTGAGAAAGAAAACGCATTGGCAGCTAAAAAACGCGCACTTCAAGCGCGTGCTGAAAAAGCAGAGCGTGAAGCCGCTGCCGAACGCAATAAATTGGCACAATTGGAAAAAGCAGAGAAAGCCATTGCTGAGCGTAAATCTGCCAAAAACAGCAAAGACAGCGTAAAAGACAAGGCCGAACCTGCCAAGAAAGCAGAAGCCAAAGTTGAAAAACCAAAAAATGAAAAAGCTAAACCAGAAACGGCCAAAGCAGAAAAAGCCGATAAGGTAAAAACTGCCGAGAAGCCGTCTGAAAAAGCCAAACCTAAAGCTGAAAAAGAAAAAGCAGAAGCTAAACCTGCTAAAAAGGCCGCTATTCAGGCTGGTTATGCTGAAAAAGAACGCGCACAAAGCCTGCAACGTAAAATGAAAGCCGCAGGTATCGATTCAACCATTACTGAAGTGATGACCGATAAAGGTAAGGTGTATCGCGTGAAATCAGCCAGTTATAAAAATGCACGCGATGCAGAGCGCGATTTGAACAAATTGCGTGTACATGGCATTGCAGGTCAGGTGACCAGTGAGTAATTTGCCTGTTGCCGATTTGTTGGCTGCCGCCGTCATCGTCATCTGCATCATTATCTCGTTGACACGGGGTATTATTGCCGAAGCAGGGGCGATGGTGGCGTGGGTGGTATCGTTCATTGCAGCCAGAACGCTTGCCGTGCCGTTTGCCGATGTGGTCTTTAAATCGGTTGAGCCGCATTCTTTGGCGGTTGCCATGGGTTTTGCCGCTGTGTTTTTTCTGGCATGGCTGTTGCAGAAACTGGCACGATCGCTGTTGAGCAGTTTGATGTCTGCCGTTGGTTTGGGAAGCATTAACCGTTTGCTTGGCGGTGTATTCGGTGCAGTGAAAGGTGTGATTTTGGTGACACTGGCAGTGATGGTTTTTTCACACACTGATTTGCCGAAAACGGAAGAGTGGCAAAGTTCGTACACAATTCCGTATTTTGAATCACTTGCCGATGCTGCGATGCCTTATTTGCCTGGAAAAGATACCGCAATGCCGCATCTTTCGGGTAAAGCAGCTGAAGTTGAAGAATTGGATGATTGAGTTTGACGGATTCAGACGGCCTATGGGTCGTCTGAGTCCGTTTTTATTTGCGTAAATTTGACATCATATTGTTAACAATTCGAGCAAACTCATCTAAATTATTTTATAATGACGGCTTACCCATTTAATCTTCAAACTCGGAGAAGCACGATATGTGTGGTGTATTAGGTTTGGTTAGTCATGAGCCGGTCAATCAGATGTTGTATGATGGTTTGCAGATGTTGCAACACCGTGGTCAGGACGCAGCAGGTATTGTTACTGCCGAAGGCAATATATTTCATATGCACAAGGGCAAAGGCATGGTGCGCGAAGTGTTCCGTACCCGCAATATGCGCGACTTGATCGGTAATGCCGGCATTGCACATGTCCGCTATCCGACTGCAGGCAATGCGGGCAGCAGTGCAGAAGCCCAGCCGTTTTATGTCAGCTCCCCATTCGGCATTGTTTTGGCACACAACGGTAATCTGACCAATACCGAAGAGCTGTATGAAAACGTATGCAACAAACACCTGCGCCACGTTAATACCAGCTCCGATTCTGAAGTCCTACTCAATGTATTCGCGCACGAATTACGCCGTGAAGTCTCTAAAAATACAGCCCCTTATCAACTCACCATCGACAATATTTTCAACGCCGTTTCCGAAGTACACCGCATAGTGCGCGGCGCATACGGTGTTGTAGCCATGATTGCCGGATATGGCATGGTTGCCTTCCGCGATCCTCACGGTATCCGTCCGTTGGTATTGGGTTCGCAAACCGATGAATCCGGTAAAAAATCGTATGCCGTTGCCTCTGAATCAGTTGCTTTCAACGCACTTGCCTATGATTTGGAACGCGATATCCAGCCGGGTGAAGCCGTGTTTGTCAGCTTTGACGGTTCAATCGTGTCGCGTCAATGCAGTGATAAAGTCAAACTCAGCCCTTGTCTCTTTGAATATGTCTATTTCGCGCGTCCAGACTCCGTCATCGACGGCGTATCCATCTATCAGGCGCGTCTGGATATGGGTGTTTCTTTGGCGGAAAAAATCAAACGCGAGTTGCCCGTCGACGATATCGATGTCGTGATGCCGATTCCTGATACCAGCCGACCCAGCGCGATGGAGCTTGCCGTCCATCTCGAAAAACCTTACCGCGAAGGTCTGATTAAAAACCGCTATATCGGCCGCACTTTCATCATGCCCGGACAAGCAACGCGTAAAAAATCAGTACGCCAAAAACTCAGTCCGATGGAAACCGAGTTTAATGGCAAAAGCGTTTTGTTGGTGGATGATTCCATCGTGCGCGGTACGACCAGCCGTGAAATCGTTGAAATGGTACGAGCGGCAGGTGCGCGCAAAGTCTATATTGCTTCTGCAGCTCCCGAAGTGCGCTATCCGAATGTGTACGGTATCGATATGCCGACCCGTGAAGAACTGATTGCAAACGGCCGCAGCGCAGCAGAAATCTCGGCCGAGATTGGCGCGGACGGTATCGTCTTCCAAAATTTAGAAGACTTGGAAGCAGTAGTCAAAGCACTCAATCCAAAAATCGAATCCTTCGATTCTTCATGCTTTAACGGT
Source organism: Neisseria sp. P0009.S008 (assembly GCF_051958615.1). Classification (NCBI taxonomy): domain Bacteria; kingdom Pseudomonadati; phylum Pseudomonadota; class Betaproteobacteria; order Neisseriales; family Neisseriaceae; genus Neisseria; species Neisseria sp. P0009.S008. Next base: position 22,459 of record NZ_JBQCVG010000014.1, read on the forward strand.
GTTTATCAAACCGGCGATATCGACGAAGCGTATCTAAACCGTCTCTCTACCGAAAAATCAGGTTGTGGCGGTTTGAAAGTACATCCAAGCAAAATGGAACACAGCATCAGTATCAGCGATAGTGATGATGAAGAATAAAGTAAATTGACTTACAATAAAGGCCGTCTGAAAATTAACGTTCAGACGGCCTTTAATTATGTTTTAGACACATCATGAGTACCGAAACCAAAAATTACATCACACCTACCGGTTGGCAGGCATTGAAAGACGAACTTTATCATCTGGTTAACAAAGAACGCCCGGAAATCGTCCAAATCGTTAACTGGGCGGCAAGCAATGGCGACCGCAGCGAAAATGGCGACTATCTTTACGGCAAACGCCGTATGCGCGAAATCGACCGCCGTATCCGCTTCCTAACCAAACGCTTGGAAGCAGCCGTTGTCGTCGACCCTGAAGCGCGTGAAGCCACGGATCAGATTTTCTTCAGCGCCACCGTTGGCTTATTGCGCGGAGACGGTCGTGAACAAACCGTTAAAATCGTCGGAGTAGATGAAATCGATACCGCTAAAAACAAAATCTCATGGATTTCCCCTTTGGCACGCAGCCTGATTAAAGCACGCGAAGGCGATGAAGTTGTCTTGGATACACCGGAAGGACGTGAGATTATAGAGATTTTGTCGGTGGAATATATTAAGATTGATTGATTATGCGTGAATAAAGCAAGTGAAGCTATAAAAGGCCGTCTGAAAAATATACTTTCAGACGGCCTTTTATTGATTGTATCTACATTTTTAAGATTTCCCGGCTTTATCTCCGATTTTGCTTTCTTTACCTTGAATCAGGTTTTGAATATTGCTTTTGTGGCGGTACAACACCAATGCTGCAATGAATACGGTTGCCCATGCCCAAGAGGCGTGCGGCATCATGAAGAAGGCGAAGATGGGTGCGCAGATGGTGGCGACCAGTGCGGCGAGTGAGGAGACTTTGAAACCGAATGCCATGACCAGCCAAACCAAGGTGCAGAGCAGGGCGGTTACGGGGGAGAGGGCAAGTAAGACGCCCAATGCGGTGGCTACGCCTTTGCCTCCTTTAAAATTGAAAAATATTGGCCACATATGACCGACCAATGCGGCGATGGCAACCAGTGCTATCGTTGCATCAGACAAATTTAAAGCATCTTGCAGACAGCGAGCCAAGATGACGGCAATCAAGCCTTTTACTGCATCGCCGAGCAGGGTCAGTGCGGCTGCTTTTTTCTTACCGCTGCGCAAGACGTTGGTGGCACCGGGGTTGCCGGAGCCGTAAGTGCGCGGATCGTCCATGCCGTAATATTTTGATACGATGACGGCAAAAGACAGGGAGCCGATAAGATAGGCGGCAATAATGGCGAGTACATTGAACATTTTGGGTGCTTTACTTAAAATGGGAACGGTTATTCTATCAAAAAAAACGGACAGGCAAATGGATAAAATCTTTTTGTACGGCATGAAGGCCGATACTTTAATCGGCGTATATGATTGGGAACGCGAGCGTAAACAGACTTTGATTTTGGATTTGGAAATCAGTGTTCCCGAGCGTACCGGCACGAGCGACGATATCGGCGACACCATTCATTATGGCGAAGTATGCGAAGTTGTACGCCGCAGCCTTGCCGAACAGGATTTTTTACTGCTGGAAACTTTGGCGGAATATATCGCCCAATTGATTTTAAATGATTTTGGTGCGGCCAAAGTGCGCGTCCGTATTGTGAAGCCGGGTATCCTGCCTGATGTGGCGCAGGTCGGTATTGAAATTGAACGTACTCGGGAATAAGGCTTATCTATGCCGTCTGAAAAAGGATTTCAGACGGCCTTTAATATTTAATAATTTGGAAAAATGAGGTAAAAAATGGATTTGAAGGAAACTAAATTAAGCAGCGAGCCAATCTACGAAGGTTCTTTTGTTACCATCAGCCGTGATCGGGTACGCCTGCCCAACGGCAATGAAAGCCAACGGGTTGTGATCCGTCATCCGGGTGCTGCGTGTGTATTGGCGGAAACAGAAGACGGCAAAGTTGTTTTGGTACGCCAATGGCGTTATGCCGCCGATCAGGCGACGTTGGAATTGCCGGCGGGTAAATTGGATGTGGCGGACGAAGACCCTGCCGAATGCGCTTTGCGTGAGTTGGCGGAAGAAACGCCATATGTCGCCGACAGTGTCAAACTGTTATACTCCTTTTACACCGCAGTCGGTTTTTGCGATGAAAAAATGTATCTCTACCAAGCGCAAGGCGTGCGTTTGGGCAGCGAGTTGAGCAACGATGAGGATGAAATTACAGAAACCGTCCTGATGAGCAAGGACGAGGTGCGCAATGCATTGGCAAACGATGAAATCAAAGATGGTAAGACTTTGATTGGTTTACAGTATTGGTTGACTCAGAATTGATATGTTAAGTAGAAAATCCTTGATGGATTTCTGAATACTTGAGCCTGATATTTAGATAATAAGGTTTCATACAAACAAGGCCGTCTGAAAAAGCTTTCAGACGGCCTTGTTTTATTGTGTAGCCAGATTTTAGCCTAATAAAGCCGGTGCAAACCGTGTGATCGTATCGCGTAAAACGATGAGTTTGCCGTGGAAGAAGTGGGACGAGCCGGCAATGGTGATAACAGGCAGGCCTTGTGGTTCTGCCCATGTCAGGGCTTTGTTGATTTCGACGACTTCGTCTTCCGCGCCATGAATCATCAATGTTTTGGCGACATCGGGAACGTTGGATGGCTCCGGGCGGTCGGTGTAGTGATGGACGGCGGCGCCCATTAGTAACAGTAAATCAGGCGTGCGCGCTTGTGCGGCAAAGGTGGAAACGTAGCCGCCGAATGAGAAACCGGCCAGGACGAATTGCGGCGCATCAGGATGTTGCGCGCGGGCGTAGTCGATAACGGTAATACAGTCTTGCGTTTCGCCGCGGCCGTAGTCGTGTTCTCCTTCGCTATTGCCTACGCCACGCAAATTGGGTAGGTAGCAATGGAAGCCGAGTTGGCTGAGGGCTTTGGCAGCGGTTTGGATGACTTTGTTGGTGTTGGTGCCGCCTTGCAAGGGATTGGGGTGGTTGATGACGGCAACGCCGCGGGCGGATTCTTGTGTGCTTGGCAGATAGATGGTTTCCAGCAAACCGGCCGGGCCGGAGATTTGAATGATGTCGGGTTTGAGCATGGGTGTGTCCTTGTTTATTTTCAGACGGCCTGAAACGGTTTACAGATAAAAATTCTTGCCGTTGTTTTGATTGTTGGCTTTCAAATCAGCAAGCATCCGTTTGAAGTCCAAGCCGTATTTTTCGCTTAATTTTTCGGCGCGTTTTTTCAGGTTGTCGAGATTTTGTTCTTTAGGGCTGCTTTGGAACGCCATGACCGCTACGTTGCCGTGGCTTTCGGCAGGCAGCTCGAGTACGCGGCCGTCAAAGACGTTGAGCAGGCGTTCGACAAAGCGTTGATAACGCTGGTCGCCGCTCCACCAGTTGGTGACAAATACGCCGTCGGGAGAGAGGGCGTTGCGGCAGTCTTGGAAGAAGGGTTCTTCAACCAAAGCATCGATAATCTGTTCGCCGTCAAAACCATCTACCAAAATTACATCGGTATTGTGGCGGAACACTTTAATATATTCCGCACCATCTGCCTCGATAATTTCAAAATTTTCGCCTTCGTGCGGCAATTCAAACAGGCTGCGCGCCACGGCGATGACTTGCGGATTGATGTCTATGGCGGTTTGCTTGGTGTGGGGCAGATAGCTGTCTATCCAACGGGCAAACGAGCCGCCACCCAAGCCGATTTGGGTGATGTGTTTCGGCGGGGTTTCTGCAAACAGCAGCCAACCCATCATGGCGCGGCTGTACGACAACACCAGCTCGGATGGATGATCGACATTCATGGAGCTTTGAATGGTGTCGCTGCCCAAATGCAGGGAACGGATATTGCCTTCTTCGGAAATGCCGACTTCGGGCAGATGGGATTTGGCTGGGCGCAGGCGGCGGTAAGGATGGCGGGGTGGCATGGGTGCAGGCAAAAGATATTAAAGGCGTTATTTTAACAGAAACAATGATGTTTTGCGCTGGGGTGGTTTTCAGACGGCCTTTGAGTGTGTTGGATGAAAAGATAAGGCAGGTATTTAATTTTCTTTAAAATCATTGGTTTTTATAATTTCGTGAGTAACTTTGTTTTAAAATGCTTGTCAAGATGGGAACTTATCGGCATAATGCCGACTTCCTTGCCGGTATAGCTCAGTTGGTAGAGCACCTGACTTGTAATCAGGGGGTCCCGAGTTCGACTCTTGGTGCCGGCACCAGTTAAAGACTGATGGTGCTGCAAGGCATTTCAGTAAGCCGGTATAGCTCAGTTGGTAGAGCACCTGACTTGTAATCAGGGGGTCCCGAGTTCGACTCTTGGTGCCGGCACCAATTAAAAGCCCGATTGTGAAAGCAGTCGGGCTTTTTGCTTATGCTTTGATATTTTAAAAGCAGACCTTATAATACCGCGTTTCCATTACAACAAAGGGCTGCCCGTCGGGCGGAACACACAAAACACATGATTACCGTAAACACTTTGCAAAAAATGAAAGCAGAGGGCGAAAAAATCGCCATGCTGACCGCTTATGAGTCCAGCTTTGCCGCGCTGATGGACAATGCCGGCGTGGATGTGTTGCTGGTTGGCGATTCTTTGGGCATGGCGGTGCAAGGTCGTCAGTCTACTTTGCCGGTGAGCTTGCAAGATATGTGCTACCACACTGAATGCGTGGCTCGTGGTACTAAAAATGCCATGATTGTCAGCGACTTGCCGTTTGGTGCGTATCAGCAGAGCAAAGAGCAGGCATTTGCGGCAGCGGCAGAGTTGATGGCGGCCGGCGCGCATATGGTCAAGCTTGAAGGTGGTGTCTGGATGGCGGAGACCACTGAATTTCTGCAAATGCGCGGTATCCCTGTTTGCGCCCACATCGGCCTGACTCCGCAATCCGTGTTTGCATTCGGCGGCTATAAAGTTCAAGGCCGCGGCGACAAGGCAGAGGCGTTGCTCAATGACGCCAAAGCGCATGATGCGGCAGGTGCGGCGATTGTGTTGATGGAATGCGTTCCTGCAGAATTGGCAAAAAAAGTGACCGAGACAGTTTCTTGCCCGACCATCGGTATTGGCGCAGGCGTGGATTGCGACGGTCAGGTTTTGGTGATGCATGATATGCTCGGCATTTTCCCCGGTAAAACCGCCAAATTCGTGAAGAACTTTATGCAGGGCAAAGACAGCGTTCAAGCCGCGGTCAAAGCTTATGTGGACGAAGTCAAAGCAAAAACGTTCCCATCTGTCGAACATACGTTTGTCGGATAAAATAAAATCCAGGCCGTCTGAAACTTATTTCAGACGGCCTTTTTGATGAATAAAAGCGTATAATCGGCGCGTGATTTCCGTTGATAAAACGGCGGAAAAGATAAAGGATTTTTCAAACCATGCAAATCATTCATACGATTAAAGAATTGCGCGAGTGGCGCAAAACTGCCGGAAAAGTGGCATTTGTGCCGACCATGGGCAATTTGCACGAAGGTCATCTTGCGCTGGTGCGCGAAGCAAAAAAACGTGCCGATAACGTTGTGGTCAGTATTTTTGTCAACCGCCTGCAATTCGGACAAGGCGAAGATTTCGACAAATATCCGCGCACTTTGCAGCAAGATGCCGACAAATTGGCAGGCGAGGGCGTTGCCGTCGTGTTCGCGCCTGATGAAAGAGAGCTGTATCCGAATGTGGAACAGCGTTTCAATGTCGAGCCTCCGCACTTGCAAAACGAATTGTGCGGCAAATTCCGTCCGGGCCATTTCCGCGGCGTGGCGACTGTTGTGACCAAGTTGTTCAACATTGTTCAACCTGATACCGCCTGCTTCGGCAAAAAAGACTATCAGCAGCTGGCGATTATCAAAGGCTTTGTTGAAGATTTGAACTTCAATATCGACATTGTTCCTGTCGACACCGGCCGCGCTTCAGACGGCCTGGCACTTTCCAGCCGCAACCAATATTTGAGCGAAGCAGAACGCGCAGAAGCGCCGCGCCTCTATCAAGAGTTGCAAAATATTGCCGCTGCCCTGAAAAACGGCAATCTGGATTACGCCCAGCTTGAAGACGAATGTATCCACCGTTTGACCGATGCCGGCTGGGTGGTTGATTACGTTGAAATCCGCCATGCACACAGCTTGGCAGTGGCTCATGTTGGCGATAAAGAATTGGTGGTGCTTGCCGCCGCCCGTCTGGGTACAACGCGACTGATTGATAATTTGGAAGTGGCTTTGGCTTAAACCCAAGCTGCTATTAAAGGCCGTCTGAAACCTGTTTTTCAGACGGCCTGTTTCAAAGGGGTTAAATCATGAAACAAAAAGCTTTAATCTTGCTCCTCCTGCTTGCCGGAGCAGCCCATGCCAACGACAGCACGGGTACAGTCAGCACGAGCGGCATCAAATATCTGAAAAATCCGCATATCGATATGCAGAGCGAAGATTTGTACATCAGCGAAAACCAGATTCGCGTGCATTACCGGTTTAAAAACACCTCCTCGCAAGACATTATCGAAACTGTCCTTTTCCCTTTGCCCATCGTTCCTGCGGCCACAGTTTCCGACTTTGCCGACACCAAAGGCTTGGTTAACAGCTTCCGCATTTACGCCGACGGCAAACCTGTCCGCCCGCAAGCCCACGTCCGTGCCTATTTTGAACGTAGTAACGGAACGTTGGTGGATGTAACCGCCGACTTGAAAAAATGCGGTTTGAGCGATCAGGAGTTGATGCACCCATGGACGCAAAACAAAGATGCCGAAAAGCTCGATAAGAAAATTCGTACTTGCAGCTCGCCTAAAATCAAATCCTTACTTCCAGCCAGCGAATTGAACATGATGGGCTGGACGTATTGGTCGGCGCAGATTATTTACAGCTGGAAGCAAACCTTTAAAGCCAACGCTGTAACCGAAATCAAACACCAATACACCCCGTTGGTTGGCGGCAGCTTCCTGCCTTCGCTCAAAGCCAAAGACAGCAAAGCATTCATAGATGAGTACTGTATGGATGAAAACTTCCTTAAAAACTTTAAAAATGTGAAAGAAGAAAAGGTCTATCACCATTTGGGCTATATCCTGACCACAGGTGCCAACTGGGCAAAACCCATCGGTAAATTCACCCTGACCATAGACCGCGAGCCCAATACCGTGATTTCACTCTGCTGGGACAAATCCCTGCGCAAAGTAGGGCCGAACCGCTTCCAAGCAGTCAAAGAAAATTTCCTGCCGAAGAAAGATTTAGACATTATTTTCGTTTATAACTAATTTTATTTGGCACACATAAAAGGCCGTCTGAAAGCTTATTTAGGTTTTCAGACGGCCTTTTGTTACAATAACGCTTTTGCGTTTCTAAGGCTTTTCCATGTCCAAACCCACTGTTTCCCCGATGATGCAGCAGTATCTCGCCATCAAATCGCAGCACGCCGACAAGCTGGTGTTTTACCGCATGGGCGATTTTTACGAGTTGTTTTTGGATGACGCGGTGGAAGCGGCGAAGCTGTTGGACATCACCCTGACCACGCGCGGGCAGATGGACGGCGTGCCGATTAAGATGGCGGGCGTGCCGTTTCACGCGGCGGAGCAGTATCTGGCGCGGCTGGTGAAGATGGGCAAAAGCGTGGCGGTGTGCGAGCAGGTGGGCGAAGTCGGCGCGGGCAAAGGGCCGGTGGAGCGCAAAGTCGTGCGCATCGTTACGCCCGGCACGCTGACCGACGCGGCGTTTTTGGAAGACAAGGAAACCAACCGCATCGCGGCGGTGAACGCGGATAAAAAACACATCGCCATCGCGTGGGCATCTTTGCAAAGCGGCGAATTCAAAACCAAGCTGACGACGGCGGACAAACTCGCCGACGAGCTGGCGCGTTTGCAGGCGGCGGAAATCCTGTTGCCCGAAGGCAAAAGCCTGCCTAATGGTTTTCAGAGTGCGCAGCCTGCCCGTGGTACGACCTCTGCCAACATCACGCGCCTGAACTCATGGCAGTTTGCCGCCGACGCGGGCGCGAAATTGTTGACCGAATACTTTGGCTGCCAAGACTTGCACGGCTTTGGTTTGGACGGCAAGGAACACGAAGCCGCCGTCGGCGCGGCGGGCGCGCTGTTGAACTACATCCGCCTGACGCAAAACCTGATGCCGCAACACTTAGACGGCATTTCGCTCGAAACCGACAGCCAATATATCGGCATGGACGCCGCCACGCGCCGCAATCTTGAAATCACGCAAACCCTCTCCGGCAAAAAATCGCCGACCCTGTTTTCCATACTCGACGGCTGCGCCACCCACATGGGCAGCCGCCTCTTGGCACTCTGGCTGCACCACCCCTTACGCAGCCGCGCCCACATCCGCGCCCGCCAAGAAGCCGTTGCCGCGCTGGGTTCGCAATACGAAGCCCTGCAAGGCCGTCTGAAAAACATCGCGGACATCGAACGCATCGCCGCCCGCATCGCCGTCGGCAACGCCCGCCCGCGCGATCTTGCCGCCCTGCGCGACAGCCTGTTTGCCCTGTCCGAAATCGAATTGTCTGCCGAGGGCAGCAGCCTCTTAGAAACCCTCAAAGCCGTTTTCCCCGAAACCCTGCCCGTAGCCGAAACCCTCAAAGCCGCTGTGATGCCCGAACCCGCCGTTTGGCTCAAAGACGGCGGCGTCATCAACCAAGGCTATTCCGCAGAACTCGACGAGTTGCGCCACATCCAAAACCACGGCGACGAATTCCTGCTCGACCTCGAAGCGCGCGAACGCGAACGCACCGGCCTTTCCACCCTCAAAGTCGAGTTCAACCGCGTCCACGGCTTCTACATCGAGTTATCCAAAGTCCAGGCCGAACAAGCCCCTGCCGACTACCAACGCCGCCAGACCCTGAAAAACGCCGAACGCTTCATCACCCCCGAACTCAAAACCTTCGAAGACAAAGTCCTGACCGCGCAAGAGCAGGCATTGGCATTGGAAAAACGCCTGTTTGAAGCCCTCCTCAAAGACATTCAGACGACCCTGCCTCAGCTTCAAAAAGCCGCCAAAGCCGCCGCCGCCCTCGACGTACTCTCCACCTTTGCCTCCACCGCCGCCGAACGCGGCTTCGTCTGCCCCAAGTTCGCCGACTACCCCGTCATCCATATCGAAAAAGGCCGCCATCCCGTCGTCGAGCAACAAGTGCGCCACTTCACCGCCAACCACACCCGCCTCGACCACAAACACCGCCTCATGCTCCTGACCGGCCCCAACATGGGCGGCAAATCCACCTACATGCGCCAAGTCGCCCACATCGTCCTCATGGCGCACACCGGCAGCTTCGTCCCCGCCGATGCCGCCCAAATCGGACCCATCGACCAAATCTTCACCCGCATCGGCGCCTCCGACGACCTCGCCTCCAACCGCTCTACCTTCATGGTCGAAATGAGCGAAACCGCCTACATCCTCCACCACGCCACCGACCAATCCCTCGTCCTCATGGACGAAGTCGGACGCGGCACCTCCACCTTCGACGGCCTCGCCCTCGCGCACGCCATCGCCGAACACCTGCTGCAAAAAAACAAATCCTTCAGCCTCTTCGCCACCCACTATTTCGAACTGACCAAACTGCCCGAAGCCCACGCAACGGCAGTCAACATGCACCTTTCCGCGCTCGAACAAGGACAAGACATCGTCTTCCTCCACCACATCGAACCCGGCCCTGCCAGCAAAAGCTACGGTATCGCCGTCGCCAAACTCGCAGGTCTGCCCAACCGTGCTTTGAAAGCGGCTCAAAAGCATTTAAACGATTTGGAAAACCAAGCTGCCGCCAACCGTCCGCAGTTGGATATTTTCAGCGCCATGCCGTCTGAAAATGGGACTGAAGAGGAAGGGAAAGAACAAGAAGTTGAGCCTGTCGATAATTTGCAGAACAATGAATTGGCTGAAGCTTTGGCGCAAATTCAGCCCGACAACCTCACGCCGCGCGAAGCCTTGGATGCCTTATATCGCTTGAAAGATATCTGCAATAAGGCGTCGTAAATAACTCAAAGGCCGTCTGAAACAAGGGAATATATTAATGAGTTTTACTGACATTACCGTGGTTGGTATTACCGGCGCAGATTCTTATACCGAGGGCACGATGTATGCCATTATCCGCAGCTGTGCCGAATTGCCCGGCAGCCGTGGATTGCTGATCAGCCCGAGCTGTCCGCAAGGTTTGCCGGAAAATATCCGACATCAGCCTTGCCGGAAATTCGGTTATCTGGAATACAATTTGTTTGTTTTGTACCAACTGATGTATTACATCGATACGGATTATTGTTTGATTGTTCAAAATGACGGCTGGGTGTTGAACGGTCAAAACTGGCAGGATGCCTATCGGGAATATGACTATATCGGTGCACCTTTGCCGATTTTGTTGGAAACCGAAGCCGACGGGCAGTTTTTCCTGAAGGGAACCGACCAATATTTGGCCAAACAACATCTGATTCAGACTTCTCCGAATTTGGACGAGCCGCAGAACGGTGGTTTCAGCCTGCGCAGCAGACGGCTTTTAGCCATGCCGCGACAATTGGGCTTAAATGTAGAAATCCGACCGCCGTTGCCGCCGAAAGACGAAAAAATTGCCGATATGGAATGGCTGGTAAAGCTGCACCATGAAGATATGTTTTTGACGGCGCAACACCGTTATAGATTGCAGGACTTGGGTTTGAAATTTGCGCCTCCGAATATTGCTACGCAATTTTCTTTAGAAGTACCGTTTATCAATCAAATGAGGAATGTCCCTTTAGAGCGCGTCTTTGGGGCGCACTGGATGGGAAATGTGGTCTTGACCGGCTGCAATCGTGTCCGGTTTGCCCAATTGAATGAGGATAGATTGGAAACATACTCCCGTTTTTTTAGAAATTTGGGTTATGAATGGGAATAAATTAAGGCCGTCTGAAAGTTCAGACGGCCTTTTGTTAATGGCTGTTAGTGTTGATGATGGAGGGCATGGCGTGCAGCCGCGCGTTTGGTGCCGACAGGTACGATCAGCGTTGCATAAGCTTTGTCCTGCTGGCATACGCTTTTATCGCTGTAATCGGTCTCGTTCACCACTTTGATTTTCCACAAGCCGTCAATCAACGTAATCACATTGACCACGCCGTTTTTATCGGTTTTGCCGGAGAAGCCTTGAGGCTCGCGGTGGTCATGGGTTGATTCCAAGTCCATTTCGGCCAAAGTGTCCGAGCTGGCGGTAACGGTGGCTTTAACCAAAGGCTCGCCTTTGTACAGGACTTTGACCGGCAAAATACCGCCGGCTTGGACTTCGTTCGGATTTTTCAGCGGAACCAGTTCCAGATCTTGGCCGATAGGGCGGGTCAATACAGCTTCATCAACTGCGCCGTTGCCCACTTGGACAAAGCTTTTGCCGAACATTTGCGCCTGTTCGCAATAGGTTGCGCCGGCCAGCTGTTTCAAGTTTTGCTGTTTCCAGCCGTCTTGGTTTTTCGACCAGAAAGTCGGTTTGTAGGTTGCGCTGACCCAGTAGGAGCCTTCAGGCAATGCGGCTTTGGAAACGTATTGATAGTTTTCGCCTTTATTTACCAAATCAACGGTTTTCTTTGAGCTGCCGGTCAATTGCAGTGGTTTGAAAATATGCACGCGGTCGTCGGCGATTTTTTCGACATTGGGGAAGTCATGGCTGTAACCTAAATCCGCATGCAGGATTTGGCCGGCAGGCTGATGTGTCGGTGCGGCCACCCAAACATCGTGCGCCTGCGCCACTGCGCCCAATCCCAGCAATCCTAAAAGCATCCATTGTTTCATAGTTTCTATACTCCATTTTTGTTGTTGAATGAAAGGCCTTGTATTTTGGCGAGTAGAAACATTACTCTTATTTGTATTTTTTGTAAATAAAAAGGATTAGATTTTTTAATTATAAATAATTATTTATATTGGGTTTTCAGACGGCCTGACGTATTGGGTAATGCTGTTTGCAACGTATGTTTATCCTGTATAAATAGCTGCTTTAATCTTTATCTGATTGATGTATATGAAATTTATTGTAATGTGTATTTGAGTGGGCATTTTTTCCCGATTTCCGCCCGGATTGTATATAACCAAAACTGATAAACGCGAAAGCAAACATTATTTCCAGTTTGCATCCAATCCCGATAAAGTGCTCCCATATTTTTAACAGGAGCCGACCATGAATATCCGTACGCTTTCTTTTGCCGCTTTGACCGCCGCGCTGGCTTTGAGCGCGTGCTCGCCAAAAACCGAACAATCCGCCGACAATGCCTCTCAAGCTGCCGGAGGTAAGGGGGGCGAAGTCAAATTGCTGAACGTCTCCTACGATGTCGCCCGCGATTTTTATAAAGAATACAATCCTTTATTTGTCAAAGAGTTTGCCGCAAAAAACGGCGGGCAGACGGTTGAAGTCCAACAGTCGCACGGCGGCTCCAGCAAGCAGGCTTTGGCTGTCGCTAACGGTTTGGCTGCCGATGTGGTGACCATGAACCAGACTTCCGATATCGAGCTTTTGGTGAAAAAAGGTTTGGTCAAAGCTGATTGGAATACACGCCTGCCGGACAATGCCGTACCTTATACCAGCAACGTCGTTTTCTTGGTACGTAAAGGTAATCCGAAACACATCCAAGACTGGGGCGATTTGGCTAAAGACGGCGTGCAAATCGTTTTGGCCAACCCGAAAACCACCGGCAACGGCCGCTACGCATTTTTGGGTGCGTACGGTTATGGTTTGAAAGTCAATAACGGCGATGAAGGCAAAACCAAAGATTTTGTGGCCGCATTGCTGAAAAACACGCCTGTGTTTGAAAACGGCGGCCGCGCAGCAACAACGACCTTCAGCCAACGCAATATCGGTGATGTCTTGGTTACCTTTGAAAATGAAGCCAACTATGTCAGCAAAAAGCTGACCCAAGACCAGTTTGAAATCGTTTATCCAAGCTACACCATTCTTTCCGAAGCGCCGGTTGCCGTCGTGGACAGCGTAGTCGACAAAAAAGGCACACGCGCCACTGCCGAAGCCTATCTGCAAAACCTCTGGAGCGAACCGGCCCAAGAATTGGCCGCCAATCTTTACCTGCGTCCGCGCAATGCCGAAGTCTTGGCGAAACACAAAGCCGACTTCCCTGAAATTGAGACGTTTAATCCGAATGAGAAATTTGGATCGTGGGAAGAAATCATGAAAAAATTCTTTGCCGATGGTGGATTGTTTGACCAGCTTTCCAGTAAAAAATAAGGCTTAAACATAGAGGCCGTCTGAAACTTCAGACGGCCTTTTGTTACAATAAGCCTTTTTCTTATCCACCTTTTCCCATGTCTCAACGCAAAATCATCCATATCGATATGGACGCATTCTACGCTTCGGTAGAACTGCGCGAGCAGCCGCACCTGAAAGGGCTGCCCGTCGTTGTGGCGTGGGACGGTACGCGGTCGGTTATTTGTGCCGCTTCTTATGAAGCACGCAAATTCGGTTTGCACTCGGCCATGTCGGTGGCGACGGCGAAAAGGCTGTGTCCGCAGGCGGTGTTTGTGCCGCCGCATTTCGATTTGTACCGCCAAGTTTCGGCGCAGATTCATGCTGTGTTTCGGCGTTATACCGATTTGATCGAGCCTTTGTCTTTGGATGAAGCCTATTTGGATGTTACCCGAAATTTTGAAAATATCCCGTACGCCAGCGAGGTAGCCAAACGCATTCGTGCCGAAATTTTTGAAGAAACCGGTTTGACAGCCTCCGCAGGCATCGCACCCAATAAGTTTTTGGCCAAAATTGCTTCCGACTGGCGCAAGCCGAACGGGCAGTTTGTGCTGCCGCCGCAAAAAATCATGGTGTTTTTGGAGAGCCTGCCGTTGGGTAAGATTCCCGGTGTTGGCAAAGTCACGCTGAAAAAGATGAATACCCTCGGTATGCAGACCGCCGGCGATTTACGCCGTTTTGAGCGCGGCGAACTTTTAAACCATTTCGGCCGTTACGGCTACCGCCTTTACGATTTGGCACGCGGTATCGACGAGCGGCCGGTCAAAGCCGAACGCGAACGCCTGCAAATCTCAACCGAAATCACCTTGCCCGAAGATTTGTCTTTGGCGCAGGTTTCTAGCCATTTACCGCACCTTGCCGAAGACCTTTGGCGGCAAATCGAACGCAAAAACGTCGAAGCCAAAGGCGTTACCCTCAAACTCAAAACCCACGATTTCCGCATTATCACGCGTTCGCTGACGTATTCTTCCGTCTTGCCCGACAGCACCTCGCTGCTTCAGGCGGCGCATACTTTGTTGCAACGCATACCGCCGCAACGCGAAGACGCCTTCCGCCTGATCGGTATCGGCGTGAGTCATTTGCTGCCGAAAAACCAGCAGCAGACGCTTTGGTTATAAAGAAATAGAAAAGCATTCTTTCCGTTTGAAGATTGCGCGCAGGACAATATCGTTCCATAACCATACCGGCAGCCGTTTAAACAGGCCGTCTGAAAACGTTTCAGACAGCCTTTTTGACGGTTTAACAAAATGATTTATCAAGAATTTGTTTTTCGTTCAACAAAAGTGGAAAGCAGGGCGGTATCGATGTCCCATTTCCAAATGCCTCGTTCCGAGCCGTCCATGCCGCGTAGGAAGAGGTAGCGGATGGCGATTTTGGTCAACGGCTTGCCGCGCAGGGCATAGTAGCGCGCAATGGCAACGGCGTAGATCAGGGCTTGCAGGTAGTAGTGATGATGCGCCACGGATTCGTTCATCGCTTGTTGCGTGTACGCGCTTGTATCGTTGCCCAAATAGTTGGATTTGTAGTCGATTAAAACGACATTGCCGTCTGAATCTTGACAAACCATATCGATAAAGCCGTTTAAATAGCCTTGCAAATCATGGAAATCAAGCAGTTGCGCGGCTTGGACGCATTCGGTCGGCAGGTTTGCTTCGCTTGAGGCAAACCAACGGCGCAAGTTGTCCAGTTTGAAATCGTCCATGTACAGGGTAAACCCCATTTCGGGCAGGCGTCGGGTCGGCGGAATCTGCGACAGGCTCTCGCCGATTAAAGGCGTCAGGCGGCAGGTGTCGAGCATGGTACTTACCGTTGGCAACCATTTGTCTTCAAAGCTGTGGCGTTGTAAAACTTCGGCAATCATTTCGGATTGGCTCTCGGCAGAGGCGGCGAAGTCGAGTTTTTCCAACATTTCATGCAAACATACGCCGGCATTGGTGCCGCGGGGGAAATGGTGGATATCAAGGCCGTCTGAAAGTGGGGACGGCAGGTTTTCAGACGGCATGGCACGGTCTGCGCTTTCTGCCGGGTCGATGGCAGGTTGCAAAGGCTCGTGTTGTTCGTCGGTTGACTTGGTGTGTCTGCTCAAACCGGTAAAGCTGGTGTGGCGGATAAAGTCAAAATCGCGGCGTTTGATGCTATGTGCGCCAAAAGCTTGGTCTTGCTGGCGGCTGTATTGGTAGATGGTTTCCGGCGGGGCTTCTTCCGTGAAGGCAAACTCCGTATTTTCAGGTGCGTTCTTGATAAAGCGTTGCCAGTTGGTTTTGAGCATTTCCACAACGTCTGTCGCGCTTTTATAGCTTTGGCTGACGCTTTCGCGGTCGGCATCTGGCAAACCTTCGAGCAGATAGGCAAAAGGATTGTTTGGCGTACAGTTTTTGTTGGCGGCGGCGTAGATGTTGAGCTGTTCTTCGGCGCGGGTAAGTGCGACATAGAGCAGACGCAAATCTTCTGCCGTCTTTTCGTCGGCAAGGTGGCTTAGTTCTGCTTCTGAGGTTTGTGATTTGGCCAGCAGCTCGGTTTCATGGCTTTCAGTATGTAGGATTTTCCAGTTTTCTTTGGAATTGTCTTTGGTATCCCATGCGAAGGGGCAGTACACCAAAGGATATTGCAAACCTTTCGACGCGTGCATGGTAACGATTTTGACCAATTTTTCGTCGCTTTCAAGACGGATGGTTTGTGCGTCTGACGGGAAATGGCCGCTGCGCGCACGGCTGATTTGCTCGTTTAACCATTTATGCAGGGCGGCAGGGTTACGGCTTTGGCTGTCTTCTTCGGCCAAAAGCTCCAGAATTTGGTAGTAGTTGGTCAGGCTGCGTTCGTTGCCGCCTTTGAGCAGGCGTGTTTCAATGTCATGTAGGGTGGCAAACTGCTGCATGGCGGCAAAAATGCCGCCTTTCCGCCATTTTTCCATGGCCTCGGCAGATGACTCCAGCCATTTCAGCAGCTGGTGTTCGTTGTGGTTGAGTTCGTAAATTTCTTTGGCGGTATAGCCGAACAAAACTCCGGTCAAGACAAAGCGAAGCCAGTCGGTTTGCCTTGGGTTGAGCCAAAAGCCGATCAGCGCGGACAGCGAGTCTGCCTCGGCGGAATCGAAAACGGACTGGCGCGACAGCAACACGCTTTGGATACGGCGCTGTTTCAGTTTTCCGGCAATCATTGCTGCTTCGTTGTTGGTGCGCACCAAGACGGCAATATCGCCGGATTCCAGCGCGCGGCCTTTGAAGTTCAGACGGCCTTCGGCTGCTTCATTGAGCGCAAAGGCAATTTCATCGGCGCAATATTCGGCGGCACGGCCGCGCAAAATCTCTTTGCCGGTTTGGTCGTCCGTATTGAGCCAGCGCACTTGGATGGCGGGGCAGTGTGGCGACAGCCGGCTTGCGGCGCGGCTGGCGGAGACATCGCTGTAATCGATGTTTTCCAACACGAATGGATGTTTTTTTTGTTTGAACAAGGCGCTGATGCCGTTGATCAGCTTGGCATGGCTGCGGTAGTTGACGGCGAGGGTGTAATGCCGGTCCGCATCTTGCGCGGCTTGCAGATAGGCGTAAATGTCCGCACCGCGAAAGCTGTAAATCGCCTGTTTGGGGTCGCCAACGAGAAACAGCGGGCAGCCTTGTTCGATAAAAATTTGGCGGAAAATTTCATATTGCAGCGGGTCGGTATCTTGGAATTCGTCAATCAGCGCGATTTCCCAGTTTGCCGCCGCCACTTTTGCCAATGCGTTGCCGTGTTCATGGATGGTCAATGCCTGATGGACATCCAGCAGCAAATCGTCAAACACGCGCTCGCGGCGTGATTTTTTTTGTTCGGCAATAGATTGGTTGATGTAGGAAAGGAGATCGAGTTGCAGGCAGATGAAGACCGCTTCTTCCGCGCTTTCCATTGCTTGCAAATCACGACCGAGATTGGCCAAGGCTTGCAGCTGGACAATTTCCGGCGCATCGGCATCGGCTTTATATTCTTTTTTCAGTTTGCTGTTGAGCGTGTCGATACTGAAGAGGCTTAATTTCCCTAGCGTTTGTTTGCTCAGGCGGGGCAGATGACTGGATTCGGCGTTTGTTTTTAAATCGATAAAAACATTTTCAAAGGTATTTCTTTTGTAGGTCTGGCCATTAAGTTTGGGCAAGATTGTCCAAAACGCTTTTTCCAAGTCTTCCAACTGACCGCAAACTTTTTGCCATGTTTCTTGAAGGTTGGCTTGGGCTTCTTTCAAACTGCCTTCAGGCCGTCTGAATTTCAGATAGGGGCGGCCGGTATAGCTTTTGATTTCGGCAAGCATTTCTTCAGGCGTGCATTTTCGGTCAAAAACCAATTGTGCCAATGTGGTATCGGTTGCCACTTTCTGCCGCCAAAAGTCCTGCGCAGGAATCAGCAGCCTCTCGCGCGAGTCGTCCGACAGCTCGACATCCAAAGGCGCGCCGCACAAAAACGCGTAATCGCGCAAAACGCGCTGACAGAAGCCGTGGATAGTGTAAATCGATGCGTTGTCAAACTGGCTCAGCGTGGCTTTGAGGCGGAGAATCAGGCGATGGCAGCTTTCCTGTCCGTCTTGCTCGCCTAAAGCCAAAGGAATCAAACGATTGAGAAAGTCATCGGGAGATTTTTTCTCTTTGTCGTAATATGTGTTCAGGCCGTCTGAAATATGTTCCGGCTTACCGCCCAAAGTTTGAATTTCGTTCAAAACCTGCAACACTTCGTCCAAACGTGCGCGCAAACGGGTTTTCAGTTCTGCCGTCGCCGCTTTGGTAAAGGTAACGACCAGAATTTTCTCGATGTCTTTTTTTTCTAAAACAATCAGTCGGGTAAAGAGCGCGGCAATGCCGTAGGTTTTACCCGTACCGGCAGAAGCTTCGATGAGGTTGGTACCGTCGATGGAAAGTGTGAGCGCGTCAAAAGGAAGGGGGGAAGACATGGTTGGAACGGAATAATATTAGCGAGGCATTATCATAACAGAGATAGTGTGTTGTTTTGCATTGATGATAAAAATGCCGTCTGAAAACTTTCTGTTTTCAGACGGCATGCCTTAAGGGCTATTAAATGACTTCAATAGCGCATCTTAGTAGCGCAAACGGCGTTTGGCGTAGCTTGGTTGGCGAGGACGATAGGTATAACGGTTCGCCGCAGGAGCTTTACTGTCGTCATAGTAGTGCGCAACATTATTACCGTTGATGGTCGTATTGTTGACGCTCAAACCGGTTGGAGAGCCGGTAGTAATAACAACATTGTCGCTTTGGATGGTGTTTGCCGTATTGGTTACGTTGGCTTCGTTTTTACCTTTGGCGTTGATGCCGCCGTCAGGTTTACCTGAAGCGTAGCTGCCGTTGACATTGACGGTCAGGTTTTTTTCGTTAACGCTGCTGATTGCGCCGGAAGTATTGACTTTGTTGCCTTCTACTTCAACGGAGTTGTTGGATACCAGGTTGGTACCGTGCAGGTTGACGTCACCGTTGTTGGCATTGATTTTAATGTCATTGCCGGCCGCTACATTCGCGCCTGTGGCGGTAGAAGAAGCGTTATCGGTTTTGTTGACGCCGACAGAGCCATTGACGTGAGGAACGGCAACACCGGTTTCAACATTGATTGTCGTACCAGCGCCGATACCGACATTAACGGCTGTACCTTGGTTGGAGGCAGTATTGGCTGACTCGGTGAAGGTTACGCCGTTGCCTGCGGTAATGTTGACGTTGTTGTTGGCAGTAATGTTGGATGCGATTTCAGCAGAGTCTTTGGCGTTGATGACAACATTGGTCGCATTCATATCGCCTTTGACGGCGGTAGATTCTTTTTTGTTTTCATCAGCGTAGTTGACGTTCAGGTTGGCATTCACATCAACGTTTGAACCGTCTTTGGTGTATCGATGAATTTGATACTGGCTTTGGCAGTCACGCTGCCGTTTTCTTTATTGGTTTCGGTGCCAGAGTAGCCTTTAATGGAATACTCGTTGACCTGTTTGTTTTCTACTGCTTTGCCGCTTGTCGACAGAACTTATAAATCAGGTGGTCGTCGTAGCTCGAATTACGGTTGATGGTGCTGCTCACAGTAAAGGTTTGGCTGTCTGCAAAACACTCCCAGCCGGGCAGGTGCAGTTCGGCCACGAGGTCGAGATAGGCGGGCAGTTCGCTGCGTGTGTTCCCGCACCTGCCGCGTCGCCGTCTCATCTTTCTTATTCCCCGCCTGCGTGGCGAGATTTTTCATGCCTGCCTTTTTAGGACAGACACGATGGCGGCAAGGTCATTGGGCGACCAGCGCCAGCAGTCGGGCAGCCCCAATGCGGCGGCGTACCACTCGGAGTAAAACCACTTATCAGCGGGCAGCAGCATCGTTTTGGCGCGCACACCGCCGTCGCGCACGGAAGATGAAATACAGTCGTACCCGCCGCCTTCGACTGGGCCGTAGGCAATCTCGGCGTGGCTGTATTGGCCACGAGTGAGAATGCGGGTCAGCCAGTCGGTGGCTCGAGCACACCATACGCGCCAGCCGGAGCCGCCCCGATGGCCTTTATAGAGAGCTAGGTAGTATCGTGGTTTCATGATTACGCCTCCTCCAGCTCGGCGGCGGGCTGCTCGTAGTTAGCTGTCCAGCCGTCCGAATAATCGTATTCCAGCGGATTTTCGGCCTTTAACATGGCGGCTTTATGGCGTTCGGCGTTGGCAAAGTCGGCCTGCTCATCCAATACCATCTGCGTAGTCATCTCATCCAGTAGCTCGCGGGTCATGAGGATGAAATCGTTTTCCATCGTTTTCCAGCGTAACCCCACCGGCAACTCTTTCATGGTGCGCAGTAGGATGTATTGGGTGCAGCTCTCATCGTTGGTGTGAAACCACTTACCCACGCTTTTGACAAATACCCCAGGAATCATACGGCAGCTTGTATATGTTTACACGCTGGATGTTTTATCAAAGACGTGGCTATATTTGGCAGCGAGCGAATCATCACGCCCTAATCTGTAACGCCCTAGAACGTGTTTTCAACGGCGAAACGAAACGCCTGATTATCAATATTCCGCCGCGTTACTCAAAAACCGAGATTGCGGTTGTGAACTTCATTGCATGGGCAATGGGACGAGTGCCTGATTGCGAGTTTATTCATGCGAGCTACTCTGCGACACTGGCGGTCAATAACTCCGTGCAGATTAGGAACTTGGTGCAGCATGAGGAATATCGGGCAATTTTCCCGAATGTGGAGCTTGAAAGCGAAAGCAGTAGCCATTGGAAGACAACCGAAGGTGGTGTGATGTACGCAATAGGCGCAGGCGGTACGATTACCGGTTTCGGTGCTGGCAAACATCGGGACGGCTTCGGTGGTTGTATCATCATTGACGATCCGCATAAAGCAGACGAAGCACGAAGCGAGGTCAGACGGCAAAATATCATAGACTGGTTTCAAAACACAGTCGAATCACGGAAGAATAGCCCTGAAACGCCGATTATTCTCATTATGCAACGGTTGCACGAGAATGACTTGGCAGGTTGGCTGCTTGATGGTGGTAATGGCGAAGAGTGGGAACACCTTTGTCTGCCAGCTATTCAAGACGACGGTACGGCGTTGTGGCCTGAAAAGCACGATATTGAAACACTGCGCCGAATGGAACAAGCCGCGCCGTATGTCTTTGCCGGGCAGTATTTGCAACGTCCAGCGCCGCCTGATGGTGGCACGTTTAAGCCTGACAATCTGCAATTTGTGAAAGCCCTGCCCGCTGGAAATATCAGATGGGTGCGCGGATGGGACTTAGCGTCCACTGCGAACGATGGCGACTATACGGCAGGCGGCAGGCTTGGCGTAACAGAAGATGGGCGGTATATCATCGCCAACGTCGTGCGCGGTCAGTACGGCGCAGATGAGCGAGACAGAATTTTGAAAAACACGGCGCAAAAAGACGGCGTGAAAACAAAAATATCTATCCCTCAAGACCCTGGACAGGCCGGTAAATCGCAAACACTATATCTGACCCGTCAATTGGCGGGTTTTTCTGTATCTGCCAGCCCTGAGTCGGGCGACAAGGTAACACGAGCCGAGCCATTCGCGGCACAGGTCAACATCGGTAATGTGATGGTGTTGGATGATGGCACATGGGATACAGACGCGCTGATTTCAGAAATGCGAATGTTTCCAAACGGTCAGCATGACGACCAAATCGACTGTTTAAGCCGCGCGTTTGGCGAGCTACTAGACACCCGAACTGGCATGATTGATTACCTGCGTTCGCAGGTCGAGGCAAATAAATGAGTAAAAAGACACCTTTATCACAAGGCTTTATTGCCCGCGTTGCCGCTGGTGTCCGTTACGCCTTTACCGGCAACGCGGACGGGTGGTTTGATGTGGGCGAGCCTTTAGCCCCTGTTGCACAGCAGGCAGAGGGGCGGCGGTTCGATTATGAGCCGTTCTACAATGTTGGGCATTCCAAGCCGCGCGAACGCGAGGCAATAGGCTTTGCACAATTACGCGCCCTTGCCGATAACTACGATGTGTTGCGCTTAGTCATCGAGACACGTAAAGACCAAATGGAATGCCTGAAATGGATAATCCAAAAGCGCGACGTTGAGTCAACGGCAAACAACGAATCGCAGCGCAAAGACAGAAAGATTGATGAAGCTATTGCGTTCTTTCAGTCGCCTGACAAAGAGCATACATGGGCGGACTGGCTGCGCATCTTGCTGGAAGATTTGTTTGTCATTGATGCGCAGTGCATTTATCCGCGTAAAACACTAGGCGGCGACTTGTACGCTCTTGAAGTGATAGATGGGGCGACGATTAAGCGCGTATTGGACAATACAGGCCGCTTGCCAGCACCGCCTGATACAGCGTATCAGCAAATCTTGCACGGCATGGCGGCGGTTTCACAATTTCAGCCCACTTATTCAACGCTTCCTGCGTTTTTTTGACATCTTCTGCTTGCATATAAGCCAAGACTTTCAACCGTGCTTCATACACCTTTGCGCAATTAATTATCTTCTTGCACTGTGTCTGTTTTTGGTCTATCATATTCACTCCTTTTGTTGCAGGCCTCGTGCCTCAACCCTGCCCCACGTTCCTGCGTGGGGCTTTCCTTTTCAACTCCGGCCAAATCTCGTACCCGCCATTCCCGACGGGCTTTTTTATTTGGGTTGATCGTCTGATTTGTAGAAATTAGTAGCGTTGTTTACAGTATTTCCAGGAGAATACTGAAACATGAACATGCACCAAAACACCCGTCTCACCCCTCAC
>NZ_JBQCVG010000015.1:0-29429 GCF_051958615.1 Neisseria sp. P0009.S008
ACCCTGGTCGGAATGCAGCATCGTTCCCTTATCAGTCAGCCGGGGGCGGCTTTTTCGAGCATTTCCTTCACCATTTCACTGTCGGCTCTGCGGCTCATGGCGTAGGCGACGATTTCCCGGTTGAACAAGTCCAAGATTGGCGAGAGGTACAGTTTGCCGTCGCTCCCTTTGAGTTCGGTCACGTCGGTCAGCCATTTTTCGTTGGGCTTTTCGGCTGTGAATAGGCGTTTGAGGAGGTGTTCCGATATTTCGCCCATGGCGGGATGGCGGTAGGCTTTTTTCGCGCGTATGAGGGCTTTCAGTCCTAGCTGCTTCATCAACCGCGCCACTTTTTTGCGGTTCCAATCCAATGCTGCGGCAATGCGCCTTTGCCCGTAGCGTCCTTTATGCCGTTCGTAGATTTCGGCGATAAGGGCTTTGTCGGCTTCATCGGGGTCGTGAGATGCCGTAATGATCTGCGGTACGCTGTTGGCTGCGTATGTGCAGGTAGTGGAGTACGGCTTGGTATTTGAAGTGTAATGTATATTTGCTCATAAAAAAACTGCACCTTGTGAGTTGGAGGGGGGATGTCCAACTTTTGGGGTGCAGTTCAAGCCGTTTTCGGGTTTCAGACGGCCTTTTTTATTGCCTTACAACGGTTAGAACTTGCCGTTCAGCTTCAGGAACATGCCTTTGTCGGTGCCGGAGAAGGCGTTGCGGCCGACATAGCCGCCCAGCGACAGCACGGCGGAGGGGCTGAAGGCGTAGTCTACGCCGGTCTGTACGGACGGACGGGTGCGCGTGGTTTCGCGCGCTTCCTCAAATGCGCCGAAGAATGGGGCGGACGCGGTGAAGCGGGCTTTGCCTCCGCCCACGCGCTGTGCAACTTCCGCATTGCCGTACCATGCCAGCTTGCCGGTCAGGGGCAGGCGGCCTTTTATGCCTGCCGCCAATGAGGTTTCCTTCAGCTTGGCCGCGCCGTAGGCAAACGGGAAGGACAGGCCCGCATCTTCGCTATAAGACGGGCGTTCGGCTTCGGTGCGGCGCAGCGCGGCGTACCAGCCTAAGGTTTTTTCACCGGACATGCCGTAGTCGCGGCCGGCCGTCAGGCTGTATGCGCGGCCTTTGGTGCGGACGGTGTTTTCAGGGCTTTCCGTGCCGTTCAGGTGGGGACGGCGGATGCGGGTTTTGTCCGTTTCAAAGGCGGCGGCGGGTACGGCATACCAGCCCGCGCCGTTATGGAGGCGTGCGGACAGGCCGATGCCGACGCCGGATTTCAGGCGGTGGCTGCCGTTTTCTTCGGCACGGGCGGGAACCGCCAGGGAGACGGCGGCATCGAAGTTGTCGGTGAAGCCGTAGCCGAAGGCGAAGTCTGCACCGCGCGAGCTTGCGCCGTGTCCTATGTCGCGGCGGTATCCGGCGCTGTAGCAGAATTTGCCACCGTCGGCGCGGCAGCCGCCCAGCAGGTTTTCAGCCGCGCGGGCGCGCTGTGCGAGCAGGGAGGCGGTGTCGGCGGACAGCAGCGACAGGGAGGCGCGGGTGTTGGCGGTATCTGCCGCGCGGATGTTGAGGCTGCGCAGGTTCCAGACGGCGGCGTGCCTGTCGCCATTGTCGTTGATTGCCCATCCAAGCGCAAACTTGCCGTCGGCGCTGATAGCTTCTACCGATGAAACCCCCGAATTGTCGGTTTTCAGCGTGCCGAGGTCGGTTTTGGTGGCCCAGCCGCTGCCCGACCAGACGGTGGCGCGGTAGTCGCCGTTGTCGTTATCTGCCCGTCCGGCCACCATTGAGCCGTCACTGCTGACAGCCCATGCCCGCGACTCACCCGAATTATCGCGTTTCAGCGTACCGAGGTCGGTTTTGGTCGTCCAGCCGTTGCCCGACCAGACGATGGCGCGTTGTTCGCCGTTGTCGTTATGCGCATCGCCGAACACCAGCGAGCCGTCACTGCTGACGGCGACTGCGTGCGAATTCCACGAATTATCGCTTCGCAGCGTGCCGAGGTCGGTTTTGGTGGTCCAGCCGCTGCCCGACCAGACGATGGCGTGGGTGTCGCCGTTATCGGTGTCCGAAGATCCGACTACTACTGAGCCGTCACCGTTGAGGGCCGTTGCATACGAATTCCACGAATTGTCGGTTCTGAGCGTGCCGAGGTCGGTTTTGGTGGCCCAGCCGCTGCCCGACCAGACGGTGGCACGTTGGCTGCGATCGTTTTCCGCACTGCCGACTACTACTGAGCCGTCACTGCTGATAGCATTTGCACTGGAATACCCAGTATTATCGGTTCTGAGCGTGCCGAGTGCGGTTTTGGTGGCCCAGCCGCTGCCCGACCAGACGGTGGCATGGCTACTTCCACTACCATCCCGGTCCGAAGATCCGACTACTACTGAGCCGTCACCGTTGGTGCCACTTGCAGCAGAAGACCCAGTATTATCGCTTTTCAGTGTGCCGAGGTCGGTTTTGGTGGCCCAGTTGCTGCCCGACCAGACGGTGGCGCGGCCAAATCTACCACCATCCCAGTACGAAGCTCCGACTACTATCGAACTGTCGCTGTTGAAGCCGAATGCGTGCGAAATCCCCGAATTATCGCTTCGCAGCGTGCCGAGGTCGGTAATGTTATTGGGCGCGGCGGCGGCAGGCAGTGCGGCCAGCAGCGCGGCGAGGGTTAAAAGGCGGTGTACGGGAGATGGTTTTTGCATAGTCATGTTTTCCCTTTTTAGGTTATAAAATTCAGGTTATAAAAAGCGGCGGGTGTCCGCCGCAGCTTGGTTAGTGCTATGAAATCGGCGCGATTATAGCAGTTTGGTATGCGGGGTTTGTGTGTTTTCAAAATTTCAAGAAATTATACAAAACTTTAAAAAAGTTAAGGGCGGCAGGGAGGCCGTCTGAAAAACAGGGATGTTTTGTTTTCAGACGGCCTCAAGGTTTTACCGCTTACCGAACGGACAGGTTTAAATATAGAAATCCTGATTCATTTCCTCATAAAAATTCTGATTCATTTCCTCCGCCGGTTTGGCATGCGATTTGTTGCCGACCACGCGGGCGGGCACGCCGACGACGGTGCTGTAGGCGGGTACGTCCGCCACCACCACGCTGCCCGCGCCGATTTTCGCGCATTCGTTCACGCGGATGTTGCCCAACACGGAAGCGTTCGCGCCTATCATCACGCCGTCGCCGATTTTCGGGTGGCGGTCTCCGCCCTCTTTGCCCGAACCGCCGAGGGTTACGCCGTGAAGGATGGAAATGTCGTTGCCCAAAACGGCGGTTTCGCCGATGACGACGCCGGTGCCGTGGTCAATCATAATCCCCTGCCCGAAACGGGCGGCCGGATGGATATCGACGCCGAACACTTCGGAAGCGCGGTTTTGCAGGAAATAGGCCAGCGTTTTGCGCCCTTCCTTCCACAGGCAATGGTTGATGCGGTGCGCCTGAATGGCGTGGTAGCCTTTGAAATACAAAAGCGGCAGTCAGTATTGGTCGCAGGCCGGGTCGCGTTCGTAATAGGCGGCGATGTCGGCGCGGACGGCTTCGCCGATGGACGGTTCTTTTTCCAGCGCGTGCAGGTAGAGTTCGTACAACGTGCGCATGTCCATGGTCGGATTGGCCAGCTTGCTCGACAGGTGGAAGGCCAGCACCCGCTCCAAACTGTCGTGCCGCAGCACGGTCATGTGGAGGAAGCTGGCCAGCATAGGTTCTTCCGCCGCCGACTGCTCGGCTTCGTTGCGTATGGTCTGCCACAGGTTAAAATAGGTATTTCCCATTTTCAGACGGCCTCTGTTGCGTAAAAGCTGCGATTGTAGCCGAAAGTATGCACCAATGTGCAAAAGGCCGTCTGAAACGTAAACAACATTAAACAAGCCTTTCCTAGGAACACCCATGGCACTCCAATTTGAAATCAACGCCGTTACCCCCTTCCGTCAAAACTGCACGCTGATTTGGGACGATGAAACTAAAGAAGCCGTTTTGACCGATGTCGGCGGCGATGTACCCTATTTATTGCAACAAGTCCAAAACAAAGGCCTCAAGCTGACCGCCATTTGGCTGACCCACGGCCATCTTGACCACGCAGGCGGCGTAGTTGAACTTTTGAAAACCTGCGATATACCCGTTCTCGGCCCGCACAAAGACGATGAATTCCTGCTCCAAGCCCTTCCGCAAACGACGGCGCAATACGGCTTCCCCGTTTCTCCGTCATTCACGCCGACACGCTGGTTGGAAGAAGGAGAATCGCTCAAGGTCGGCAACCACAGCTTCCAAGTCCTCCACATTCCCGGCCACACTCCCGGCCAAGTCGTTTTCTATAACGCCGAAAACGGTCTTTTAGTCGCAGGCGATGTTTTATTTTATGAGACCGTTGGTCGCACAGATTTTCCGCGCGGCAATCATGATGACCTCATAAACAATATCTGCGCTAAACTATTAACTCTGCCCGAAACCACGCAAGTTATAGCCGGACACGGCCGCATGACCAGTATCGGGCATGAGAAAAGGTACAATCCGTTTCTGGTTCGTTAGTATGAATTATTGTATAAAGCCAACATTCTGGCATACACAGATTATGCGTATAAAGGAAAACTGACATACAATTTGCAGGAATAACACCCGAAAGATTAAGTACCTAATCTCCGGCAAATGCCAAAAAGAACTAAAGCACAAAGATAACAAGGTATTACGCAATACAACCTGATTTATCGAAAATCGGAAATCTCTAAACCCCAAGCCTTACTCGCAGTGAAATTGTTACAAAGTGACAATAAATGTCAGTCAGGCCGTCTGAACGGTTCTGCCGATTCAGGCGGATACAACGGAGATGAGGTGCAATGCCCTGCCGGAATGTGCCGATGTTCTGTTTGTCAAACCGTCGGGGACATCTTTAAGAAGCACAACATTATTTGGGTCAACCGGCAAACTCGCTGCCGGCACTAACAGGCCGTCTGAAAAGTTCGGCCGGTAAAATCAATAAAAGGATTATCAAATGAAAAAAATCGCAAAAGTGGGCTTCGTTCTGCTGGCTACCGGCCTGCTGGCCGCCTGTGCTACTAAGAGCAAAATCACTCCTGAAGGCACTACAGACGAGCCACGCTTCCCTAAACCTTACTCCCTGACCTTCAACAAAGGCCGCGGTACATTCCCGACTTTTGACGAGCTGGATCAAATGCGTCCCGGCCTGACCAAAGACGACATCTACAAAATCCTCGGCCGTCCTCACTACGACGAAGGTATGGTTGGCGTGCGTGAATGGGACTATCTGTTCCACTTCTACACCCCAGGCGTAGGTGTTGACCCTGAAAACACTTCCGGCGTTGAAGGCATCACTACTTGCCAATACAAAGTGATCTTCGACAAAGACAAATTTGCACGCAGCTTCTTCTGGAATCCAGTATTCCCTAAAGATGCCGTATGTCCTCCTCCAGCACCTACACCTAAACCTAAACAAGAGCCTCAAGTGATCATCCGCGAGATCATTAAAGAAACTCCTAAACACATCCGTCAATAAGGACAAATTTGAAACGGATCCTATTGGGTATAGCCTTGGCAGCAGGCCTGAATTCTTTGGCCGCTGCCGATGCTGTCAGCGACTGTATCCAACGCAAAAAAGTTGTGGTCAATACAGCTAAGGCGGAGCTTTGCTTTGCCGATGACGGTCAGTGCCATCCGGTACTGATTGGCAAGACCACGCCGAAAGGCAAATTCAATATGACGCCGATGATGACCAGCAAACCGGGTTACGGTGGCGAAGTTATCGGCTTCAAAGAAGAAAATGACTTTCTGTTTGCGTTACATAGGGTATGGACGCTCAAGCCACAAGAAAGACGCATGGAACGCATCGTCTCCCCTCATGTGGCCGACCGCATCATAACCAATGGTTGTATCAACGTACAAAGCCATGTGTACGAAAAACTGCGTCAGTACTTCATTTTAGAAATCATCTGATGTAGGCTTTAGTTTGAATAAAGGCCGTCTGAATATTTTTCAGACGGCCTTTTCTTTTTATTAGTAAAACCTTTTATGTTTGGATATATTGATATGGTCTTAGACAGCGCGGCAACTTCGTTGAGGCTGCTGACTCAGGAAAAGAAAACTCTATCAATCTAACGCGTAAATCTAAAAGAAAGGCCGCCTAAAAGTTTGGGCAGCCTTTATTGTTTACAAACAAAGAATATGTTAACCTCTTGTTATCGAATAGACTTAATCATTCGTAATATTATTTCACAAAGCAAAAAGGACTCTATCTTATGAACCGTCGTCAATTTATCGGCAGCGCCGCTGCTGTTTCCCTCACCGCCGCCGCTTCTTTTGCCCGTGCTCACGACCATGCAGGCCATGCACACCACGCCGGTCATGCTGGTCACGCGCATTCTGCACCGCGCGCCTATGAAGCTGCGCGCAAAGCGGCTGCACATTGCGTTGAAGCCGGTCAAATCTGTCTGGCACACTGCATCGCCCTGTTGAGCGAAGGCGATACCTCCATGAAAGACTGCGCAGCCGGCGCTAACCAAATGTTGGCACTGTGCGGCACATTGCAAAACCTCGCTGCCCAAAATTCACGCCTGACCCCGTCTTTGGCAAAAGTGTGCATCGAAGCCTGCAAACAATGTGCTGCCGCCTGCAAAGAACACGCCGGCCACCACGCTGAATGCAAAGCCTGCTACGAGTCTTGCTTGGCTTGCATTAAAGAATGCGAAAAAATTGCCGCTTAATCAATATTAAAAAAGGCCGTCTGAATTTCAGACGGCCTTTTATTTTGCTATTTTGTTCATGCTATTCGGCTGCAAGCTCTTGCTCATCCAGCAGTTTTTTCCGAACAATTGCAGGATTGCCCGCAGCCACGCAATAAGGCGGCACATCTTTGGTGACCACCGAACCTGCACCGATTACCGCGCCCTTGCCGATGGTAACACCGCCCATGATAATCGCACGCCGACCAATCCAAACATCATCTTCAATCACAATCGGGCTGATGTCTGTATAACCTTCAAAGCGGCGGGTTTCAGGGTTGAATTTGTGGTTGATCGAATAAAACAGGCATTCCGGCCCCATCATCACGTTCTTGCCGAGGGTCAAACCGTGGCAGATTTCGCAATTTACGCCGATACCCGAATTATCGCCGACTACTGTATCCGGAAAAACGTATCCACCTTTTTCAATATTGACGTTTTTACCGATGTTTGGAGAAATGCACGCAGCCAAAGCAGCACGGAATTTTTGCGCAATTCTGCCGAATGGTTTGCAATAAGACGGAGGCAACATCCCTCCCCAAACACGCAAAATGCACGTCAATATCCTTTTCCACATTAATTCCGTCTCCTGTTCGTACAAGCGTAAATATTATTCAGACTATTATTCTTCTTAAAGTTTCACATCTAGAGGAGGTTTTACATCCTCTTTTCAGTTAGATTACAATCTGACCGCATAATATTTGGTTTGAGATTCTATTCTAAACTGTTCTCGTCTGTTGCGAAACTGCCCTGGATACAAAATATCCTCTTGACGAAACAGCCAAAAATAGCGAAAATCCCACGCTTAACTGAAGTACAGGCAAAACCCCTGTGCCCGCTTAATCGAAAGGAAATCAAATGAAACAAGGTATTCACCCGAACTACCACGAAATCAACGTTACCTGCTCTTGCGGCAACAAATTCGTGACCAAATCCGCAATGGAAAAAGACAGCTTCAACGTTGAGGTTTGCTCTCTGTGCCACCCTTTCTACACCGGTACTCAAAAAATCGTCGACACTACCGGTCGTGTGGACAAATTCAACAACAAATTCGGCAACCTGTTCAAACGCTAATTGCCGCTTTGTCAAAAAGACTGCTTCGTGCAGTCTTTTTTGCATTCAGGCCGTCTGAAACATTTCTTTCAGACGGCCTGAGCCTTTTGTCATCAACCGAATGCCATATCATTCCCAATATTCGATAAAAACGAGCCGTAAGCATTATTTTACAAAGCTCTCCGGTCCGGCATATCGCGCAAACCCGTCAAACCCTGTACCATTGCTATTCAAACCAACCGTTTTTTGACCTTCCATGCTGACTTACACACCGCCCGATCCGCGCCGCCCCCAAAAAACCCATGAAAAACCATGGCTTCTGCTGCTGATGGCCTTTGCCTGGCTGTGGCCGGGCGTGTTCTCGCATGACTTGTGGAACCCTGCCGAACCCTCCATCTTTACCGCCTCCGAGTCCATGAAAAACGGTGGCAGCCTGTTGGTTGCACAAATCTTCGGCCAATCCGACTTCACCATCTCCCCTGCTTTTTTGTGGGCGGCAACCGCATTCCAAACCCTGTTTTCGCCTTGGGCGGCCGATGCCTATGATGCCGCACGTTTTGCCGGCGTGGTATTTACCGCCATCGGACTGACCGCCTGCGGTTTTGCCGGTTTCAACTTTCTCGGCAGACACCATGGCCGCAGCGTTGTCTTAATCCTTATCGGCAGCATCGGTTTGCTGCCCATCGCCCACTTCCTCAATCCCATGTCGGCCGCTTTTGCCGCGTTTGGATTGATTCTGTGCGGCTTTTCACTGGCACGCCGCCGCGTCATTATTGCCATTTTGCTGTTGTGCGGCGGCTGGGTTTTACTCTCCCTCTCCTCAGGCTATCTGCTGACCGCGGCCATGATGTTTTTGGCACTTGCCTTGTCGTTCCATTCCACTTGGCAAAGCAAACGCTATCTGCTGACCCTGATTGGCGCCATCGTCGTTTCCCTGCCCCTGCTGATTCTGTATCCACTGGTTTTATCAAAAACCAATCCCGAATGGTTTGATATTTGGTTCAATCATTATTCCTTAGGCGTATTCGGCGGCTTCCATCAGATTCAGACGGCCTTCAACCTGCCCTATTATCTGAAAAACCTGCTGTGGTTTACCCTGCCTGCTTGGCCGCTGGCGGCATGGACGCTCAGCCGAACGCGTATCCACGATAAAAACTGGGGCATTCTGAGCCTGTCGTGGCTGGTTATCATGACAGCCCTGCTCGCCATCAACCCGCAACGCCTGCAAGACAACCTCGTTTGGTTGTTGCCGCCGCTCGCCCTGCTCGGCGCGGCACAACTAGACGGCCTGCGTCGCGGTGCAGCGGCATTTATCAACTGGTTCGGCATCATGGCATTCGGTCTGATTGCCGTCTTCCTGTGGCTGGGCTTCTTCGCCATGAACTACGGCTGGCCTGCCAAACTGGCCGAACGCGCCGCCTATTTCAGCCCGTATTACATCCCCGACATCGACCCGATTCCGATGGCCGTCGCCCTGCTGTTTACCCCGTTGTGGCTCTGGGCGATTACGCGTAAAAACATCCGCGGCCGCCAAGCCGTGACCAACTGGGCAGCCGGCGTTACCTTGGCCTGGGCCTTGCTGATGACCCTGTTTTTACCGTGGCTCAACGCCGCCAAAAGCCATGCGCCGGTGGTTCACCAAATGGAAGCCGCGCTTTCTTCCGAATTGAAACAGCAGCTTTCAGACGGCCTCGAATGTATCAGCATCGACAGCCAAGACCAGCGCACACGAATCGCGTGGACACAATACAGCCATATTAAAACCACGACCGACAACCCGTCCTGCCGCTACCGCCTCATCCGCCAAGCCGCCAACATCGGCGTACCTTCGGGCTGGCAAACCTTGTGGCAAGGCGCAAGACCGCGCAACAAAGCCGAGACTTTCCTATTCTTGGAGAAAACTTCAGCGCAATAAATCTGTGACACTAGCCATAAAGCTGAATATTCCTGCTACATTCAAATAAAAGGCCGTCTGAAAGAACTTTTATCCTTTCAGACGGCCTTTGACTCACTTTAACACCGCTTCCCGTACAATGGCCCTTTTCCCTTAATCTACCTAAAAACATGAAACCCAACCGCCTTTTGCCCCTCGTCCTCTTATTGACCGCCCTCTCCGCCCATGCCAAAGATTTCATCATCTACGACCGCATGGACTATGTCGGCAAACCTGACCTGACTGCCGACAAACTCTCCAAAGTGTTCTTGGTTTACGAAAGCGAGCTGGTCAAACCCGATCCGACGGGCAAACGCAAACACGGCGTACTCAACGAAGCGCGCATTCGTGAATTGGCCAAACAATCGCGCCGCGAAGGCTACCGCACCATTTCCACCGACATCGAAAGCTGGTTTGCCGAAAAAGACGGCCAGCTGCTGACCCCCGACGAATTAAGAACCGACTTTGCGCGGATGTACCAAATCTTCAGAGAAGAAAACCCGCGCGCCTTCATCAGCAACTACGGCATGCCCTCCGAACATTTGCACGGCATCCGCCACTACCGCCCCAACGTTGACAACGAAGCCATCTTGGCCAAATGGCGGCAAGTCAGCAAACGTCGTGCGCCCACCGCCGCCATCAGCGACTATGCCAATCCTGTGTTCTACATCACTTCCCCCGATTTGGTGCAATGGGAAAAAGACGTGAAAACCGCCGTTGACGACATCCACCAACGCTTTCCCAATAAAAAAATCATCGGCTACATCTGGCCGCAATATTATTCGGCCACCAACAGCCCTTATTTCAAGCAATTCATCAACCCCGTCCGCTGGCGCAAAATGCTCGAAATCAGCAAAAAATACACCGACGGAGTGATTATCTGGTCGGACAAGCGCGATGAAAACAACCAAATCGTGCGCTGGAACGATCCGCGCATCCAAGCCACAATGAAAGCAACTCAAGCCTTCATCAATGCCAATGCCAAAGAAATCAAGGTGGAAGGTTTGCAGAAATATTAAAAACAAGGCGGGTATGTTTGCCCGCCTCTTTATATACCTACACAGCTGTCTGTATGTTTGACACAACACGCGACAAAACGACCGCACCACCAACACTTCTGCATTCTTTCACACGTTTTTACCCGTTATTCCTAAGCGCAGGCCGTCTGAAAATTGCCCGAATATCCAATACCCTTTACAATACCCGTAATTAAAATACATTTTTCGACACCTCTCTCCTGCATGAGTTCCACACCCTTCATCGAAATGAAAGACGTTGCCTTCGCATATGGCGACCGTCCTATTCTGAACAACATCAACTTCAGCATTCCACAAGGCAATTTCGCCGCCGTAATGGGTGGTTCGGGTAGCGGTAAAACCACGCTGATGCGCCTGATTACGGGTCAAATCCACCCGCAATCGGGTAAAGTGCTGATTGAAGGGCGTGATTTGGCCGCATTTTCAGCGCAGGAGCTGTACGAACACCGCCGCCGCATGGGCGTTTTGTTCCAACACGGCGCATTGTTCACCGACTTATCCGTCTTCGACAACATCGCCTTCCCCATGCGCGAACTGACGGATTTGCCCGAAGCGGTCATCCGCGATTTGGTGGTGTTGAAACTGAATGCAGTCGGTTTGCGCGGTGTTGAAAACCTGATGCCTTCCGAGCTTTCCGGCGGTATGTCGCGCCGCGTTGCCCTCGCGCGTACGATTGCGCTCGACCCTGAAATCATGTTGTACGACGAGCCTTTCACCGGCCTCGACCCGATTTCACTGGGCGTCATCGCCCACCTCATCAGCCGCGCCAACAAAGCCCTGCGCTCCACCAGCGTAATGGTAACGCACGACATCGAAAAATCACTGGAAATCGTCGATCAAGTCATTTTCCTGGCACACGGCGAAATCATGTTCTCCGGATCGCCCGAAGAAATGCGCGAACTCGACTCGCCTTGGGTACGCCAGTTTGTCGGCGGTTTGGCAGACGGCCCCGTCGCCTACCGCTATCCGGCGCAAACGACTTTAAAACAAGACTTGCTGGGCTGATGTTCAGACGGCCTGAAACTTAAACAAGGCCGTCTGAAAACCATTTAACCAATCAACTGAAACCTATGAATTTTATCCGTTCCGTCGGGGCAAAAACCCTCGGCTTCATCCAATCGCTGGGCAGCATTACGCTGTTTTTCCTGCAGATCCTGGCCAAATCAGGTACGGCGTTTGCCCGCCCGCGCCTGAGCATCCGCCAGGTTTACTTTGCAGGCGTGTTGTCTGTCCTGATTGTTGCCGTCTCCGGCCTGTTTGTCGGCATGGTATTGGGCTTGCAAG
This sequence comes from Neisseria sp. P0009.S008, assembly GCF_051958615.1. Lineage (NCBI taxonomy): Bacteria > Pseudomonadati > Pseudomonadota > Betaproteobacteria > Neisseriales > Neisseriaceae > Neisseria > Neisseria sp. P0009.S008. Next base: position 12,006 of record NZ_JBQCVG010000015.1, read on the forward strand.
GCTATACGCAGCTGGCAAAATTCAAATCCGCCGATATTTTGGGCTATATGGTTGCCGCTTCCCTGTTGCGCGAATTAGGTCCCGTATTGGCGGCGATTCTGTTTGCCAGCAGCGCGGGCGGTGCCATGACCAGCGAAATCGGCTTAATGAAAACCACTGAGCAGCTTGAAGCAATGAACGTGATGGCGGTCGACCCTGTGGCACGCGTGGTTGCGCCGCGCTTTTGGGCGGGTGTGTTTTCCATGCCTTTGTTGGCATCAATTTTCAATGTTGCCGGCATTTACGGCGCGTATTTGGTCGGCGTCGAATGGCTGGGTTTGGATGGCGGTATTTTCTGGTCGCAAATGCAAAACAACATTACCTTCCATTACGACGTACTCAACGGCTTAATCAAATCCGCCGCCTTCGGTGTAGCCGTTACGCTGATCGCCGTACATCAGGGCTTCCACTGCGTACCGACTTCCGAAGGTATTTTGCGCGCCAGTACACGCACCGTAGTGTCTTCCGCCCTGACTATCCTCGCCGTCGACTTCATGTTGACCGCATGGATGTTTACCGACTAAAGGCCGTCTGAAACGACACTTAAAAAGAATGAAACAAGGACAATAGCACATGAAAAAAAATGCTTTGGAATTTTGGGTAGGACTGTTTGTCTTACTGGGCGCAGCCGCTATCGGCTTTCTCGCCTTCCGTGCCGCCGGCGGACAATCGTTCGGCAAATCATCACAAACCTACACCGTCTATGCCGATTTCAGCGACATCGGCGGCTTGAAAACCAACGCCCCGGTCAAATCCGCAGGCGTACTGGTGGGCCGCGTTGCATCCATTCAGCTCGACCCTAAATCCTATCAGGCAAAAGTTGCCCTCAATCTGGACAGCCAATATCAGTTCAGCAGCGACGTTTCCGCACAAATTCTGACTTCAGGCCTGTTGGGCGAACAATACATCGGCCTGCAACAAGGCGGCGATACTGATTCTTTGGCGGCAGGCGACACCATTACCGTCACCAGCTCCGCCATGGTTTTGGAAAACCTTATCGGCAAATTCATGACCAGCTTTGCCGAGAAAAACGCAGACAGTGAATCTGCCGGTCAAAACAAACAATAAACACATATCAACCCAATATTCAGGACACTCCCATGAAAAAAACTTCCTTCATCAGTGCATTGAGCATCGGTGTATTGAGCATCAGCATGGCATTTGCCGCACCTGCAGACGCAGTCAACCAAGTACGTGAAAATTCCGTTCAAGTGCTGAAAATCCTCAACAGCGGCGACGCCAACACCGCACGCCAAAAAGCCGAAGCCTACGCCATCCCTTACTTCGACTTCCAACGCATGACCGCTTTGGCTGTCGGCAACCCATGGCGCACTGCGACTGACGCACAAAAACAAGCGTTGACCAAAGAGTTCCAAACCCTGCTGATCCGCACCTACTCTGGCACCATGCTGAAATTCAAAAATGCCAAGGTCAACATCAAAGACAACCCTGTTGTAAACAAAGGCGGTAAAGAAATCGTTGTCCGCGCCGAAATCAACGTTTCCGGCCAAAAACCGGTCAACATGGACTTCACCACTTACCAAAGCGGCAACAAATACCGCGCATACAATGTCGCAGTAGAAGGCGCAAGCTTGGTTACCGTATACCGCAACCAATTCGGCGAAACCATCAAAGCCAAAGGCATCGACGGCCTGATTGCCGACTTGAAAGCCAAAAACGGCGGTAAATAATCCACCCCCGCACCATGCCGCCTGATGTTCAGACGGCATGGTGCCTTACATCATAAAGACACCATGCAAACAGAAATCCGCAACGGCACGCTCTACATCAGCGGCGACGTTACCGTCAAAACCCTGACTGCCTCCGCCTTTGCGCGCTACGAACAACAATGCCGTCTGAAAGAAACAGACAGCATAGACTTCAGCCAAGTAGGCAAAGCAGATTCAGCCTGCGTTTCCCTGCTGCTCAACGCTCTGCGCCGGACAGACAAAAAACCGACCATTCAAAACATTCCCGATTCCGTCCGCGCACTGGCCGAACTTTACGAAATCAAAGACTGGTTGCAATCATGAAAAAAACCACCGCTTCACTCTGCCTCCTCATCAGCATAGCCTCCGCTCCCGCACTTGCCGAACGCAATCCAGCCGACCCTTACGAAGGCTACAACCGTACCGTTTCCAAGTTCAACGACAAAGCAGACAAATACGTCCTTTCCCCTGTCGCACGCGGTTATCGCAAAATAACGCCCAAACCGGTGCGTACCGGCGTGAGCAACTTCTTCAACAACCTGCGCGATGTCGTCAGCTTCGGCAGCAATGTACTGCGCCTTGACGTCAAACGCGCCAGCGAAGACCTCGTCCGCGTCGGCATCAACACCACCTTCGGCCTTGGCGGTTTAATCGACGTAGCCGGTGCAGGCGGTGTGCCCAGCAATAAAAACACCCTCGGCGATACCTTCGCCTCATGGGGCTGGAAAAACAGCAACTACTTCGTTGTCCCCCTACTCGGCCCGTCTACCGTACGCGATACCGTCGGCAACGCCGTCACCACCGTCTATCCGGTTAAAAATGCCGTCTTCCACACCAGAGCAGGACGCTGGGGCACAACCGGCCAGCAAGCCATCAACACCCGTGAAGAACTGCTCGACCTGACCGACAGCCTCGAAGGTGCAGCCATCGACAAATACAGCTACACACGCGACCTTTACATGAAAGTCCGCACCCAACAAACCGGCGGCACGCTCCCTCAAAACGAAGACGACAACATCGACATCGATGACTTGGTGGACAGCAACACCACTTCCGAACCGGTAGCACCCCAATCCGCTCCGGCAGAAATCCCCGATACAGCCAATCCTCAAACTCTGTATCAAACACCATCAGAAAATCCCTGATTGTTTCCAAAAATAAAGGCCGTCTGAAATTCAGACGGCCTTTATCCCCCAAAAGATAGCCAGTCCCCCACCTTTGCTATATCATTCAACTATACAGAAACCAAGGAAAACACCATGTACGAAGTCAACCGCAGCGTCTTCCTGCTTATCCCCCTCGATCCTTTTTGGAACTGGCTAAAATCCCTACCCGGCAATCACTTGGATGGCCTGACGCTTGAAGACATCCAAGCCGATGCCAATTCTTACCTCGTTCGCCCGTGCGAAACCGCCGACGAAGTATGGGATGAAATCGAAGCGCGTTTCGAAGACATTTTTGCTGCCGAATTGGCCGACTGGTGCGAAGACGAAAGCGAATGGCCGGATTTGGACGCCGACATTTTCAACGAATGGTTCGACATCCAACTCTCCACCGTGATTACCGACCTCGAACACGAACCCATCGCACGCGAAGAGTTCCAACCCATCAATCTCAACTGATGAAACTGACCGTCCGCAACTACCACCTCGACGGCTACGGCCACGTCAACAATGCGCGCTACCTCGAATTTCTCGAAGAAGCGCGCTGGACGTTTTTTCAAGAGCATGACCTTCTCTCCGAACTCAAAGGCATCATGCTCGTTGTTGCACGCGTTGATATCCGCTATCGCCGCCCGTCGCTTGAAGGCGATGTTTTAACCTTTACAGGCCATCTGAAAGACATCGGCACACGCCACATCATCCTCAGCCAAACCGCGACCCTGCCCAACGGCAAAGCCGCTATCGAAGCCGAAGTTACCCTTATGCCCGTCAGCAGCGAAAGCGGCCGCAGCATCAGTGTTCCCCAAACCTTAGCACACGCAATTCAAAACCTTACATCATGAAAAAAATACTCACACTCCTCATCGTTGCCACGATTGGCGCGCTTCTTACCTTCGTCCTTATCCCCAGCAACAAAGCCGCCCCTGATTTCGCCCTGCCCGATCTGCAAGGCAAAACCATTACCAACGCCGATTTAAAAGACAAAGTTACCCTCATCAACTTCTGGTTTCCCTCCTGCCCCGGCTGCGTGAGCGAAATGCCTAAAATCATCAAAACCGCCCAAGATTATCAAGGCAAAAACTTCCAAGTCCTCGGCATAGCCCACCCCATTGACCCCATCGAAAGTGTCCATCAGTACGTTAAAGAATACGGCCTTCCCTTCACCGTCATGTACGATGCCGACAAAACTGCCGCAAAAGCCTTTGGTACACAGGTTTACCCGACTTCCGTCCTGATCGACAAAAACGGTAACATCCTCAAAACCTACGTTGGCGAACCCAATTTCTCCCAACTCTATCAAGAAATCGACCAAGCCCTCGCCCAATAAATCCAAGGCCGTCTGAAACAACCGAATACCCATAAGAGAACATCATGAAATTTATCGACGAAGCAAAAATCGAAGTCGCCGCAGGTAAAGGCGGTAATGGCGCAACCAGTTTCCGCCGCGAAAAATTCGTACCGCGTGGCGGTCCCGACGGTGGCGACGGCGGCAAAGGCGGCAGCGTGTGGGCAGAAGCCGACGAAAACACCAATACCCTCGTCGAATACCGCTTCGTCAAACGCTACCAAGCCAAAAACGGCGAAAAAGGCCACGGCTCCGACCGCTACGGCGCAGGGGCGGACGACATCGTCCTCAAAATGCCCGTCGGCACCCTCATCCGCGACCTCGATACCGACGAAATCGTCGCCGACCTCACCTACCACGGTCAGCGCGTCTGCCTTGCCAAAGGTGGCAAAGGCGGCTTGGGCAACATCCACTTCAAATCGTCTATCAACCGCGCGCCCAAGCAATCCACGCCCGGCGAAGAAGGCGAAACCCGTTCCCTGCAACTCGAACTCAAAGTCCTCGCCGATGTCGGCTTATTAGGTATGCCCAACGCCGGTAAATCCACCCTGATTACCGCCGTATCCGCCGCACGCCCCAAAATCGCCAACTACCCCTTCACCACCCTGCATCCAAACTTGGGCGTCGTACGCATCGACGAAAACCACAGCTTCGTCATGGCCGACATCCCCGGCCTGATTGAAGGTGCAGCAGAAGGCGCAGGTCTCGGCCACCGCTTCCTCAAACACTTATCGCGCACTGGCCTGCTGTTGCACGTCGTCGATTTGGCCCCCTTCGACGAAACCGTCAACCCCGCCGAAGAAGCCCTTGCCATCATCAACGAATTGCGCAAATACGATGAAGAACTCTACGGCAAACCGCGCTGGCTGGTGCTGAACAAACTCGACATGCTCGATGAAGAAGAAGCCCAAGCGCGTAGCGCCGCCTTCCTCGAAGCCATCGGCTGGGACTACCCGAAACCAGACGACCGCTTCCAATTCGACATGGAAACCCCGCGCCTCTTCCAAATCAGCGCCCTGACCCACCAAGGTACGCAGGAATTGGTACACCAAATCAACCAATACCTGACCGAGAAAAAACGCATCGAAGCTGAAAAAGCCGAAGCGGAGCAGGTTGAAATAGAAACCACAGAAAAACAACCTAAAACAAATACGGAAATTCTTAAGGCTGAATAATTTTTTAGTAGTCTAAATTTGGTTTAGACTATCCGAAAGATGTAATTTTTTAATAAAATTACGAACCCAGAAAGGATTTTGGAATGAAAAAAGTATTAACCTTAATAGGCTCAGCAATTCTGCTATCAGCCTGCAACTTGGAGGATGGAAAAATGTTTGATTCAGCTTATGACTTTCACGGACTGCCCAAAGCAGAAAGTGACCCTGTTGTAACGGAGAATCCGAAAAAGCATCAAAAATACGAATTGACGGTTACGTTTAAAAATGCACCAGGAAAATTTGAAATTTCCAGACTGGTAGAAAACTATGATGCAAAGAATTGTATGATTACCACCAACCGTGCAGCTGGCGCAACCGCGTATGCAGTTTACCAACCTGAATTTACCTTAAAAAAAATCAGCGATACAGTTTATCAAGGGGAATTTTATACCGACAGGCCTTTGAATGAAGACTATTTTGGTCAGGGAGTGTGTTTGTGGGAAAATTATGGTGTTTCTCTAGAATTCAAAGCTGATAACAATAAAAAAAGTACCCTTTTTTCAGCATATATTGACGATACCGTATGGAAAAATATGGCAGAAAAAGGTACAACAGCAAACTTAATCTACTATCACCAAAAAGCAGATTATCCAATTGCTACTTGGTTAGATAGTGAAACTGGTCTTGTTTCCAGTGGAGTTACAGCAGAACAAGCGCAACAAAGAGGCATTGATTTAAAAGATGCATTTAGTATTGAACTTGAAATACGGAGAGCCTAAATATGAAAACGCAAAATTATCTTGCAACTGCTGATTTAGCTTATAAAAATCTAAAAGAAGGTCAACATATTCGAGGAATTGATAATGTAGAATATGAAGTTGTCAAATCTCTCCATACTAAATCTGGCTACGACGGCTATGTCCTGTACAGAAAAGACACCAATGAACTAGTTGTTACTCATAGAGGTACATGGCCCGAAAAAAATGCAAAAGCCACAGATATATTGACCGATTTAGGCATGGCAGTCAATCAAGGAAACAATCAATATCCCGATGCCAAGAAATTGACAGAAATAGCTATATCATTAACTCAAACACGTTATCCAGGAGCCGTAATTCACCAGTCAGGACACTCTCTCGGCGGAGCTCTAGCACAATTGTGCGGCTACAATTATGGCCAAAGAACCGAAACATTCAACGCCTACGGTGCGGCTAATCTGCAAGAAAAACAACCAGGTAAACAATCTAATGCCCAATTAATCACAAACCACGTCCGCGGCATGGATCCCGTAAGCGCTGCCAGTCCGCATTTAGGTAATGTTAAACATTACCTGAATAAAACTGAACAGATAGTATTGTATCTAGGTGGCTTTGGCAAATTGAACATAGCCCCAAACCGTACATGGGCAGTTGCAATAACTGGTGCTGGCTACAGTCATGGACTCAACAACTTCAAAAATGGTGGTTTATCTACTGAAGACCATACCTTTGCCTTAGATAATATACAACTGATTAAAGAATTCCGCACAGAATTTGAAGAAGAAGCTCGAAAAGTAGGAAAAGATATTAAATTTATAAAAGATATAATGAATGATGCCATTAACTGGGGTAAAAAAACATTAAACCTTTCAGAGAATTCAAACATATCAGAAGACCAATTTGCCCGACTTTTTGCCAACGAAGCAACTAATAGTAATCTTCTTGCAAAAGAGCAGGATACTATAAATAATCTTGCTTCAGCTTCCTCTGCCACAAAAAGACCACAATCTAAGTATGATGAAGTCAAAGGTATGCTGCGAGGCCTTATCAATGATACTGATGGTTCATATGCTCAAAGGGTACTTGCAGAACATCCTGAGCAGGTTGCTCTTTTTGACGAAAAAATCCGTCAAAATGTAGCGCTAAACCAAGATAGACAACAAGAATTAGTAGCTGAGAAGAGTCAAGCGTTCCAGCATGAAGAGCAACAGAGAGTCTTTTCTCGATCATTCGGCTAATTTAATTTTCTACTAAACTTCCTTTAGAACTTTAATTTATCTTTTCCCTAAAAATCTCAAAAATCAAATGACCAAGGAAGAGGTTAAAATTTTAGTTCTATAGGAAGCCTAAAAATAAATTATTTAATTAATAAAACTCTCCCATGACCACCATCTACAACACCCTTACCCGCCAAAAAGAGCCCTTCACCCCCATCAACCCTAAAAACGTGCGTATGTACGTTTGCGGCATGACCGTTTACGACTATTGCCACTTGGGCCATGCCCGCGTGATGGTTGTGTTTGACATGATTGCCCGTTGGTTGCGCGAGTGCGGTTATCCGCTCACTTATGTGCGCAACATCACCGACATCGACGATAAAATCATTGCCCGTGCGGCTGAAAACGGCGAAACCATCGGCGAACTGACCGCGCGTTTCATTCAGGCTATGCACGAAGATGCCGATGCTTTGGGTGTGTTGCGTCCGGATATTGAGCCGAAAGCGACGGAAAACATTCCGCAAATGATTGCCATGATTGAAACCCTGATTCAAAACGGCAAGGCATATCCTGCCGTAAACGGCGACGTTTACTACGCCGTGCGCGAGTTTTCGGCTTACGGCCAATTATCGGGCAAATCGCTGGACGACCTGCGTGCAGGCGAGCGTGTGGAAGTGGACGGTTTCAAACGCGATCCGCTTGATTTTGTGTTGTGGAAAGCGGCGAAAGCAGGCGAACCTGCATGGGAAAGCCCGTGGGGCAACGGCCGTCCGGGTTGGCATATTGAATGCTCTGCCATGAGTGAAAACCTGTTCGGTGATACTTTCGACATCCACGGCGGCGGCGCGGACTTGCAGTTCCCGCACCATGAAAATGAAATTGCCCAAAGCGTCGGCGCCAGCGGCCATACCTGCGGCCACGACCACGCGCAAACCCACCACGGTCAAAGCATTGCCAGCCACGTCAAATACTGGCTGCACAACGGCTTTATCCGCGTAGATGGCGAGAAAATGTCCAAATCGTTGGGCAACTTTTTCACCATCCGCGAAGTGTTAAAACAATACGACCCTGAAGTCGTACGTTTCTTCATCCTGCGCGCCCACTACCGTAGCCCGTTGAACTACTCCGACGCGCATTTGGACGACGCAAAAGGCGCGCTGACCCGTCTGTACACCACGTTGAAAAACACACCAGCGGCTGAGTTTGATTTATCTGAAAACGCCAACGACTACACCCGCCGTTTCTACGCCGCCATGAACGACGATTTTGGTACGGTCGAAGCGGTTGCCGTGTTGTTTGAACTAGCAGGCGAAGTGAACAAAACCAATGATGCCCACCTCGCTGGCTGCCTGAAAGCTTTGGGCGGTATCATCGGCCTGTTGCAACGCGATCCGATTGAGTTTCTGCAAGGCGGCGCGGTTTCAGACGGCCTCTCCAACGAAGAAATCGAAGATTTAATCGCACGGCGCAAACAGGCGCGCGCGGATAAAAACTGGGCAGAGTCCGACCGCATCCGCGACCTTCTGAACGAACACAAAATCATTCTGGAAGACAACGCCGGCGGCACGACTTGGCGGCGGGGAAAACCAAAAAAATTGACTTTTATAGATTACTTTAAAATCAATCCTAATAGCCTGTCCAACGAAGAAATCGAAGACTTAATCGCCCAGCGCAAACAAGCGCGCGCCGATAAAAACTGGGCGGAATCCGACCGCATCCGCGACCTTCTGAACGAACACAAAATCATTCTGGAAGACAACGCCGGCGGTACGACTTGGCGTCGCGGTTGATTTCATGACATAGATAAAAGGCCGTCTGAAAGTGTTTTCAGACGGCCTTTTATTTTGCTATTTCAAAAAGGGCGCAAACATCGCGCCCTTGGTTGAAAACATCATTTCATTTATGCGCCGAATACTTTCAGACGACCTTCGACTGGTTGGAAGGCTTTTTCAACGGCTGGAGCCGCGATACCGCCAATCACCATTTGCGCACGCAACAACCAGCTTTCCGGCAGGTTCCATTCTTTGGCAATGGCCGCATCAGGCAGCGGATTGTAGTGTTGCAGATTGGCGCCGATACCGGCAGCCGCCAATGTTGTCCAAACAGCATATTGAACCATGGCATTTGCCTGATCCGCCCAGATCGGAAAGTTAGCCGCATAAGATGGGAACTGCTCTTGCAAACCTTTGACAACATCTTGATCTTCAAAGAACAAAACTGTCGCCGCACCTGCTTTAAACAAGTTCAGTTTTTGCGCAGTGGCTTCAAACTGCTCGGCAGGAACAATTGCACGCAACGCTTCTTCGACAAAATGCCACACTTTGGCATGTTCTTCGCCAAACAATACAACCACTCGGGCAGATTGCGAATTAAAAGAAGACGGCGTATGCAAAACGGCGTGTTCGATGATTTTGGTTACTTCCTCATTGGACAGAGGCAGGGTGTTGTTCAATGCATAAATAGAACGACGGGTTTCAGCAGCTTGTTGCAAAACAGAATAAGTCATGATCTTTTCCTTAAATTAATCTTTATCTTTACCAAAAACGTTATCCAACGCCCACGCTCCGCCACCGGCTACTGCCAGATACAGGAACACAAAGCAGAACAAAACGGCAGATTCGCCATGGTTGGCCAATGGAAACAAAACATTACCCGAGGACGCGTGTGCCATAAAATAGGCGGCTGCCATCTGACCGGACAAAACAAACGCGGCTGGACGGGTAAACAAGCCCAATATCAATAAGATACCGCCGACAATTTCCAAAATACCGGCCACCAGCATCAAGCCTTCAGGCGCGCCGCCCATGGACATCGGAAAACTGAAAAACTTGGCCGTACCATGCAGCAAAAACAAATACGCTGTAACAATGCGCAAGACAGACAATACAACAGGTTGGAATGATTTGAGGGCTGACATCTTAATAATCCTTATTTTAATGATTACCTGAAGAAGTAGGGAGCAATTTCAATAAGTGCAGTATAGATAATTCCCAGTAAGAGATATATACTCGAATTATTGATACAACGTTTCCTAATAAGAAATCATGGATACCCTATTCAGCCTAAAAGTTTTCCGCCAAGTGGTTCAAAGCGGCAGTTTTACCCGTGCTGCCGATCAGCTCGACATCTCCACCGCCATGGCCAGCAAACACGTCAGTCATCTGGAAAACACCATTCAAGCCAAGCTCTTACACCGCAACAGCCGCAACCTCCACCTGACCGAAGCAGGCGAAGAATACTACCGTCAATGCAGCTACGCGCTGGATACCTTGGACACCGCCGCCCAAAAAGCGGCAGGTGGCGCCGACACGCCACAAGGTATGTTACGCGTTACCATGCCCCTGTGGTTTGCAGGCGGCAATATGAGCGCATGGTTGGCAGAATACCGCCAGCGTTATCCCAAAGTCACGCTCGACCTCGTCCTCGACAACCGCCATATCGACCTCATCGCCGAAGGCTTCGACCTCGCCTTGCGCGTTTCCAAAACCCCCTCCCCTTCGCTGATCGTCAAACCGCTGGCCAAAATCGAGTTCGTTCTGCTTGCCGCCCCCGACTATCTTGCTCGACACGGCACACCCGATACACCCGAAGCCGTCATGCAGCACCAAGCCATCCTGCCTTCCTATACCAGTCAACAAGACCAGGAAATTACCCACCGCGCTACCGCAGAAAAAGCCATTCTCCATCTCTCCCCGGTTATCCGCAGCGACAACACATTGATGATCCGCGAGCTGATTAAAGCAGGCGCAGGCATAGGCTATCAGCCCCTTTGGGCAGTTCAGCAGGAATTGAAGGACGGCACATTGATCCAACTCCTGCCCGATTACACCATCTGGGCAGACCAACTGAACGCCACTTATGTCGACAGGGCCTTTCTCAGCGCGAAAGTACGCAGCTTTATCGACTTTCTCAATGAAAAAATATCGGAAGGATAAACATCAAGGCCGTCTGAAACACTTTTCAGACGGCCTTTAATCAAAGTAATAATCCAATCAATAATTGGTCGAACAGAACTGTTCGCGTTTGTCCGCATCGGCGGCATAGCATGTCAAACCCATGCCTGACGCATTGCTGTTGTTCGCTTTCGCACCCGGTTTTTTGTTCACCAAAACCTTACCGTTTTTTCCGATTTCCACGGTTACGCCTTTGCCGTTTTTCAGCTTCCATTTCAACACTTGTGCATCGGCACTTTGACACTTGCTGACCGTACAGCCGCCTTCTGTCGCAACATTGCCGTTTTTATAAATCACGCACTGCTGCTGGCTGTCGGTACAGGCCGCATACGCAGCAACGGAGAAACAGGAAATCAGCGCGGCAAACAAAACAGGTTTCATGGTTTGAACTCCTTGGGTTGTGATGATGAATTTGTAATATTTGGAACTATACGCCTGTTTGTATGTGCCTACTACAAAATATGTTTGCGCCATTTGAATGGTGGTAGGTAATGCCGCGCTTCACGTTGGACGGAAGTGCGGAAATCCTGTAAGTTTAATTCTATTTACTATCGGGAATTAAGTTTCAGACGACCTTTTTATTGAAACGGCAGCCTTGTTTTCTGTTCTGTTAGAAAGAGAAGGAGCCATTGTCTAAATGCCGGATATTTCTGTTTTGGTGATTTCACTGGCAAGAAAGGTCGTCTGAAAATCCTTTTTTCAGACGACCTTTAATTGAGTCTCAAAAAGTCAAACTTACCGCTTCAACTTCGCAAACGCATCTGCCATCGCCGAATTGGTTGGGGCGCGGTCGTTGCGTTGGGGTTTGCGGTCGCGGCGTTCCTGATGTCGGGTTTCAGACGACCTGTTGCCTTTGGCTGCGCCGCCCGCCTCATCATCCAGCCGCATGGTCAGCGCGATGCGTTTTCTGGCGGCATCAACTTCCAGCACTTTCACTTTCACCACGTCGCCGGCTTTCACCACTTCGCGCGGGTCTTGCACGAATTTATCGGCAAGCGCGGAGATGTGCACTAGGCCGTCTTGATGGACGCCGATGTCCACGAACGCGCCGAAGTTGGCGACGTTGGAAACCACGCCTTCGAGTATCATGCCGACTTGCAAGTCGCTGATTTCGTGGATGCCTTCGGCGAAGGAGGCCGTCTGAAACTCGCCGCGCGGGTCGCGGCCGGGTTTCTCCAGCTCGGACAGGATGTCCAGAATGGTCGGCAGGCCGAAGCGTTCGTCGGTGAAGTCGGACGCTTTGATTTGCTTCACGCGCTCGCGGTTGCCGATGAGTTCGGCGGCGGTAATGCCTTGTTGCGCCAGCATTTTGGCGACGACGGGATAGGCTTCGGGGTGGACGGCGCTCGCGTCCAGCGGCTCTTTGCCGCCGTTAATCCGCAAAAAGCCCGCTGCCTGCTCGAAGGTTTTTTCGCCCAAACGCGGTACTCTCAGCAATTTTTTGCGGCTGTCGAACGCGCCGTTTTCATCGCGGTAGGCGACGATGTTTTGGGCAAGGGTTTGATTCAAACCGGAAATCCGCGCCAAGAGCGGGGCGGACGCGGTGTTTACGTCCACACCGACGGCGTTCACGCAGTCTTCGACCACCGCGTCCAGCGATTTGGCGAGCTGGCTTTGGTTCACGTCGTGCTGATACTGGCCCACACCGATGGATTTGGGGTCGATTTTCACCAACTCGGCAAGCGGGTCTTGCAGCCTGCGGGCGATGGACACCGCGCCGCGCAGGGAAACGTCCAAGTCGGGGAACTCGCGCGCCGCCAGTTTGGACGCGGAATAAATCGATGCGCCGGCTTCGGACACGACGATTTTGTGCAGCCCCATTTCCGGCATTCCGCGCACCAGTTCGCCCGCGATTTTGTCGGTTTCGCGGCTGGCAGTGCCGTTGCCGATGGCGATGAGCTTCACGCCGTGTTGTTTAATCAGGCGCGACAGCGTTGCCAACATATTGTTTTCTTGATGTAAATAGACGATGACCGTATCCAGCAGCTTGCCCGTGTCGTCCACCACGGCGCATTTCACGCCGTTGCGGTAGCCGGGGTCGAGACCCAGCGTGGTCAGCCGTCCGGCGGGTGCGGCGAGCAGCAAGTCTTTGAGATTGCGGGCGAACACGGTAATCGCGTCGGTGTCGGCGGCTTCTTTCAGACGACCTAAGGCTTCGAGTTCCAGCGACAAAAAGATTTTCGCGCGCCAAGTCAGGCGCACGGTGTCGCGCAGCCATTTGTGGCCGTCTGAAACCTTGAAGCGGCGGGCGATGATTTGCTCGTATTCGCTTTGCTGCGTAATCGGCGTGTCGTCGGGCTGGTATTTGAGCGCGATGTTCAACACGCCTTCGTTGCGGCCGCGCAAAACCGCTAGCGCGCGGTGGCTGGGCATGGCGCGGACGGGTTCGCGGTGGTCGAAATAATCGCTGAATTTTTCGCCTTCGGTTTCCTTGCCTTCAACGACTTGCGCATGGATTTCGGCTTCGTTCCACAGCTTGTCGCGCAGCGTGCCGATGAGTTCCGCGTCTTCGGCAAACTGCTCTATCAGAATCGCGCGCGCGCCGTCCAGCGCGGCTTTGGCGTCGGGGACGTTTTCGTTCAGGTAGCCTTGCGCGGCGGCTTCCACGTCCTGCGGCTGCTCGGCAAGCAACACGTCCGCCAGCGGCTGCAAACCGTGTTCGCGCGCGATTTGCGCTTTGGTGCGGCGTTTGGGCTTGTAGGGCAGATACAGGTCTTCCAGCGCGGTTTTGTTGTCGGCGGCTTCGATTTGTGCCCTGAGGTCGTCTGAAAGCTTGCCTTGCTCTTCAATGCTTTTTAAAACAACGGCTTTGCGCTCTTCCAACTCGCGCAGGTATTGCAGCCGCTCGGCAAGCTGGCGCAGTTGCGTGTCGTCCAGCCCGCCCGTGGCTTCCTTGCGGTAACGGGCGATAAACGGCACGGTCGCGCCGTCGTCCAAAAGTTCGACGGCGGCGGTGATTTGCGCGGCGGTGGCGGAGAGTTCTTGGGAGAGGATTTGGGTGATGTTCATGAGGGTCCTTTGGATGGGTGCAGGCTGCCTGAAAGCGTTAGATTTAACGAAGTTGAAAAGTGCAGGCTGCTTTTTGGGAGTTCGGGTTTCAGACGGCCTTAGCGTTTGTCTGCTTCCGCTGCTGCTTTTTGGTACAGAGCAAAGAGGAAGGCGGTGCGGCTGCCGTCGTCGTGGCCGCCTTTGTAGCCGTATGCCGCATCGACGGCTTTGTCCAAGGCGCGGTGGGCTTGGTGCAGGCGGGTGAAGGGGGCGTCGGGGCGGTACAGGTCGGCGAGGCTGGGCGGGGGCAGGCCTTCCTGCTCGGCTTCCCGGCGGTAAAACGCGCGGGCATCCAGCACGGTTTGGGCGGCGGCTTCGATGGCGGCGCGGTGTTTTTGTTCGGCGGCGGGGGCGGGGCGGCCTTCGCTTTGCGGGGCGAAAGGGAAGGGAAAGTTGTTGTACACGATGGTGTTGGAATAGCGGTATCGGCTTTCCAGACGGCCGGCCACGGCGCGCATAAAGGCGTTGTGCATGGTGCTGCACAAGATGCCGAAATGGTAGGGTGTGGCGTTGGGCAGCATAAAGTTGGCATCGCTGTTAATGGTGTTGCAATCCACATAACCGATGGGGATAAAGGCGCGGGATTCTGATGAAACACGTGGGATAATCAGGTAGTTACCGCTTGCAGGCTGCCTGATTTCTCCAAACAGATGGGGCGTGGCGGCCAGTTCTTTGGTGGTTGCCCGGTCGCTTTCCGAGCGTTTTTGCCTGACGGATTCTATGCGTTGTGCCGTTTGCGGCATTTGTTTCAAATCGTGGTGCAGCCGCGTTTCGCTGATGCCGTGAAACCATAAACACCAGCGTTCTTTATCGTTGAGAAATTCTTCCGAGCCGAAAAACGGGCGGATATATTGCGCGGCAAGCGGTTCGGCGGTAATCAGTGCTTGTTTTTCGGCGGTACTCAAAAGCAGGTTACCGCCGTCGTTGGGCATGGAGCCGAATGCCATCGGCAGTTCGTTGCAGATTTGCTTGCGTTGTTTGTTGATAATAATGCTGGGTGCGTCGGTCAAATATTGGTTGATATTGGAGGCCGTGTGTTTTTCAGGTAGCTCTTTAATGTCGGGATACTCGAACAGGTATTTTTCGCCGCTGTGTTTTTCAGGCCGTCTGAATCCGACGATGACGCAGTGCACGGCGGCTTTGCCGCTGGCCTGGCTGGTCCATTGGAAGGTGCGGTGGGCGAAGTGGATTTCTATATCCTGCTTAAACAGATATTGCCATAAAACGCTTGCCTGTTCGCCTTGTGTGATGGAGTTGGTGGACACAAAAGCAGCCTGCACGTTGTGGTTCTGGGCGATGATGCGGGCGGCTTTGACGTACCAGTTGGCCACGTAATCCAAGATGCCGAATCCTTTGATGATGCCGCAAATCATCTGTATGTCGGCTTTTTGAGCGGGGGTTTGGTATTGCTTGCCGACAAACGGCGGGTTGCCGAAAATATAGTCGGCCTGCGGCCATTCGGTGTGCAGGCTGTTGGCGTTGATGATTTCCGCGCTGTCGGTGAGCGGGATGGAGGGGCGGGTTTGGCCGAAGCGTTCGGCGGTGCGCAGGTTGCATTGGTGGTCGGTGAGCCACATGGCGACTTTGGCAATTTGGGCGGGGTATTCGTCGATTTCGATGCCGTGAAACTGGCCGATGTGGGTTTGCAGCATGGTGGAGATGTCGAGCAGCTGGCCTTCGGCAAACAGTTCGCCGATGATGTCGTCTTCCAGTTTGCGCAGTTCGCGGTAGGCGACGACGAGGAAGTTGCCGCAGCCGCAGGCGGGGTCGAGGAATTGCAGGCGGCCGATTTCTTGGTGCAACTCGTGGATGGCGGCGGTGCGTTTGGCTTTGCCCGATACTTTGCAGGCCGTCTGAAAGCGTTCGCGCAGGTTGTCCATAAACAGGCCGTCGATGACTTTGAGGATGTTGCCTTCTTCGGTGTAGTGCGCGCCGAGTTCGCGGCGTTCCACGTTGTCCATCACGCTTTGGAACAGGTTGCCGAATATTTCGGGGCTGATTTTCGCCCAGTCGCGCGCGGAGCATTGCAGCAGCAGTTCGCGCAGTTCGGCGTTGAAATAAAATTCGCCGAGCTGTTCTTCAAACAGTTTGCCGTTCACATAGGGGAAGGCGCGCAGTTCGGTGTTCATGTTTTGCGCGCGGCGTTCGGGCGGGGTATTGAGCACGGCAAACAGGCGGTTGAGCGTGCCGCCGATGTCTTCGCCGTCTTCGCGGGTGTATTTTTTCAGGTAGCCTTCAAATTGGTTGGGCTCGAAAATCAGGGTGTCGTCGGCAAAAAAGCAGAACAGCAGGCGGATGAGGAATTGTTTCAGGCTGTGTTCGTCGTAGCTGCCGTCGGCACGGAAGGCCTGATAAAGGCTGCCCACTGCGGCGGCGGCTTCGATGTTGGCCTGTTCTTGGGCTTGGCGCAGTTCGTGGGTGATGCCGTCCATGAAGTCGAAATGGCGCAGTTTGATGTGTTCGGGCAGGTCGGAAAGCGGGAAGAAAACGTCGGTGCCGTCTTTCAAATCGTAGAGTTTCATGGTGGCGAAATCGGACACGATGATGTGGCGGGGCACGTCGTCGGGATTATGCCGGCGGATTTCTTCCACATAGCCCATTGCCTGTTCGAACGCGGCGTCGAGGTCTTTGCCGGCGGACTTGTGCTCGCAAAGCAGCCTGCCGGCCCAGA
This sequence comes from Neisseria sp. P0009.S008, assembly GCF_051958615.1. Lineage (NCBI taxonomy): Bacteria > Pseudomonadati > Pseudomonadota > Betaproteobacteria > Neisseriales > Neisseriaceae > Neisseria > Neisseria sp. P0009.S008. The sequence continues at coordinate 29,063 of NZ_JBQCVG010000015.1, forward strand.
ATACGTCGGCAAATTTGGTGTGCCCGTTGCGGTGTTTGACGGCGTATTCGGTGGTGGCGGTGCGGAAGCGGTCCAGCCCGAAAATGGCGAAAAATTCGTTCCAGAAAGTGTCTTTTTCGGCACGCTCGCGCTTTTCGTTTTGGAAGCGGCGGGCAAATTGGGAGGCAAGGCGGTATTTGTGTTCGTAGGTGTAGGTGGTCATGGGGAGAGGCTTTCGGGGTGCAGCCAGTCAATAAATTTGATTTTACCGTAACCAACAAAGTGCAGGCTGCTTTTTGTAGAAAATAACCGCGTTGTTTACACCACAGGTTGAGAATGAAGCCTGCAAGACCTCAAACGGCGTATCGCCGTTCAAACTGCGGTGCGG
>NZ_JBQCVG010000016.1:0-24346 GCF_051958615.1 Neisseria sp. P0009.S008
TAATGTATATTTGCTCATAAAAAAACTGCACCTTGTGAGTTGGAGGGGGGATGTCCAACTTTTGGGGTGCAGTTCAATTTTCAGACGGCCTTTATTTTGTTTGATGTTAAATATCGGTTAGAAAACAAGGCTGTTGGGGCGCAAAGCCTTGTCGTGGGGGCGGTTTAACGGTACTATTCTCGGTTAATCCTGTTTTATTCCTATGAAATTGAAAGTATAAGATGATTAATGATATTCAAAAGACAGCTGAAGGCAAAATGCAGCGTTCTCTGGAAGTATTGAAAGACAATTTGGCTAAAGTGCGTACCGGCCGTGCGCATACCGGCCTGCTTGATCAAGTGGAAGTGGAATACTGGGGCAGCATGGTGCCTGTGAGCCAAGTGGCGAACGTGACGCTTTTGGATGCGCGTACGATCGGTGTGAAACCGTTCGAGAGCAATATGGCTGCAAAAGTCGAGAAAGCGATCCGTGATTCCAACTTGGGCCTGAACCCTGCTTCTGTCGGCGATTTGATCCGTGTTCCAATGCCTATGCTGACTGAAGAACGCCGTAAAGATTTGATCAAAGTGGTACGCGGTGAGGCGGAAGAGGGCCGTGTGTCTATCCGCAATGTGCGCCGTGATGCAAACGACCACATCAAAAAATTGTTGAAAGACAAAGAGATTTCTGAAGATGAAGCCCGCCGTGGCGAGGAAGCGGTTCAGAAGTTGACCGACAAATATATTGCTGAGGCAGACAAGCTCTTGGCTGCCAAAGAAGAAGATTTGATGGCGATTTAATTCTGTGTGCAAACCGTTCAGACGGTCTTTGGACGGTTTGCTCTCTGAAAGGCAGACATGAAAAGCAGTACGCAGACGATTTTGGAACACTCTGCCATCCCCCGACATATTGCTGTGATTATGGACGGCAACGGACGTTGGGCAAAGAAGCGTTTTCTTCCCCGTGTGATGGGGCATAAGCGCGGCTTGGATGCGCTGGAGAACATGGTGAAGCATTGTGCTGAACTGGGTGTGCAGTATTTGACCGTGTTTGCTTTTTCGACTGAAAACTGGCGACGCCCCGAGGAAGAGGTTTCTTTTCTGATGGGGCTGTTTTTGCAGGCTTTGCAAAAGCAGGTGCGCCGTTTGCACGATAACAATATGCGCTTGAGGGTCATCGGCAGCCGTGAGCGGTTTAACGCTGAAATCCTGAAGGGGATTGAGGCGGCAGAGGCATTGACGGCAAATAATACCGGTTTGACTTTGAGCATTGCCGCCGATTATGGCGGCCGCTGGGATATTTTGCAGGCGGCAAATCAGTTGATTGCCGAGGGTGCAACTGAGATTACGGAAGAGGCGTTGTCGCGCTATTTGATGTTGGGCGATGCACCCGAGCCGGATTTGTTTATCCGAACCGGCGGCGAGACGCGCATCAGCAATTTCCTTCTGTGGCAGATGGCGTACGCGGAATTGTATTTTACGGATACGCTGTGGCCTGATTTTAATGAGAAATCGCTAAACGAGGCGATTGCTTCGTTCCAAAAACGGGAACGCCGCTTCGGGCGGACTTCCGAGCAGCTGCCGGTTGAGCAGCAACGGGGTTGAGAACTATGTTGAAACAACGGATTTTGACGGCGCTGTGGCTTTTGCCGCTGATGCTGGGTATGCTGTTTTATGCGCCTATGTGGCTGTGGGCGGCGTTTTGCGGCCTGATTGCCATGCTGACTTTGTGGGAATATGCCCGCATGAGCGGCTTGGATAAGCTGAAAATCAATCATTATTTGGCTTCAACGCTGGTATTTGGTGTGATTGCCTATGCCGGCGGTTGGCAGTTGCCTGATTTGGTTTGGTATGTCGTATTGGCGTTTTGGCTGATTGTCATGCCTTGGTGGCTGAAAGCGAAATGGAAGTTAAACGGCGGCTGGCAGGCTTACACGGTCGGTTGGTTGTTGGTGATGCCGTTTTGGTTCGCACTGGTTTACCTGCGCCCTCAGTCTGAAGACGCGCTGTCTTTATTGGCGATTATGGGTTTGGTGTGGGTGGCCGATATTGGCGCGTATTTCTGCGGCAAATCGTTTGGCAAGCGCAAAATTGCGCCGACCATCAGCCCGGGTAAAAGCTGGGAAGGTGCGATCGGCGGTGCATTATGCGTTGCCGTGTACATGACCATCGTATGGAAAGCCGGTTGGCTGGCTTTTGAAGCCGGTTGGTTAAAAACTATTTTTATCGGCTTGATTCTGACCGTTGTCAGCGTGTGCGGCGATTTGCTGGAAAGCTGGCTCAAACGTGCGGCAGGTATCAAAGACAGCAGCAATCTGTTGCCGGGGCACGGCGGAGTGTTCGACCGTGTGGACAGCCTGATTGCCGTTATCAGCATTTATGCCGCCTTTGTATATTTGTTTTAAACCGCCTGTCTTACATTGTTGGGGGAGTTGATTATGTCCGAACAAAAACAGATTTCATCTTTATCGATCTTGGGCGTATTGTTGGCACTGGGATTGATGGCTGCGGCGTTTATTTTGGGCGTGCAGTTTAAGAATCTGCGCCAACCGGGGACAATTACCGTAAAAGGTTTGGCGGAGAAAAACTTCCAATCCGACAGCGCGACGTGGAATACGGGCGTGAACGCACACGGCGAGAGCTACCAGGAAGTTTTGGATTTGCTGACGGCAAGACGCAAGAAGCTGTCTAAATTTTTGGGCGAGCAAGGCTTTGCGGCGGCTGAAATGAAAGTGGGCCTGCCCGAAGTGTCGCGCGTTTTCAATGAAACCCGCGACGAACTGGGCAACGTAACTCGCACGCCCAACGGATACGATGGCGACCTCAATATTGTGGTCAACACCAAAAAACTGGACAAAATTCAAGCCGCCCAGCGCGCCATTTTGAACTTCCGTGCGCAAAACGAATTTATCCGCTTCGACAATCCACAATATTTGCTGGGCAATTTGGAAACCATCAAACGCGATTTGATCACGCAGGCGACTGAGGATGCGCAGAAACGCGCGGCTGAATTTGCCAAAACCGGCGGCGGCAAAGTGGGCGCCATGCGTTCTGCTTCGCAAGGTTCGTTCAACATCTATGCCGACACCGGCAGCAGCGAGGACGACGAGTACGGCGGTTCTTACGATAAAAGTACCGTCGGCAAACAAGTCCGACTGGTTGTTACCATCGAATATGGCATTGAGTAATTCTTTCAGACGGCCTTTTCAGCTGGGAGGCAAAAGGCCGTCTGAAAATTGGAAACGGCAAAGAAATCTATTTCAAATACACTAAATACCGTTTGCACAGCACATAAAGAACACACCATGACACAACAAGTTCTGACCATATTAGGCAGTACCGGCAGCATAGGCGAAAGCACCTTAGACGTTGTCTCCCGCCATCCCGAAAAATTCCGCGTGTTCGCGTTGGCAGGGCATAGGCAGGTGGACAAGCTGGCGGCGCAATGCAAACAGTTCCGTCCGGAATATGCCGTTGTCGGCGATGCCGGCCATGCCGCCGAGCTGGAAAAGAAACTTAAACAAGAAGGCATCAGCACGCAGGTTTTATATGGTTCTCAAGCCCTGATTGATGTCGCCTCTGCCGATGAAGTCAGCGGCGTGATGTGTGCCATTGTCGGCGCGGCCGGCTTGCCGTCGGCTTTGGCCGCCGCTCAAAAGGGCAAAACAATTTATCTGGCAAACAAAGAAACGTTGGTGGTTTCCGGCGCATTGTTCATGGAAACCGCCCGTCAAAACGGCGCCACCGTCTTGCCGATTGACAGCGAACACAATGCCATCTTCCAAGTATTGCCAAGGGATTACACAGGCCGTCTGAATGAGCACGGTATCAATTCGATTATCCTGACCGCGTCGGGCGGCCCCTTCCTTAACACCGATTTAAGTACATTTGACAGCATTACGCCCGAGCAGGCGGTCAAGCATCCGAATTGGAGCATGGGGCGCAAAATTTCCGTCGATTCCGCGTCAATGATGAATAAGGGCTTGGAGTTGATTGAGGCGCATTGGCTGTTTAACTGTCCGCCGGAGAAACTGGAAGTCGTCATCCATCCGCAATCCGTGATACACAGCATGGTGCGTTATCGAGATGGTTCGGTATTGGCGCAGTTGGGTAATCCCGATATGCGTACGCCGATTGCTTATTGCTTGGGCCTGCCCGAACGTATCGATTCCGGCGTGGGCGAGCTGGATTTCGGCGCATTGTCTGCATTAACCTTCCAAAAGCCTGACTTTGAACGTTTCCCATGTCTGAAACTTGCCTATCAGGCCATGAATGCAGGCGGTGCCGCGCCTTGCGTGTTGAACGCTGCCAACGAAGTTGCCGTGGCCGCTTTTTTAGATAAACGCATCAAGTTTACCGATATTGCCAAAGTCGTTGCCCACTGCCTTGCACGAGATTTTTCAGACGGCCGTCACGATATCGAAGGCCTGCTGGCGCAAGACGCGCAAACACGCAGACAGGCAGAAGCCTTTATCGACAAACAATAAAGCTTCAATGACAGGCCGTCTGAAACGTCAACCGTTTGGCATTTAGGCAGACAAAATGGAACAACTGCCTTTATAATCGGTTTTCGGACGGTCTTATCCGTTGATTATCACATTCCACTCAGGGGATTTTTTTGCAAACCTTTTTAGCCTTTATCGTCGCCATTCTGATTTTAGTCAGCCTGCATGAGTTCGGACACTATATTGTTGCCCGCTGGTGCGGCGTTAAAGTCGTGCGCTTTTCTGTTGGCTTCGGTAAGCCCTTTTTCACCCGAAAACGCGGCGATACCGAGTGGTGTCTTGCCCCGATTCCGTTGGGCGGTTACGTTAAAATGGTCGATACGCGCGAAGGCGGGGTGGCGGAAGCAGATTTGCCGTATGCCTTTGACAAGCAGCATCCGGCCAAGCGCATCGCCATTGTCGCCGCCGGCCCTTTGACCAATTTGATTTTGGCCGTTTTGCTTTACGGTTTGAGCTTTTCCTTCGGTGTAACCGAGTTGCGCCCCTATGTCGGCATGGTCGAGCCTGCCAGTATTGCCGCCAAAGCAGGTTTTCAGGCAGACGATAAAATTGTATCGGTCAACGGAATCGCCGTTAAAGACTGGAGCGATGCGCAAACCGAGATGGTGTTGAACCTTGAAGCCGGCCCTGTAAAAGTTGCTGTTCAGACGGCCTCCAATACCCAAGCCATCCGCATAATTGATGCCGCCGGCACGCCTGAAGCAGGTAAAGTTGCGAAAAGCCAAGGCAACATCGGCCTTTTGCCTTTTAGAATTACTAACCGCATCGGCAAAGTCTTGGCCAATAGTCCGGCCGAAAAAGCAGGTTTGAAGGAAAACGACAAACTGTTGACCGCTGATGGGAAGCCCATCGAAAGCTGGCAGGCATGGACGGAACTCTTCCGCGCCAGCCCCGGCAAACGAATCGAACTGACTTACGAGCGCGACGGTAAAATACTGGCGACCGCTATCCGGCCGGACAGCGTCGAGCAGTCGGCAGGCGTGCTGGTGGGTAGAGCAGGGCTTGCCGCCCAGGCGGATAAAGAGTGGGATAAAACCATCCGCTACCGCTATACGCCTTCCGTTGCCCAAGCCTTTGAATTGGGTTGGAACAAAACCGTCAACTATTCGTGGACAACCCTCAAATTTTTCGGAAAACTGGTTACAGGCAATGCCTCTTTGAACCATATTTCCGGCCCCTTGACCATTGCCGATGTCGCCGGACAATCCGCCAAACTCGGATTGCAGAGCTACCTCGAATTTCTGGCCTTGGTCAGCATCAGCTTAGGCGTGTTGAACCTTTTGCCCGTACCCGTTTTAGACGGCGGACATCTGGTTTTCTATACCGCCGAATGGATACGCGGAAAGCCTTTGAGCGAGCGCATACAGGCAGTCGGCCTGCGCTTCGGACTGGCAGCCATGCTTTTGATGATGGCTGTGGCTTTCTTTAATGACATCAACCGTTTGTTTGGATAATTTATGAAACTGAACCAGATTGCTTCCGCTTTAATGGTATTGAGCCTGTCGCCAATGGCATTGGCTGACTTTACCATTCAGGACATCCGCGTCGAAGGCCTGCAACGCACCGAGCCAAGTACCGTCTTCAACTACCTGCCCGTTAAAGTCGGTGATAATTTCAATGATGCGCGCAGTGAAGAAATCATCAAAAAACTCTACGCAACCGGTTTCTTTGACGACGTACGCGTCGAAACCATGGACAATCAAGTCCTGTTGACCGTGATTGAGCGTCCGACCATCAGCTCGCTCAATATTACCGGCGCGAAAATGCTGCAAAACGATGCCATCAAGAAAAACCTTGAAGCATTTGGTTTGGCACAATCCCAATACTTCAACCAAGCAACGCTGAACCAAGCCGTTGCCGGTTTGAAAGAAGAGTATTTGAGCCGTGGCAAACAGTCTGTCCAAATCACTCCGACCGTAACCAAACTTGCCCGCAACCGCGTGTCTATCGATATTGCCATCGAAGAGGGCAAATCTACCAAGATTACCGATATTTCATTTGAGGGCAACGAAGTTTATTCCGACCGCCGTCTGATGAAACAAATGTCCCTGAGTGAAGGCGGCATGTGGACTTGGATCACGAAGAGCAACCAGTTCAATGAGCAAAAATTTGCTCAGGACATGGAAAAAATCACCAATTTCTATCAAAACAACGGCTACTTCAACTTCCGCATTTTGGATACCGATATCCAAACCAACGAAGACAAAACCAAGCAGGCCATTAAAGTAACCGTCAGCGAAGGCGACCGTTTCCGCTGGGGCAATGTACGCATCGAAGGCGATACGCTGGAAGTGCCGAAAGAAGATTTGGAAAAACTGCTGACCATGAAGCCGGGCAAATGGTATGAGCGCGCGCAAATGTCCAATTCGCTCGAAGCCATCCAAAACCGCATGGGTCAGGCAGGTTACGCATTCAGCGAAATCAACGTCCAACCGATTCCAAATGCCGAAACACATACTGTTGATTTTGTGTTGACCGTTCAACCGGGCCGCAAAATCTATGTGAACGAAATCAACATTACCGGCAACAACAAAACCCGTGACGAGGTCATCCGCCGCGAGTTGCGTCAAATGGAATCGGCGCCTTACGACTCTGCCAAACTGCAACGTTCTAAAGAGCGCGTTGAGTTGTTGGGCTACTTCGACAACGTTCAATTTGATGCGGTTCCTGTGGCCAATACGCCTGACCAAGTTGACCTGGACATGAGCCTGACCGAACGTTCAACCGGCTCGCTCGACTTGAGCGCAGGTTGGGTTCAGGATACCGGTTTGGTGATGTCTGCCGGTGTGGCTCAAGACAACCTGTTCGGTACGGGTAAATCCGTTGCCCTGCGCGCTTCCCGCAGTAAAACCACAGTAAACGGCTCGTTGTCGTTTACCGACCCATACTTCACACCGGACGGCGTAAGCTTGGGCTACGACCTTTACGGCAAGTCTTACGACCCGCGTAAAGCTTCTTCCAGCACGAAACAGTATAAAACCACGACTTTCGGCGGCGGTTTGCGTATCGGTATTCCGGTTACCGAATATGACCGTGTGAACTTCGGTTTGGCCGCAGAGCGTCTGACCGTGAACACCTACAAAGGCGCGCCTAAACGCTATGCCGACTTTATCAACCAATATGGTAAAGGCGACGGCAGCGGCGTGGGTAACTTCAAAGGCTGGTTGTACAAAGGTACCATCGGCTGGGGCCGCAACAAAACCGACAATGCCTTGTGGCCGACCCGCGGTTACCTGACCGGCGTAAACGGCGAAATCGCTTTGCCGGGCAGCGACCTGCAATACTACACCCTGACCCACAACCAAACTTGGTTCTTCCCGTTGAGCAAAGATTTCACGTTGATGCTGGGTGGCGAAGTAGGTTATGGCAACGGCTACGGCAAAACCAAAACCATGCCGTTCTTTGAAAACTTCTACGGCGGCGGCTTAGGCTCTGTCCGCGGCTTTGAAAGCGGTACGCTGGGCCCGAAAGTCTATGACGAATACGGCGAGAAAATCAGCTATGGCGGTAACAAAAAAGCCAACGTTTCCGCAGAGTTGCTCTTCCCGATGCCGGGCATTAAAGACTCGCGTACCGTCCGTCTGAGCCTGTTTGCCGATGCGGGCAGCGTGTGGGACGGCAAAACCTACAACGACGGCAGCAGCAGCAATTCCAATGGCGTGTCCCAAAACGTGTACGGCGTAGGCACAACGCACAAATCGACATTCAAAAACGAATTGCGTTACTCTGCCGGTGCTGCCGTGACCTGGCTCTCTCCGCTGGGTCCGATGAAGTTCAGTTATGCTTACCCGATTAAGAAAAAAGAAGGCGACGAAATCCAACGCTTCCAATTCCAACTCGGTACGACATTCTGATGATGTTTAGGCCGTCTGAAACCCGGTTTGTCCGTTTCAGACGGCTTCATGGCAGATTGGCGGTAAGCTTATTGCAAACCGCCCGTTTGTTTTCAAGCAAGGATTTTTATCATGAGTAAAATAGCCGACACCCTCCGTGTCCTCGCCGTAGCCCTGCCGGGTTTCGTGCTGTTGCCGCAAGCGGCGGCGGATGGCGTGCAGAAAATCGGTTTTATCAATACCGAGCGCGTTTATCAGGAATCCAAGCAGGCACAAAACATTCAGATGACTTTGGAAAAAGAGTTCAAAAGCCGTCAAACCGCCTTGCAAAAGCTGCAGCAGGAAGGCGAGGCTTTGGAGCGAAAACTGAGCGGCGACAAGCTCAGCGACAGCCAAAGGGAAGCGGAAACCCAAAAATGGCGCAATCTGGTACAGAAATTCCGCAAGCAGCAGGCTGAGTTGGCTGAAGACTACAACCTACGCCGCAATGAAGAATTCGCCGCGCTCCAGCAAAATGCCAACCGCGTCATCGTCGATTTGGCCAAGCGCGAAGGTTACGATTTCATCTTGCAGGACGTGATTTACGTCAACGGCCGCTACGACATTACCGACAGCGTTATCAAAGCCCTAAACGCTCACTGACCCTGCTCGGCAGCGAATGTAACCATACAGACAAACCTAAGGCCGTCTGAAACCCAAACCGGCATCTTTCAGACGGCCTGACATCTTGACGGCAGATTATCATGACTTCACAAGCATACACCCTGTCCCAAATCGTTTCCCAACTCGGCGGCGAATGGAAAGGCGAAGACATCGCCATTACCGCCGTCCGTCCGTTGGATCAGGCGCAGGCGGAACACATCAGCTTTTTGGCCAATCCGAAATACAAAGCCGAAGTACACGACAGCCAAGCAGGCGCAGTGATTGTGTCGCCGAAAGCCGCAGACGAATTTACAGGCCGCAACCTGATTGTGGCTGCCGACCCTTATCTTTATTTTGCCAAAGTGGCACGATTGTTCTCGCCGATTGTCAAAGCACAGGGCGGCGTACATCCGACCGCTGTTGTCGAGGCAGGCGCCAAAGTGCCGGCAAGCTGCGAAATCGGCGCGAATGCCTATATCGGCGCGAATGCCGTATTGGGCGAAGGCTGCCGTATTTTGGCCAATGCCGTTGTCCAACACAATTGCACCTTGGGTGATGAAGTCGTGTTGCATCCCAACGCTGTCATCTATTACGGTTGCACTTTGGGCAACCGTGTTGAAATCCACAGCGGCGCAGTCATCGGTGCGGACGGTTTCGGCTTGGCCTTTGCCGGTGATTCATGGTTTAAAATTCCGCAAACCGGTGCGGTCACGCTGGGCGATGATGTGGAAATCGGTTCAAACACCAATATCGACCGCGGCGCAATGAGCGACACGACCGTCGGCAACGGCACCAAAATCGACAACCAAGTCCAAATCGGTCACAACTGCAAAATCGGTTCGCACACCGTTATCGCCGCCAAAACCGGTATTTCCGGCAGCGTCACCATCGGCAATTATTGTATTATCGGCGGCGGCGTCGGCACGGTCGGACACATTGAAATCGCCGATAAAACCACCATCGGCGGCGGAACATCCGTTACCCACAGCATTACCGAAAGCGGCCAGCATCTGGCCGGTATTTTCCCGATGTCGGGCTACAAAGACTGGGCACGCAATGCCGTTTATATCCACCGTTTGAGCGAAATGAACAAACGCCTCAAAACGCTGGAAAAACAGCTTGCCGACAGCGACGAAGCCTAAAGGCGGCGCAAACAGTCCGCGCCCCGCATCCGAATACGTTTAAACCCAATACAAACAAGGAAAGACGAACATCATGGACGTACAACTCCCGATCGAAGCCAAAGACATTCAAAAACTTATCCCACACCGCTATCCGTTTTTGCAACTCGACCGCATTACCGCGTTCGAACCGATGAAAACCCTGACTGCGATTAAAAACGTCACCATGAACGAGCCGCAGTTCCAAGGCCATTTTCCCGACCTGCCCGTGATGCCCGGCGTGCTGATTATCGAAGCCATGGCGCAAGCGTGCGGCACACTCGCCATCCTCAGCGAAGGCGGCCGTAAAGAAAACGAATTCTTCTTCTTCGCCGGTATCGACGACGCCCGTTTCAAACGCCAAGTCATCCCCGGCGACCAACTGGTTTTTGAAGTCGAGCTGTTGACCAACAAACGCGGTATCGGCAAATTCAACGCCGTTGCCAAAGTCGATGGCCAAGTTGCCGTTGAAGCCGTGATTATGTGCGCCAAACGCGTGGTGTAAGAATGGGACAGGCCGTCTGAAAGTTCAGACGGCATCTTGCAGGCAATACCTGTATCAGACAGCAAGGAGACAGCATGACCCTTATCCATCCGACCGCCGTCATCGACCCTAAAGCCGAACTCGACTCCAGCGTCAAAGTCGGCCCATACAGCATCATCGGCCCCAATGTGCAAATCGGTGCGAATACCGAAATCGGCCCGCACGTCGTCATCAACGGCCATACGACCATCGGTGAAAACAACCGCATTTTCCAATTTGCCAGCCTCGGCGAAATTCCGCAGGACAAAAAATACCGTGACGAGCCGACCAAGCTGATTATCGGCAACGGCAACACCATCCGCGAATTTACAACGTTCAACCTTGGTACGGTCACCGGTATCGGCGAAACCCGTATCGGCGACGACAACTGGATTATGGCCTACTGCCACCTTGCCCATGACTGCGTGGTCGGCAACCATACCATCTTCGCCAACAACGCCTCACTCGCAGGCCACGTTACCATCGGCGACTACGTCGTCTTGGGCGGCTACACGCTGGTGTTCCAATTCTGTCAAATCGGCGACTACGCCATGACCGCGTTTGCCGCCGGCGTACACAAAGACGTACCGCCGTACTTCATGGCTGCAGGCTACCGTGCCGAACCGGCCGGCCTTAACAGCGAAGGTATGCGCCGCAACGGTTTCACGGCCGAACAAATTGCCTCTGTCAAAGATGTGTATAAAACCATTTACCATCGCGGCATTCCGTTTGAAGAGGCCAAGGCAGACATTCTGAAACGTGCCGAGACCCAAAGCGAATTGGCGGTATTTAAAGACTTTTTTGCACAATCCACACGCGGCATTATCCGTTGATGGATGGATTGAAGGCCGTCTGAAACTTTTTCAGACGGCCTTTGGATTGCAAAAATCCGCGCAGTAGGGCAGGTTTCCTGTCCGTTTGCCGCTGATGCCGTCTGAAAACGGGCGGGCAAATGTCTGCCCAAAATTTTTTAGCTTTTAAACCTCAACACATGAATTCCAATCCTTCCCCCCTTATCGCCATCAGCGTCGGCGAAGCTTCCGGCGACTTACTCGGCGCACACTTAATCCGTGCCATTAAGGTGCGTTGCCCGAATGCGCGGTTTACCGGCATCGGCGGCGAGCGCATGAAGGCGGAGGGTTTCGAGAGTTTGTACGATCAGGAAAAGCTGGCGGTACGCGGTTTTGTTGAGGTCATCAAACGCCTGCCGCAGATTTTGAAAATCCGCAAAGGGCTGGTAAACGATTTAATCCGCCTCAAGCCGGATGTGTTTATCGGTATCGATGCACCGGACTTTAATCTCGGCGTGGCGGAAAAACTCAAGCAGGCAGGCATTCATACCATTCATTACGTCAGCCCGTCGGTTTGGGCGTGGCGGCGCGAACGGGTCAATAAAATCGTGCATCAGGTCAACCGCGTGTTGTGCCTGTTTCCGATGGAGCCACAGCTTTATATCGATGCCGGCGGCAAGGCTGAGTTTGTCGGCCATCCGATGGCGCAAACCATGCCCGTGGAAGCGGATAGGGCGGCGGCGCGGCAGAAGCTGGGCGTGCCTGCGGACGTGCCCGTGTTTGCGATATTGCCCGGCAGCCGCGTGAGCGAAATCGATTACATGGCGGCGGTGTTTTTTCAGACGGCCTTATTGCTGCTGAAACGTTATCCGCAGGCGCAGTTTTTGCTGCCTGTGGCGACGGCCGCAACGCGCAAACGCATTACCGAAATTTTGGCGCAGCCTGAGTTCGCAGCCCTTCCCATCACGTTGACCGACAAGCAGTCGGATACGGTTTGCACCGCTGCCGACGTGGTATTGGTCACCAGCGGTACGGCGACTTTGGAAGTGGCCTTGTGCAAGCGGCCTATGGTCATCAGCTACAAGATTTCGCCGCTGACTTATGCGTATGTGAAAAACAAAATCAAAGTGCCGCATGTCGGTTTGCCTAATATTTTGTTGGGTAAAGCCGCTGTTCCCGAGCTGCTGCAACATGATGCCGTCCCTGAAAAACTGGCACAGGCCGTGGCAGACTGGTATGACCGCCCTGAAGCCGTGGCCGCGTTGGAACAGGATTTCCACGCCTTGCATCTGCTGTTGAAAAAAGATACGGCGGCATTGGCGGCGGCGGCAGTATTGGAAGAAGCCGGATTTTCAGACGGCCTGAAAGACAATTAAGGAAAATACATGAATTTATTGGGAGCCTTGGCCAAGGTTGGCAGCCTGACGATGGTGTCGCGCATTTTGGGCTTTGTGCGCGATACGATTATTGCCCGTGCGTTTGGTGCAGGCATGGCGACGGATGCGTTTTTTGTCGCGTTCAAACTGCCCAACCTATTGCGGCGCGTGTTCGCAGAGGGCGCATTTGCCCAAGCCTTCGTGCCGATTTTGGCGGAATACAAAGAAACCCGCTCGCCCGAAGCCACGCAGGAATTTGTGCGTCATGTGGCCGGCATGCTGTCGTTTGTGCTGGTCATCGTTACTGCGCTGGGCATCCTCGCTGCGCCGTGGGTGATTTATGTTTCCGCGCCCGGTTTTGCCAAAGACGCCGATAAGTTTCAGCTCTCCATCGACCTGCTGCGGGTAACGTTTCCTTATATTTTATTGATTTCACTATCCTCTTTTGTCGGTTCGATACTCAATTCCTATCATAAATTCGGTATCCCCGCTTTTACGCCGACATTTTTGAACATCTCCTTTATCGTCTTTTCCCTGTTTTTCATACCGTATTTTGATCCGCCTGTTATGGCATTGGCGTGGGCGGTATTTGTCGGCGGCGTGTTGCAGCTGGTGTTCCAACTGCCTTGGTTGGCGAAACTGGGCTTCTTGAAAATGCCCAAACTCAGCTTTAAAGACGCAGCGGTCAACCGCGTAATGAAACAGATGGGGCCGGCTATTTTGGGCGTGAGCGTGGCGCAGATTTCCTTGGTCATCAATACCATCTTCGCCTCGTTTTTGCAGTCCGGCAGCGTGTCGTGGATGTATTACGCCGACCGACTGATGGAATTGCCGACCGGCGTTTTGGGCGTGGCACTCGGTACGATTTTGCTGCCTACCTTGTCCAAACACGCCGCCAGTCAGGATACCGAGCAGTTTTCCGGCCTGCTCGACTGGGGTTTGCGCCTGTGTATGCTGCTGACCCTGCCTGCCGCCGTCGGCCTTGCCGTGTTGTCTTTCCCTCTGGTTACGACCTTGTTCATGTACCGTGAATTTACGCTGCACGATGCGCAAATGACCCAATATGCGCTGATTGCCTATTCCTTCGGCTTGATCGGTCTGATTATGATTAAAGTGTTGGCGCCCGGTTTCTACGCCCGCCAAAACATCAAAACCCCCGTTAAAGTCGCTATTTTCACGCTGATTTGCACGCAGTTGATGAACCTTGCCTTCATTTCGCCGCTCAAACACGTCGGTCTGTCCCTCGCTATCGGTTTGGGCGCGTGTTTGAATGCAGGTTTGCTGTTTTTCCTTTTGCGCAAACACGGCATCTACCGCCCAGGTAAAGGTTGGGCTGCATTTTTGGTCAAAATGGCCATCTCTTTGGTCGTCATGGGCGGCGGTTTGTGGCTGGCGCAATATTATCTGCCGTTTGAATGGGTACACGTCGGCGGCTTTAAAAAAACAGGCCAACTCTGCGTCCTGATTGCCTTGGGTGGCGGCCTTTACTTCGTTTCCCTCGCCGCGCTCGGCTTCCGTCCGCACCATTTCCGCAGGGTAGAAAAATAAGCAGTAGGGCGTATTGCTTCGCTTAAAGACTATTCGCTAAAAAGGCCGTCTGAAACATTTTCAGACGGCCTTTTCTTGCTTTACGTTTTAACTGTAAAGCTTCGCTCCTTTTTTGACGAACTCAATTGCTTTTTCTTCCATGCCCTGCCGTTGGGCTTTTTGTTTGTCGGCGTAGTCGCGCACTTCCTGCGTGATTTTCATCGAGCAGAATTTGGGGCCGCACATTGAGCAGAAGTGGGCGATTTTCGCGCCTTCGGCGGGCAGGGTTTCGTCGTGGAAACTTTCGGCGCGTTCGGGGTCGAGGCTGAGGCGGAATTGGTCGCGCCAGCGGAATTCGAAACGCGCTTTGCTCAAGGCGTTGTCGCGCAACTGTGCGCCCGGCCAGCCTTTGGCGAGGTCGGCGGCGTGAGCGGCGAGTTTGTAGGTGATGATGCCGGTGCGCACGTCTTCTTTGTCGGGCAGGCCGAGATGCTCTTTCGGGGTAACGTAGCAGAGCATGGCTGTGCCGTACCAGCCGATATTGGTCGCGCCTATGCCCGAAGTGATGTGGTCGTAGCCGGGGGCGATGTCGGTAACGAGCGGGCCGAGTGTGTAGAAAGGCGCTTCAAAGCAGTGTTGCAGCTCTTCGGTCATGTTTTCTTTGACGCGTTGCAGCGGCACATGGCCCGGGCCTTCGATCATCACTTGTACGTCGTGTTTCCATGCTTTGGCAGTCAATTCGCCCAAGGTGTGCAATTCGGCGAATTGGGATTCGTCGTTGGCATCGGCAATGCAGCCGGGACGCAGGCCGTCGCCGAGGCTGAACGATACATCATAGGCTTTCATGATTTCGCAGATTTCGTCGAAATGCGTGTAGAGGAAGTTTTCTTTGTGATGGGCGAGGCACCATTTCGCCATGATGGAGCCGCCGCGCGATACGATGCCGGTGAGGCGGTTGGCGGTCATCGGCACATAGCGCAGCAATACGCCTGCGTGTATGGTGAAATAGTCCACGCCTTGTTCTGCCTGCTCGATTAAGGTGTCGCGCACCAAATCCCAAGTCAGGTCTTCGGCGATGCCGCCGGTTTTTTCCAAAGCTTGGTAAATAGGCACGGTGCCGATGGGGACGGGCGCGTTGCGGATAATCCATTCGCGCGTTTCGTGGATGTGCGCGCCGGTAGACAAATCCATAATCGTGTCCGCGCCCCAACGTAGTGACCACACCATTTTTTCGACTTCTTCGGTCAGGCTGGAGGTGACGGCGGAATTGCCCAAATTGCCGTTGATTTTGACGCGGAAGTTGCGGCCGATAATCATCGGTTCGAGTTCGGGGTGGTTGATATTGGCAGGGATAATCGCGCGTCCGGCGGCGATTTCTCGGCGCACGAATTCGGGCGTGATTTGGTCGGGATGGGTCGGGATGTTCGCGCCGAAACTTTGCCCTGCGTGCTGTTTCAAGAGCTTGGCGTATTCTGGCCGTCTGAAAAGCTCGTCCAGCTTCATGCGTTCGCGTATGGCGACGAACTCCATTTCGGGCGTGATGATGCCTTGGCGGGCGTAATGGAGCTGGGTTACGTTGCTGCCGCTTTTCGCGCGGCGCGGGCGGGTGATTTGGTTGAAACGCAGATGGGCGGTTTGCGGGTCATGCGCGCGTTCGATGCCGTATTCGCTGGAGAGCTTGGGCAGGATTTCGGTATCGCCGCGTTCGTCCAGCCATGCGGTGCGGATGTGCGGCAAACCTTGTTTCAGGTCGATGTGCGCCGCCGGATCGCCGTATGCGCCGCTGGTGTCGTACACTGGAATTGGCGGATTGGCTTCCGTACCTTGCGCCGTGTAGGTGTCGTCCTGACGGATTTCGCGCAAAGGCACGCGGATGTCGGCGCGGCTGCCTGGGATATAGACGCGGTCGGAATTGGGATATTGGAAGCGGATGCCGATGTCTTCGCTCAAGTCGGAAAGACGGCGCGCCTCATCGCCGGTTTTTTTAGCGGTAGTCATAAAAAAATGCTCCTGTTTCTCAGTTATGAAATGGAAACAGGAGCATTGCTTTTTTTCAGACGGCCTTGTGGATATCTTCAATCAACCGTTTAAAATCACATTTGCCGAAACTCCCCACGCAGGTATTATCCTGTTCGGGTGTAAAGGGTATTTCTCAGCCGCTCGGTTTGAAAGCAGCACCCCTGTTTCTTTATTAACGAAAAATTAAACCATGCGGACGGTTTTTTGTAAAGCGGCGTTTTCGCATTTTCTGTCAAAAACGCTTGACAGCGATTCCGTCTTTCCGTATAGTCACAACTTCTGACGCGGGATGGAGCAGCATGGTAGCTCGTCGGGCTCATAACCCGAAGGTCGTAGGTTCGAATCCTGCTCCCGCAACCAAATATAAAAATCCCCTGCAATCGCAGGGGATTTTGCTTTATGCGGTATTTATTGTTGCTTGGATTGATTGAAAGGCCGTCTGAACCATTGTGTTTCAGACGGCCTTTTTATTGGCCGATGTTATCGGCGGCTAATTCGCTTTTATTTTGAGTTTGTGTTTTCAGACGGCCTATTGTTGCTCCGGATCGGTATCGTTGCGCAGGTATTCTTTCAGGCGTTGCAATTCTTTTTTGTCCAACCATTTATTGCGCGAACGTTGCAACAGAATCACCAATGCGGCGATTTCGTTACGCATATTGGTGCTGAGCCAAAGGAAGCCTTGCCAGTCGTAATGCAGGCGGGCGGCCGGTTTGCTTAGTTCGGTATTGAGCGAAGTATCGATGCGGATGCGGCGGGCGTAGTGGCCTTTGATGAGGCGGACGGTCAGGCGCAGTTCGCGTTGGAGTTGGTTGAAATGGCGGTCGAGCAGGCGGATTTCGCTTTCGTTGAGTGTGGGCGCGCGCAGTTTGGCGGCGGTGGTCAGGAGCAGCTCGGTGGTGGTGACGATTTTGCGGTGGGCATGCTGCATGGCTTCCATCATATTGTTGCTGATGTGGCTTTCGCCGGATGTGGCGGCCAGATGGCTGCGGCTTTTAACCATGCGGGCGTTGATTTTGCGCATTTTAATCATGTTCTGCTCCAAACGCTCGCGCGTCATGCGCTTGCCGTTGCTGATTTCGGCAATCATTTTGGCGCAGTCGGTGAGGTTGTCGGCAAGCATGAAGCGCCACATCAGGGTGGAGCGCAGGGGCAGGAGTTTGGCGGCGGCAATGGCGATGGCGGCACCAATCAAAACGTTCATGGCGCGCATCAGGCCGCTGTCGAGCCAGTGGTGGCTGCTGTCGCCGATGAGCATGCACATGGTCAAACCGGCAAGCATGGCGACATAACCGTTTTTGCCGACCGCAGACCAACCGGCCACTGCGCTGGCGGCACCGATAATCAGATAGAAGAAAACGCCGTCTTGCAAATAATGCTGGTTCAACCATAAAACGGCCAAACCGACGCCCAAACCGATGGCCGTGCCGAGCATGCGTTCGACTGCTTTGGAGTAAATAGCGCCTTGGAATTGCAGCATACCGAGGACGACAAAGACGGTCATGCCGATCCACTCGCCGTGTTGCAGGTGGAAGACTTTGGCCAACAGGGTGGAAAACACGATCGCCAAGCCGAGGCGGAAGGCGTGGATATGGCGGCGATAGCGGTAGCGTTCGTAGGCGTTGAGCCAGCGTTCAGAAAAATGGAGGCGTTCGGATTGGGCAGGCATGTTGTAAGACGTATTGGGTATGTGGGGATGTAAATTATAACTGATTGGTAAAGCAGATGAAATTTGAACTGCTCCCAAACGGCTTGTCCTATTGCGGATTTTATCTGCTGCAAGCGGATATAATGGCGGCTTTAAATCAGACAGGCAGTGAAGAAATGGTGACGGTTTTAAGCGCAGGCGTGGACGAAGCGGGACGTGGCCCTTTGGTCGGCAGCGTATTTGCGGCGGCAGTGATTTTGCCGGCACATTTTGACCTGCCGGGTTTGACCGACTCAAAAAAACTGAGCGAAAAAAAGCGCGATATGTTGGCGCAGATGATTAAGGAACAGGCGGTTGCATGGAGCATTGCCTTTGCCGACCCCGACGAAATCCTGCAACTGAACATCCTGCACGCAACCATGGCCGCGATGAAGCGCGCAGTCGAGGGGCTGTCGGTCGTACCCGACAAAGTGTGGATAGACGGCAACCGCGTGCCGAAAGACTTGAATGTCCCTGCCGAAGCCGTGGTCAAAGGCGACAGCAAAATCATCGAGATTTCCGCCGCTTCGGTTTTGGCCAAAACCGCGCGTGATGCGGAAATGTATGAATTGGCGAAACGCTATCCGCAATACGGGTTTGACCGCCACAAAGGCTACGGCACGGCGCAACATTTGGCTGCGTTGAAACAATACGGTGTCTTGCCGGAACACCGTCGCGATTTCGCACCGGTCAAAACCTTATTGGCACAAGGCAATCTGTTTGAAGAATGAGAGCATAGCAAAAGGCCGTCTGAAATCTTTCAGACGGCCTTATTTTTGGAAAAGCCTTATTTCAACGCAGCCAAACACTCTTTAATCAACTCAGGGCCGCGATAAATCAAACCGCTGTACACTTGAACCGCACTGGCGCCCAAGCGGATTTTTTCTGCCGCGTCCGCGCCGTTCATGATGCCGCCGACGCCGATAATCGGCAGCTTGCCGTCAATGCGTTCCGCCAAAAGTTTCAACACCTGATTGCTTTTCTCGCGTACGGGCAAGCCGCTCAAGCCGCCTTGTTCGCTTGCGAGCGGATGGCTGCCCAAGCTTGATTTGTCGATGGTCGTGTTGGTGGCGATGATGCCGTCCATTTCCACAGATTTGACCACATGGGCGATGTCGTCGATTTGCGCTTCGTCCAAATCCGGCGCGATTTTGACCGCCAGCGGTACATATTTGCCATGCGCGGCCGCCAGTTGCGCCTGTTTGTTTTTCAAGGCTTCCAACAATGCGCTCAATTCGTCGCCGCCTTGCAAGGCGCGCAGGTTTTTCGTATTGGGGGAGGAAATATTGACCGTGATGTAGCTTGCGTGGGCGTAGGCTTTTCTCAAGCAAATCAGATAATCGTCGGCCGCGTTTTCAATCGGCGTAACGGCATTTTTGCCGATGTTGATGCCCAAAATGCCTTTAAAGCGGCTGTTTTCAATGTTGCGGATCATCGCATCGATGCCGTGGTTGTTGAAACCCATGCGGTTGATGATGCCTTGGTGTTCGGGAACGCGGAAAAGGCGCGGCTGCGGATTACCCGGCTGCGGCTTGGGCGTTACCGTGCCGATTTCGACAAAGCCGAAACCCAAAGCGGCAAACGCATCGATACACTCGCCGTTTTTGTCCAAACCTGCCGCCAAGCCAACCGGATTGGGCAGCTGCAAACCCATCAGCTCGGTCGGTCGGGTGTGGCTGTCCACTTTGGGCAGCAGGCCGAGTTTTTCGATAGAACGCAAACTGTTGAGCGTGAAATGATGGGCCTTTTCTGCATCGAAACGGAACAGGATAGGGCGGACGAGTGAATACATGGCGGCGGCTTTCTGAACGGTTGATGAATTTGGCGTTATTTTACCTGAAACCGTCAAACTGCCCCAAACGTCTGTATCGATATGATTTTATGGTTTGGCGTCAAATGAAAATAAATAGGGCTTTTGCGTGTAATCGGATAGTTCATTAAAATGGTAAGAGAGAGTCTTTTCAGACGGCCTGATGGATGTATAGTTAATTAAAATCAAAATAGGACATTATCGCATCGTCAAATCGGGCGTAATCAGACAATACAGTTCTCAGATACCGCTTAATATTCGCCCACACCTTCTCAATCGGGTTGAGCTCAGGAGAATAAGGTGCAAGAGGCAATACCTTATGTCCCAATTTTTCCGCCATTTCCCGTAAGACACCCATACGGTGAAATCGTGCATTATCTAAAATAATCACCGACTTTTGAGTCAATGCGGGCAGCAGGCATTGCTGAAACCACGCTTCAAAAAAGACTCCGGTCATCGTATTTTGATAAACCATCGGAGCAATCAGCCGGTTGCCGACTTGTGCGGACACCAGAGATAAGCGTTGGTATCTTTTTCCACTTATCTGCGCTTTCACTATTTGCCCTTTCAGGCTGCGGGCATAGGGGCGGAACAGGTAGCGGTCAAATCCTGTTTCATCCAAATAAACACGTTGGTAGTCGGAAAATCCGGCCGGCTGTGTCAAATAATGCGTTACTTTGGCCGGGTCTTGTTCTTTGTAAGTGGTGGTCTTTTTTTGCGCGTCATTCCCAGCTGTTTGAGCGCATAGCAAACGGCGGCTGGCGTACAATCAAAATGTTTGGCGATTTCATGTAGATAGGCATCCTGGTGTTGCTCAACATATTGAGCCAGTTTTTGCCTATCCAATTTGACGGCATTTAGACCGGTAACTTGATGTTTTAGGCTGCCTGTTTGTTTTTTAAGGCGAATCCACAGGTAAAGCGTGTTTCTTGACAAGTTAAACGTTGCTGCGGTTTGGCTGATGTTTTTACATTGTTCGTAATAGTTTAAAGCTTTGTTTCTTAAGTCCGCAGAGTATGCTATGGTTAGATCTTCAAAGTTGAGTATTGTACCATTTTGTTTTTAATTGACTATATTTGATAATCCAGTACAGCGCTTAGATAATTGAGGAAGGCATATAAATGAGCCGGATAAATATTGTTAATATTTATCCGGCTCATATAAAAGGACTACGGTAAGATATATTACTTGAAGATTACCAAGAATATTTTATGCCGATTGAGCCTTTGTATCCTTGATGTTTCGTTCCACTTAAAGATTGTTCATACCGTGCATCTGCATAAATATGGGTATTGGAACTGGTTGCAAATTGTGCTCCCAAACCAACTTCGCCCCAAGTTTTTGCTAATTTTTCAGTAACATTATCCTCGCCAATGTTACTGGCCGAAGTATTTCTGAAGTTATGCCACACATTAGTGGTGAAATACAAGGTTCGAACTTTTTCATGATCGGTTAAATTATTATAAGCAAAGCGTACACCAATGCGGCTGCGTAAATTATGTTGCTTATCTTGATGCACAGAGCGCATATCATCAGTGAAGCTATTTAAGCCGAGGTATTGATAGATTAATTGTGCTTGCGGCTCAATAATCCAACTGTCGCCATTATTCGTTTTCTCTTTACTTAATACAAACGGACGACCTACCTCACCCGATAAAGCCACACCCAAACCATGGTTTTTTGCTTTCGAATTTAAGGAGTTATATTTATTTTGCATCCAAGAAAGTTGGCCTACAAAGTCTATATAGCTACCATCTTCAGAATACCGTGTGTGAGTCACACCGACATGGAGGTTTTCGGTTTTAGCTTTACCTGTATATTTGTCATCAAGGACGACACCATTCTCGGCACGATATTCATCATAAAATTTCGAATTAGCATGTGTGTAACCAACATAACCACCAGTTAAACGTTTGCCGCCATTTTCGCTAGAAGAAATATCAAAGTCGTGGCCAAACTGGAAGCCTGCAAGGTTAGCGCTAAGATTCAAACGCTTTTTACCATCCAAAGCAATGTGTTTGCCAATAATACGTCCCCAAATTTGGTTGTTCGCTTGAGATTTTTCCCAAGAAAGGGCCTGATTTTCACCACGGCGTTGGTGCAATGTACCAACTGTTTCGTAGCCAACTTCTAAGTTCAAGTTTGGAATAAGCGTATAAGCAGGAACAGAAGCTGTGTAAATGGCATCATTATTCGTGGAAACTACCGTCCAAAAATATTCGGTTGTATTTCCTACTTTTTTGGAAGCCAATTGCAGTTCACCCGCACCTGTAGTTTTGGCAATACCGGTAAAGTTCTTTAAATTACTTTCCCCTTGTACTCGAACTACTGCCGTACTGTTTTTGGCCAAATCAGCCGCAATAGAGCCGATAGTGCCATCAATCATATTTTCTGTGCCGTCCGCTTTCAAACTGACAACTTTTGTTGTCCCTTCGGCATTGCCGGTGATTTCCAATAAGTCAGATTTACCGTTATTGGCATCATTACTATCCCAATGAGTATTCACTTTAAGAACACCGTTATTCGCTGTGTAGTTGCCTTCCACAGTGAGTTTGTCTTCGTAAGAGCCATTGGCAAGGGTGATTTCACCGTTGTTACTGGTTAATGTGCCTTCAGTACCATCTTGTTTAACCAGTTTAACTTTATAGTCTGTTTTAGTTGAACCGTTCGGAATATTTTTAGACGCATCTAATACCCCCTTATCCAAGGTTAAGGCATTGATGGTAGAGCGTTGTTCATCACCTTTTTGTTTCAATTCCCAAACAGCTTGGTTGTTCACATGCACATCTAATTTAGAATGCACATTGCCTTTAGATTGTTGCTGCATCAAACCAATGGCTTTTGCTTGATCAGACAAGGTAAATGTCAAATCAGCCCCTTTGGTTACTGCCACTTTAGTTTCGGCAAGCCAGCCATTTTCTGCGGCTTTGGCTTCACTGTCTTTGCCTTTCAACGCGAATTTTGCATTTTCAGCAACGAATTCACCATTATTAAACCAACTTGCGACTTTATTTCCTGCGAAGGTTACTGCAAAACTACTTTCTTTTCTCGCATCAGCAACAATCAATGAAGCATCATCAGATGTTGTGGTGATTTTTGTATTGTTTAAACGAACTTCTTGATCTTTATTAGGCTCATTTCTGGATACATTGTCGCTAATAAAAAAGGCACTTACTTTAGTTGCGTAATCCTGAGTATCGAAAACAACAGCTGAATTGCCGGATTTGATTTCACCGCTGCTGGTATCTGAATCGGCAATTAAGCGGGATTTGGTGCCAAATAAGCGCACGGTTGCGGAATCTTTTGTTTCCTCTGTATTCAGCACCATTCTGCCGGTGGAATTGACAACAGCACCTTTATAGTCAGCCGGTTTTTCAGTGTTTGGTAGTTCCGGTTTACCAATTTTTAATGCAGCAGAAAATTTTCCATTCGCTTTCACTGTGATTTCGGAATCTTTTAAGTTCGCTTCCGCACCGTCTCCACTGACGTAAAGCCCGACTAAATAATCCCCGATTTTATCGGTGGTTTTATCTTCCACATTAATGGTCAGTTTTTTCTCAGAATTGAAAACCGGTTTGGCACCATCCTTACGGTAAACTTTCACCCCGGATAATTGGTGACCAAATGGTGCAGTTGCGCCACCAAAGTTTTTTGTACTTTTCACTGTGTTTTCTGTGTTTTTAACAGTGATATTAGCATCATTATGCAAAGTTAAGCTTGCGGTATCAGAAGCATTACCACCAGCATAATCATATCCTACAGCAATACCGTAGGCGGCATTGGAGTCTACGGCTAATCCTGAATTAGCTTCGCTGGCTAACGTAACATTAATGTTAGTTTTGCCTTTAATTTCAACTTGATTATTCGCACGAACGATAAGTCCTTTTGGACGAGCAAATTGTTCTCCGCTATTAGGTGCTAGCGTAGCTTTGTAATCGCCATCAATGTTTTGATTTGGTTCTTTCCAAAATTCTCCTGAACCCTCTGTTCCCATAGTAGGTGAAGTGTCGCCCGCTGCAGCAACGGCCAATGCAGGAATAGAAAAGCAAGAAGCTATCAGAGTATGCAGCAAGGTTTTCCTAAATATTTCTTTTTTATAAGTCAACATATAAATTTTCCTTTTATTTATGATTTTAAAATCACGATAAGACCCCATTCAAAAATGGAAGCTGCCTTAGTATAGCATAATATATTGTTTTTCCATATAACTCTTCTGCTATCACATAGGCCGAGACCTTTGCAAAAAAGTCTTTCCCCCAACAGCCGGAACCTAAACAAAGGTTTTCGGCTATTTCCCTCCCCCAATACCTCCTAATTTTACCCAAATGCCCCCTTAATCCTCCCCAGATACCTGATAATCAGGCATCCGGACCGCCTTTTAGGCGCAAACAGGCACACTTAGCCTGTTGGCGGCTTTTAAAAGGTTCAAACACATCGCCTTCAGATGGCTTTGCGCACTCACTTTAATCAGCCCGAAATAGGCTGCCCGGGCGTAGCG
>NZ_JBQCVG010000017.1:0-18578 GCF_051958615.1 Neisseria sp. P0009.S008
ATGAGGCTGTGTTCGAGTTCGGGATCGGAGAGGCTGTGCCATTGTCCGAGCAGGACGGCTTTGAACATGGACAACAGGGGATAAGCGGGACGACGGTGGTGGTCTCGGAGGTAACGGGTTCTTTGACGGTTCAGGTACTGTTCGATCGGCTGCCAATCAATCACTTGATCCAACTTCAATAGTGGGAAGCGGTCGATGTTTGGCAATCATGGCTTGTGCGGTTTATTGAAAGAAGGTGGTCATGGAAAATCCCCTAAATGTCTTGGTAGGAATTTAGGGGATTTGGGGGAATTTTGCAAAGGTCTCAATATGCCAGTTAAGGTTCTTGGTCGTGCCTATTATGATATTCCCGGCATTACTGACCAAAATACCTTGGCAGAATTTTGGAATCATCCGACACCGCCTGACAAAGAGCTGTTTCATGCCTACCGTATGTACCACCTCAACGTAACCCAAATTAACGGCAACTTCTACAGTCAGGTCTTTTTCCTCAACAAAAACTCTTCCGACTCTTCCACACCAGCAATCTGACTTAGCGAAGGAAAGTTCAGGCCGTCTGAAAACATTTCAGACGGCCTGAAGCAATCAATATCTTAGCTACTGCCATGTAAATAAAACACAAAACCCTGCATTTATCATTAACAATAAATTACAAAAACAGTATAATGACCGAGCTGTCATGAGCGCATACCGACTCAACCTGAGCCCTTTGTAACGCACAAAATATGGATGTACCCCCAGGCAAAACAATATAACAAGCCAAGCATCCTAAAGATAAGCCAGCAAGGCAATACACTCTACAAAACTATGCCGAGCAATATTTTTACAAAGCCCTCAACCGGTATCGCCGCCCATATGCCGCAGCATCCGTCTTCCACTTTATATCCGCCCGCAAACCATGACCGCCGCTCCTGATATCCTCTACCGGCAAGCCGCCGCCCTTTTGGAACAATCCAATACCGCCCAAGCCCTGCCCCTGCTGCAACAGGCCGCAGAGCAGGGATATACGGAAGCTGCTTTTGTATTGGGCGACCATCTGCTGCAAAACGGTCATCCGGAGCAGGCACTTCCATGGCTGGAAGCCGCCGCGGCCCAACGCCATCCCAAGGCACTCTTTATCCTACTGCAACAAAGCGAACACAACGGCACTCCAACCGGACAGCTTCTCAACGACTACGCCTGGCTGGGTGAGCAAGGTTACCTCGAAGCCCAATTAATCCTCATGCATTACCACGCGCAGCGCAACGATCCACAATCGCTCTACTGGGCAGAGCTTGCCGCCGCCCGATATGCCGCGCCTGCGTATTACCATCTGGCACGCCATCATCAACGCCAAGGCGACGTTGCGACAGCCATCGAACAATACGAAAAAGCGGCCGCGCTCGGCGTAACTGCTGCCTGCTGGCAACTCGGTCAAATCTACTTCTACGGTACAGGTGTCAGCCCCAACCACGGACAAGCCGAACATTATCTCGAACAAGCCGCGCAAGCCGGCCACATCGCCGCACAAACCCTACTGGCCGACCTTCTTGCCGCCCAACGTAAACCCGAAGCCTTAAAATGGTATCGTCGTGCCGCCGATAAGGAGCAAGCGGAAGCACAGGCCAAGCTGGCCCAATACGCCCTGACCGGCGAACTCTCCGAACGCGATCCGTTCCAAGCGGCACGATATGCCAAAGCCGCTGCCGAGAAAAACCATCCCGAAGCGCTGAAAATCATGGGCGACCTCTACCGCTACGGCCTCGGTATCAAAGCCGACAACCATATCGCGCATGATTACTACCACTGTGCAGCCGCACTGGGTTCTGCCGCCGCAGCACAAAAACTCATCAGCGACGCCGCGCTGTACCATCCGCAACAATACGAACAAATCAAAACTACCGCCCTGCAACAACAACAAACCGAAACCACATACCGTTTGGCGGAAGCACAAGCCAATGCCATCGGCCGTCCCGCCGACTATAATGCCGCGCGCAAAAATTACATGGAAGCTGCCGAGTTCCACCATAAAAACGCGGCGGCAGCCTTAGGCCGCATCTACCATTACGGCCTCGGTACGGCGCAAGATCCTCGGGCGGCTGCACACTGGTACGCCATTGCTGCCGAACAAAACCACCCTTCCGCCCAATACCACCTCGCCTGTTTTTACTATCACGGGCAAGGTGTCGGCTGTCATGTTCCGACCGCCTGCTACTGGCTGCAGGCCGCCATCAGCAACGGCCACACTTCGGCCGAATCATTAACATCCCTATTAGAACAATGGCGCCGTGAAGCGCACCATGCCATCGGGCAAAAGACCGTCTGAAAAGATTTACACTCGCATTTTTTGACAATCTTTAACTATTCCCCTAATATTTGCCAGTTATTTTTCACGGACACATCATTGTTTTCATTTCTTTCTGAAAACACCTTGCCTTGTCCGCGCATCAATACCATGACACTCGGCGGATAACGCCAAGCGTTGAAACACACTGCATCCGGAACAAAAACGGATGCTCGGAAAAACATTTCTAGGAGGTGAAACAACATGGAATGGGAATTCAACAGTTATTACACACTGATTGCCGCCACGCTCGTGTTGCTGGTTGGTAAATTTCTGGTTCAAAAAATCAAATTCTTAAGAGACTTCAATATTCCCGAGCCGGTCGCCGGCGGTTTGGTTGCCGCTATCGTCCTGTTCGCCCTGCATGAAGCCTACGGCGTCAGCTTCAAATTTGAAAAACCGCTGCAAGATGCATTCATGCTTATCTTCTTTACATCCATCGGTTTGAGCGCCGACTTCTCCCGTTTGAAAGCGGGCGGTTTGCCTTTGGTTATCTTTACCGCCGTGGTGGGTGCATTCATCATCGTCCAAAACTTCGTCGGTGTCGGCTTGGCGAGCGCATTGGGCTTGGATCCACTGATCGGCCTGATTACCGGTTCGATTACCCTGACCGGCGGTCACGGTACAGCCGGCGCATGGGGTCCTGACTTTGAAAGCAAATTCGGTCTGACCGGCGCAACCGGTTTGGGTATGGCTTCTGCAACATTCGGCCTGGTATTCGGCGGTTTGATCGGCGGTCCTGTTGCACGCCGTCTGATCAACAAAATGGGTCGTAAACCTGTCGTCAAAACTGCCAAATCCGACGACAACGATGTTGCCGACGACATCTTCGAAAAAGCACAACGTACACGCCTGATTACGGCTGACTCCGCTGTCGAAACGCTCGCGATGTTTGCCGCATGTTTGGCTTTTGCCGAAATCGTCGACGGCTACGACAAAGCCTTCTTCGACCTGCCTAAATTCGTATGGTGTCTGTTTGCAGGTGTGGTCATCCGCAACGTCCTGACTGCAACCTTCAAAGTCAATATGTTCGACCGCGCCATCGACGTATTCGGTAACGCCTCCCTGTCACTCTTCCTTGCCATGGCTCTTCTGAATCTGAAACTGTGGGAGTTGACCGGTCTGGCAGGCCCTGTGACCATCATCTTGGCCGTACAAACCGTCGTGATGATTCTGTACGCCACTTTCGTTACCTACGTCTTCATGGGTCGCGACTACGACGCTGCCGTATTGGCGGCAGGCCACTGCGGCTTCGGTTTGGGTGCCACCCCGACCGCCGTTGCCAACATGCAGTCCATTACCCAAACTTTCGGCCCGTCTCACAAAGCCTTCTTGATTGTGCCTATGGTCGGTGCGTTCTTCGTTGACTTGCTCAACGCCGCCATCCTCTCCGGCTTTGTCAGCGTCATCAAAGGCTGATACGTCTGACATAGAAAAGCACTTGCCGCATTTACTTGCTGCAAGTGCTTTTGTTATGATAGGCACGTCAGGCCGTCTGAAAGGCCGTCATCTTCAGGAGTACCTATGTACAAAAAAACCGCTTCCGTATTGATTTTAAGCACGATTCTTCTTGCCGCATGCAGCAAAGAAGAGCCGAAAGCCGCGCTTGATTGCGCCCAACCGGCCACACTGCAAAACATCCGTACCACCATCGAAGACACCCTCAAACAACAAGCGCGCTCCTTTGCCCGCAATGACAACCGCCAATTCGTCGATGCTGACAAAATCATCGCCGCCGGCCTCGAATTAGAAACCCTGCTTGAAGACCCAAAAGAAACCGAAGACAACGGCAAAGCCATCTGCCGCGCCAACCTCAAAATCCGCATTCCAGACACCATCCTCAAAACAGCCATAGACAACAGCCCGCTGATTTACGGCAACACCCCGTTATCCGACATGCTCGAACAAAAACTGATGGGCAGCAACCTGACTTTTGAAAACAACACGTTCAGCACCACCCTGCTCTACACCCCCGACAAAGACGGCAAACTGATTCTCGAAGACAACACCCTGAGCACCACAGCCCAAACCCTTTCCGCCACCCTGCTGCCCTACGGCGTGAAAAGCATCGTCATGATAGACGGCAAACCAGTATCCAAAGAGCAGGCCATCAAGCTGCTGCAAAACCAAAATACGGAAGAGCCGCCGACTGTCAATCCGCAAGACATCCTCGAAAACAACGCCGCCAGCCAAGCCGTCGGCTTGACCGATGATGACGACAATTCAGACTACGAAGTCCTGCGCCCTGACCGTGAAACTCCGCGCAACGAACCGCCCGGCCTCAGCCAAAGCGAACTTGACAACGCGCGCGCGCAAAACCGTCAGGCAGACGGCGAGATCAACGACCTTTGGGGCGGCATGGACAGCGATGTCAAACAACAAATCCTCGGCGAACAACGCGCCTGGATTCAAAGCAAAAAACTCAACTGCCAACAAGCCGCCGCGTCCGCAGACAACGCTGCGCAAGCAGAATACCTGCGCCTGCAGTGTGAAACCCGCATGACCCGCGAACGTACGCAATACCTGCGCGGCTATTCCATCAACTAAAACTGATAAGGCCGTCTGAACATTCAGACGGCCCACAAGAAAGCACATCACATCATGCAATACCGAATCCACCGTGAAGGCGATGCCCAAAACACACCATCTTCAGCCTCCACACCCGTTGACAACTGGGAGCGCAACACCCTGCGCGAAGTCCTCCTCGCCGCCTACCAAGAACAGCGCCGCGCCCGCATTTGGCGCAATATCTGGCGCGGCGTCGCCGTCCTCATCTTCCTCAGCCTGATCTTCGGCTTTGCAGAAGAAGAAGGAAAAACCACGAGCATCCACGCCCGCAGCGAACACACCGCCGTTATCGACCTGACCGGCGAAATCGGCAACGACATCGACGACCAAGTCCAAATCCTGCGCGACAGCATGGAGGCCGCCTACAACAATGGCAACGCCAAGGCCATCATCATCCGCGCCAACAGCCCCGGCGGTTCGCCTGTCGTGTCCAACACCGCCTTTAACGAAGTCCGCCGCCTCAAAGCCGAACACAAAGACATCCCTGTTTACCTCGTTGCCGAAGACATGTGCGCTTCCGGCTGCTACTACATTGCCGCTGCCGCCGACAAAATTTACGCCGACCCTTCCAGCATTGTCGGCAGCATCGGCGTGATCGGTGGCGGTTTCGACTTTACCGGCCTGATGGACAAAGCCGGTGTCAAACGCCGTCTGAAAACTGCCGGCAGCAACAAAGGCATGGGCGACCCTTTCACGCCTGAAACACCGGCACAAACCCAAATTTGGGAAACCATGTTGGGCGATATCCACCAAGAATTCATCAAAGCCGTCAAACTCGGCCGCGGCGCAAGGTTGAAAGACAAACAGTATCCCGATGTTTTCAGCGGCCGCATCTACACCGGCAAAGAAGCCAAACAGGTCGGCCTGATTGACGACTTCGGCAGCATTTACAGCGTTGCCCGCGATGTTGTCAAAGCCCCCGAGCTGGTCAACTACACGCCGCAAGACGATTTCAGTAAAATGCTCAGCCGCCGCTTCGGTGCGGAAGTGAAGGCCAAAGTCAAAGAAACTTTGTCTGAAATTTGGTAAACCAAAAAAACAAAAGGCCGTCTGAAACCCAATTAGGGCTTCAGACGGCCTTTTATATCGTTTTTAAAATAAAACGCTGATTATTGTCCAAACATTTATCGGCTTCATAAACCGACAGGCAAATATCCCTGATGATGCTGTTACAGGAACACATTATGCCTGCAAATGATCAAGCCTCCACGTTTCAGACGGCCTGTTTCTGCATATTGTGCGCCATATCAAGCGCGGCTTGAACGGCGGTAATCAGGCTGCCGGAATCGGCTTTGCCTGTGCCTGCCAAGTTCAAAGCCGTACCATGATCGACGGAGGTGCGGATAAAGGGCAGGCCGAGGGTGATGTTCACGCCTTCGCCGAAACCGGCATATTTGAGCACCGGCAGCCCCTGGTCGTGATACATGGCGAGGACGGCGTCGGCGTCTTTGAGCAGGAAAGGTTGGAACACCGTATCGGCAGGATACGGGCCGCGCGCGTCTATGCCTTCGGCCTGCAAGGCATGAAGCGCCGGAATAATGGTGTCGATTTCTTCGTGTCCCAAATGGCCGCCTTCGCCCGCGTGGGGATTGAGGCCGGTAACGAGGATGACCGGTTTGGCTATGCCGAACTTATGGCGCAGGTCGTGTTCAAGAATGCGGACAACCGATTCGATTAAAGGCTTCGTAATGGCGGCGGAAATGTCTTTCAGCGGCAGATGAGTGGTCACCAATGCAACTCGCAGGCCGCCGCCGGTCAGCATCATGACGACTTGTTCGGTATGGCTTTTTTCGGCGAGGTATTCGGTATGGCCGCTGAAAAATCCGTTGCCTGCGTGGGCATCGTTGATGATGCCTTTATGCAGCGGCGCGGTCACCATACCGGCAAACAGGCCGTCTGAAATGCCTTGATACGCCGTATCCAGCAGTCGGAGCACATACGCGGCATTGGCAGGATTGAGTTCGCCCACCCGACACTCGGCATCTAAAGGAATATGCAGGACTTCGAGTTCGCCCTTGGGCAACGGTTCAGCCGCTTGGGCTTGAAAATCGCGCAGGATGACGGATTTGCCAAGCTGTTCGGCCCTGTTTACCAACAGGTTTTTGTCGCACAAAACAACGGGGCGGCAAGGAAGGTCGGCGAAAGCCAAATCGAGGCAGATGTCGGGGCCGATACCGGCCGGTTCGCCGGAGGTGATGGCGAGGATGGGAGCAGTCATGGTATTTCTCGGTACGGTTTACAGTATTTAGACAACATCAGGCAAAACGCCTGCCCTACTTTTACAGATTAACACAAATACAAAGAGGCCGTCTGAAAACAGTTTTTGCTTGGTCAAACTGTTTTCAGACGGCCTTGGCTGTTTACCGTTTTACACTTAAGAACGGCGGCCGATCATGCGGTACAAAACATCGTGGCCTTGAATGCGGTGAACAACGACCATGGCGATGTGGCCGGCGACAAGCGCGAAGAGCAGCCAGCCGAGTTTGCCGTGCACCATATTGCCGAGGTTGGACATCCATTCGATTTTTTCAGGCGAACCCTGCATCACTTCGACACCGAATACTTTCAACGGGCCGCGGCCGCCGCCGTATTGGCGGATCATACCGATAACGGGAACGGCGAGCATGAGGGCGTAAAGGGCAAGGTGGCCTGCTTTGGCGGCAAAGCTGTCGGCGGCAGGACGTTTGGACGCATTGAGCAAAGCCCAAACAATACGCACGGCAATCACCAGCAGCGTGATGAAACCGATGGATTTATGCACGCCGAAGAGCGATTTGACCCATTCTTCGCCATCGTAGATGGTCCAAACGGTAATGGTGGAGAGGATACCGATGAAACCGAGTAAGGTCAGCCAGTGCAACGCGCGCGCGACGGCATCGTAGGTTTGTGGGCGTGTAGCGGTCATAATGTTTCCTTGTTTTTGATTTGTTTGGTTTTTTGAATCGGCGGCATTGTAACAAAAATGCCCAAACAATTATGTTGTCTTTTTGAAGAGATTTCGTAAATGTTTGGAAAATTTGAAGAAACGGCGGTTTTATCCATCAAGCTGCACAGGCCGTCTGAAAACAAAGGCAGGAATACCACCTTCTATGCCGAACTCGGGCTAAAATAGGCGTTTTTATTCTCGGGTACGCATCGATGCAGGTTTGGATTCGGCGGTTTGCTCTGTTGCTTCTGCCTTTGGGTTTCTTGGCGGTCATGGTGGCCGCGCCTTTGCTGTCGCTGGCGTTTTACGACGGCGAAGGCGCTTGGGCGGAAGTGGTGGCTGATGACTATATGCGCCTGCGCTTGGGCTGGACGGTGGCGCAGGCGGTTTTGACCTGCGTCTTGGTCACGGCTTTGGGCGTGCCTGCGGCGTGGGTGCTGGCGCGGATGGACTTTGCCGGACGGCGCACGGTTTTGCGCCTGCTGATGCTGCCTTTTGTGATGCCGACTTTGGTGGCAGGCATGGGCGTACTGGCTTTATTTGGCGCACACGGTATGCTGGCGGCAGGTTGGCAGGACACGCCGTGGCTGCTGATTTACGGCAATGTGTTTTTCAACCTGCCGGTTTTGGTGCGCTCGGCGTATCAGGGATTTGTGCGAGTGCCGCAGGCGCGGTTGCTGTCGGCGCAATCTTTGGGCGCGGACGCGTGGAGGCGGTTTATCTGGGTCGAATGGCCGGTGGTGCGTGCGTGGGTTGCCGGCGGCACGTGCCTGGTGTTTTTATATTGTTTTTCAGGCTTCGGACTGGCCTTGCTGCTCGGCGGCGAACGTTTTGCGACGGTGGAAGTGGAAATCTACCGGCTGGTGGCGTATGAGTTGGACATGGCGCGTGCGTCGGTGTTGGTGTGGCTGGTGCTGGCGGTTACGGCGGCGGCAGGCGGTTTGTATGCGTATTGGAGCAGGCGCGTGGCTGTGGATAAGTCGGTCTCGCCTTTGCCTCCGCGTGCGCCGATATGGGCTTGGGAAAAATGGCTGACGGCAACGGTATTGGCCATGTTGGCAGTGTGCTGCCTGCTGCCTTTGGCGGCGGTATGGCTCAAGGCGGTATCGGCAGGCTCTTCGTGGGCAGTCTTGCTAGAGGCGCAAACGTGGGCGGCAGTGTGGAACACTGTCCGTTTCTCTGCGGCAGCGGTGGCGGCGGCGACGGTTTTGGGCGTGCTGTATGCGGCGGCGGCACGGCAAATGGCGTGGTTGCGTGCGCTGATGTTTTTGCCGTTTATGGTGTCGCCCGTGTGCATCGCGTTTGGCGTTTTGCTGCTCTATCCGCAGTGGACGGCTTCGCTGTGGCTGCTGACCGCGACTTACGCGCTGTTGGCGTATCCGTTTGTGGCCAAAGATGTATTGGCCGCGTGGGACGGTTTGCCCAAAGATTACACAGCGGCGGCGCGCACTATGGGCGCAAACGGTTTTCAGACGGCCTGTTATGTAACCGCGCCTTTATTGAAACCTGCCTTGCGGCGCGGCCTGACTTTGGCTTCGGCAACGTGTATCGGCGAATTTGCGGCCACATTATTCCTGTCGCGCCCCGAATGGCAGACGCTGACCACTTTGATTTACGATTATCTCGGACGCGCCGGTGCGGACAATTACGGACGGGCGATGGTGTTGACGGCGGTATTGACCGCTTTGGCTTTGACGGCATTTTTGCTGGTGGACGAAGCGGAAGGGCAAAAGGCCGTCTGAACGTGGTCGGCTTAAATTCCCTTCACTTTCACTACACCATTGCCGCGCCTTGTATCGAAAATTGATTGAATCCGCTATATAATTTGTTTTTGACCGCACTCAACACGACCTATCATGACCGACTTAGAAACCAAACGCCTTGAAACCCAAGCCATGCTGGACAATGCCGACTTGCTGTTTGACCAAGAACAATGCCGCGTGGCCTTGCAAAAAGTTGCCGACGACATCACCCGCGACTTGGGCGACAAATACCCCCTGCTCCTGCCTGTAATGGGTGGCGCGGTGGTGTTTACAGGACAGCTGCTGCCGCTGTTGCGTTTCCCTTTGGACTTTGACTACGTCCACGTTTCCCGCTACGGCGACAAACTCGCAGGCGGCGCGTTCAACTGGAAACGCATGCCCGACCCCGAGCAAATCAAAGGCCGTCATGTAGTCGTTTTGGACGACATCCTGGACGAAGGCCACACCATGGCCGCTATTCAGGAAAAACTGTTGGAAATGGGCGCAGCAAGCTGCCGTGCGGCCGTATTTGCCAACAAACTGATCGACAAAGAAAAACCGACCAAAGCCGATTATGTCGGCTTGGACGTGCCCAACCGCTACGTCTTCGGCTACGGCATGGATGCCGCCGGCTGTTGGCGCAACCTCGGCGAAATCTACGCCTTAAACAATAAATAAAACAAAGGCCGTCTGAAAAATCTTCAGACGGCCTCAACCCCCATGCTAGGAACACATCATGATAGGTTTGTTAATCATTACACATGAAACCATAGGTGAAGCCTATCGCGGTTTGGCCGACCATTTCTTTCCCAACGGCTTCCCCGAAAATCTCCACATCCTCGGCGTACAGCCTAACGAAGATCAAAATGACATCATCAACAACGCCATCGCCGCATTGCAGGAATTTCCCGACAACCGCGGCGTGCTGATCATGACCGACATCTTCGGCGCAACCCCGTGCAACGCCGCACGCCGGCTGGTGCGCGAAAACAAATCCGCCATCCTGACCGGCCTCAACGCCCCGATGATGATTAAAGCCATCCAATACTCATCACAAGCCGAAAACCTCTCCGACTTCACCGAAACCGTTAAAGAAGCTGCCATCCGTGGCATTTTCGCCATTACATCCGCACCTGAAGACCTGGTGTGCAAAGAAAACGGCTAAGGCCGTCTGAAAACATTCACTTTACGAACATTTAGGGGACATCCATGCTCAAACAAGAAATCGAAATCATCAACAAACTCGGCCTGCACGCACGCGCCTCCAGCAAATTTACCCAAACCGCCTCCCAATTCCAAAGCGAAGTCTGGGTCACCAAAAACGGCAACCGCGTCAACGGCAAAAGCATCATGGGCCTGATGATGCTGGCCGCCGCCAAAGGCACCGTGATTGAGCTGGAAACAGAAGGCGCAGACGAAGCCGCCGCCATGCAGGCGTTGACCGACCTCATCAACGACTACTTCGGCGAGGGTGAATAATGAGCATCGTCCTACACGGTGTAGCCGCGGGCAAAGGCATTGCCATCGGCCACGCCCACCTCATCACGCGCGGCACAACGGAAGTCCCCCAATACGACGTTGATCCCGACAAACTTGATGCCGAAGCTGCCCGTTTCGACAACGCCATCAAAGCCACGCGCAAAGAATTGGAACAGCTGCGCGGCGCGATTCCCGAAAACGCCCCGACCGAATTGGGCGCGTTCATCTCGCTGCACCTGATGCTGCTGACCGACGTTACCCTCTCGCGCGAACCCATCGACATTTTGCGCGAGCAGAAAATCAACGCCGAATGGGCATTGAAACAGCAAAGCGACAAGCTCGCCGCCCAGTTCGACAGCATCGACGACGACTACCTGCGCGAACGCAAACAGGACATGCTCCAAGTCGTCCGCCGCATCCACAACAACCTTGTCGGCCAAAGCAACGAAATCAACCTCGCCGGCAACCTGTTTGACGATACCGTCCTCATCGCGCACGACCTCTCGCCTGCCGATACCGTATTGTTCAAAGAGCAGCACATTACCGCCTTCGTAACCGATGCCGGCGGCCCGACCAGCCACACCGCCATCTTGGGCCGAAGCCTCGACATCCCGTCCGTCATCGGCCTGCACAACGCCCGCAAACTCATCACCGAAAACGAAATCGTCATCGTCGACGGCATCAACGGCACCCTTATCATCGATCCCGACGAAGTCGTCCTCAACGAATACCGCCGCCTCGCCCGCGAATACCGCAGCCACAAGCGCGAACTCAACAAAATCAAAAAAACCGCCGCCACCACGGCCGACGGCATCAACATCGAACTTTTGGCCAACATCGAATCCGCCGAAGACATCAAAACCCTGCACAACTTCGGCGCAGACGGCGTCGGCCTGTTCCGCAGCGAATTTCTTTATCTCAACCGCGACACCATGCCGTCTGAAGACGAGCAATACGAAGTGTACAGCGCGATTGTGAAAAAGATGAAAGGCAAAAGCATCACCGTCCGCACCGTCGATTTGGGTGTCGATAAAAATCCGCGCTGGTTCGGCCAAAACAGCACGCCCAACGGCAGCCTCAACCCCGCACTCGGCCTGACCGGCATCCGCCTGTGCCTCGCCGAGCCGGTCATGTTCCGCACCCAAATGCGCGCCATCCTCCGCGCCGCCGCACACGGCCCCGTGCGCATGATGTGGCCGATGATTACGTCCATTTCCGAAGTGCGCCAATGCCTTATCCATCTGGACACGGCCCAACGCCAACTGACCGAACGCGGCGAAACCTTCGGCCCGGTCAGCATCGGCTGCATGATTGAAATCCCGTCCGCCGCCATGACCGTCGGCAGCATCCTCAAGCTCGTCGATTTCATCTCCGTCGGCACCAACGACCTGATTCAATACCTCCTGTCAGTCGACCGCGGCGACGACAGCGTCAGCCACCTTTACCAACCCGGCCACCCTGCCGTCCTCAAAACGCTGCAACACATCATCCGTACCGCCAACCGCATGGAAAAAGGCGTGTCCATCTGCGGCGAAATGGCCGGCGATACCGTCTTCACCCGACTGTTGCTCGGCATGGGCCTGCGCCGCTTCTCCATGAACCCCAACAACCTGCTTTCGGTTAAAAACATCATTCTGCACAGCCACACCGGCCATCTCGAAAACGATGCCGCCAAAATCCTGCGCTGCGAAGACCCGGAAAAAGCCGAAAAACTGATTAAAATCCTCAACCAAAGCGAACAGGCGGAATCACAGGCCGTCTGAATCTCTAAAAAGGGCGTGTTTCGATACACGCCCTTTTTATTCGTCCCCATTTTTAGTTTATGCCAGATTCTCCCTCAAGCCCTCTTCTTCCCTATTTCGCCATTTCAAAAACCAACCTTTTTCACTTTTCCCAAACACTGCTTACAGGCCGTCTGAAAAATATAGGGCGCAAGTGAAATAAAACTTTTATGCCCACACCAAAGGCCGTCTGAACCCTGATTGCAAGGTTTCAGACGGCCTTGTTTTCAACCGGATACCTTTTATTTTTTTGCAATAAATGACCCTTTGCCTATCCATTCCAGCTACTGCCCACCATAGCTTTAGGCACCCCATATCATTCCTTTTTACCAGGTCTTCAGTACACCCAAGCCCTATATAAACACTATCCCTTCGTTTTAATGATGAAACTTTTTATTCCGAAATATGTCTATCCCTACATTCACTTGAAAAAAGATTCAATACCTTGTAAATTTATAAAAAGATAGTAATTATCATCATATTTTAAAGGAATGATTCATGAGATTTACGCAACTTTCTGCTTTGATTGCCGCCGCCGCTTTATCAGTCGGCTCCGTATCCGCTTTTGCCAAACCCGTTCAGCTGACCGATATCCTCGGCCGTAAGGTAACCGTCGACCTGCCTGCCAAGCGCGTGGTGTTGGGCTTCTATTACCAAGACTACATGGCCATCGGCGGTAAAACCGCGCTGGACAACGTCGTCGGTTTTTCCAAAGCAGTTTGGGCCGACTGGGCGCCGCCAAGCTGGGCAGCATTCAGCAAAGCCGTGCCTAAACTGAATCAGCTGACCGACGTGGGCGAAGTGGAAGTCGGCACTTTTTCGATTGAGAAAGTATTGGCGCTGAAACCCGATTTGCTGGTTTTGGCCGAATGGCAATACAAGGCTTTGGGTTCCGATCTCGACCGCATCAACAAAGCCGGCATCCCCATCGTCGTGTTGGACTACAACGCGCAAACAGTGGCCAAACACGTTCAATCGACCAAGCTCATCGGCACGCTGACCGGCCAGCAGCAAAAAGCCGACAAACTGGCGGCAGACTACAAACGCGTTGCCGACACCATCCAAGCGCGCGTGCAAAAAGCCAACCTGCCTAAGCCTAAAGTGTATGTCGAATTCGGCAACAAAGGCCCTGCCGAACACAGCGTTACCTTCGGCAAGAGCATGTGGGGTTCGATGGCGACACTGGTCGGCGGCAACAATATTGCCGCTTCTTCGGTCGAGTTCTACGGCCCGATCAATCCTGAAAAAGTCCTCGCCGCCAAACCCGACGTGATCGTGATTACCGGCCGCGAAACCGAATTGAAGAAAAACCCTGCCGCCATGGTGATGGGCTGGGGCATTCCGAAAGCGGAAGCGGAAAAACGCTTGGCAGGCTTTGCCAAACGCGCCGGCTGGGCCAACCTGCCTGCGATTAAAAACAACCGCCTCTACGCTGCCTACCACGCCAACTCACGCACGCTGTCCGACAGCGCATCGATTCAGTTTATGGCCAAAGCGATTTATCCGCAGTTGTTTAAGGATTTCAACCCTGAGAAGACCTATCTGGACTTCTACCGCCAAAACCTGCCGGTCGTGCCGAACGGTACGTTCTACCTCTATCCGCAAGGACAATAAGATAGTTTAGATTTTCAGACGGCCTTTTAAATCGTAAGGCCGTCTGAAATTTTTGCGGAAGAAAAAGGCAAACCTGTTCTCCCCTTTCACAACACTCTTTTTTAAAGGTTTGAAACATGAATGATTCGGTTGTCGCCGAGATTGTGAAAAACCAGCGCAAGTTGGAAGGCAAGCGTTGGTTGATTGTGTTGATGTTTTTAGTCATCGCCGCGGTCAGTTTCCTATTCGACATCGCCACCGGCCCTGCGATGACGGACACACTGCCTGTCGGCGAAGTGGTCAATGTTTTGCTGGGTAAACCCGGAGTCGATGAAATGAACCGCCTGATTGTGATGGATCTGCGCCTGCCGATTGCGGTAATGGCCTTGGTGGTCGGCGCGGCTTTGGGTGTCGGCGGGGCGGAAATTCAGACGCTCTTGAACAACCCGATGGCCAGCCCTTATACGCTGGGTTTGGCGGCGGCGGCAGGTTTGGGCGCGTCGGTGGTGATTGCATTCGGCGGTTTCGGGCTGCCTGAAACGGTCGCCGTTCCTATCGGTGCGTTTGTGATGACCATGCTGGCTTCAGGCATCTTGTTTCTGTTTGCTTCGGCGCGCCGCTTCAATTCGGCGATGCTGGTGTTGGTGGGGATTGCGCTTTTGTTTCTGTTTCAGTCGATTCTGTCGCTGATTCAGTTTATCGCCGCGCCTGAGATTTCGCAGCAAATTCTGTTTTGGCTGTTCGGCAGCCTGACCAAGGCGACTTGGGAAACGGTCATCGTTACGGCGGCGGTTACGGCGATATGCGTGTTTCTGCTTTCGCGCGATGTGTGGAAGCTGACTGCGCTGCGCTTGGGCGAAGAACGAGCCGTCGGGCTGGGCATCAATCTGCAATTTTTGCGCCTGAAAACGCTGGTGTTGGTGGCCGTCATGACTGCGACGGCAATCAGTTTTGTCGGCGTGATCGGCTTTATCGGCTTGGTTGCCCCGCATGTGGCGCGGATTCTTTTGGGCGAAGACCAACGTTTCTTCCTGCCCGGCGCAATGCTGGCAGGGGCGGCGTTTTTATCGGTGGCGAGCGTGTTGTCCAAGGTGATTATCCCTGGCGCGCTGTTTCCGGTGGGGATTGTTACGTCGTTTGTCGGCGTGCCGTTCTTCTTCTGGATTGTATTAACGAAACGATAGGCCGTCTGAAATGTTGAAACTTGAAAACGTCCATATCCGGCGCGGCGATTATGTGGTCGCCGACAATATCGATTTGACGCTGGAACAAGGCAAAGTCT
Source organism: Neisseria sp. P0009.S008 (assembly GCF_051958615.1). Classification (NCBI taxonomy): domain Bacteria; kingdom Pseudomonadati; phylum Pseudomonadota; class Betaproteobacteria; order Neisseriales; family Neisseriaceae; genus Neisseria; species Neisseria sp. P0009.S008. Next base: position 15,695 of record NZ_JBQCVG010000017.1, read on the forward strand.
ATTCCGTGCTCGGCCCGAACGGCACGGGCAAATCCTCGCTGATGAAAACGATTTTCGGCGAAGTGGCGCACAAAGGCACCATCCGCTACGGCGACGAAGTGTTGAGCAAAATCCACCTGCAAAGCTGGCGCAAACGCATAGGCTATATGCCGCAGGACACCGCCGCCGAAGCCTCGCTGACCGCGCTGGAAGTCGTGTTGCTCGGCCGCATGGACGCGCTGCACATGCACGTCGGCGACGAACTGCTGCACGAAGCCGCAAGTATCATGGCGGAGCTGGGCATCGGCCATCTGGCGCACCGCGACGTCATGCGGCTTTCCGGCGGACAGCGGCAGCTCGTCATGTTTGCCCAAGTCATGCTGCGCCGCCCCGAAATCCTGATGCTGGACGAACCGGTCAGCGCGCTGGATATGCGCCACCAGTTGAACCTCTTGGAGCGCGTGGTGCAATACACGCACGAACACAATCTGGTTACGCTGATGGTGTTGCACGATTTGAGCCTCGCCGCGCAATTTTCAGACGGCGTGATTCTGCTCGGCGAAGGCAAAGTACAGGCGCAGGGCGCGCCGCAGGACGTATTGCAGGCGGACATAATCGGCAGGCTGTATAAAGTGGACATCGAGCTTTTATACTGCAGCAAAGGCCTGCCCGTTATCCGCCCGATGCGGAAGAGTGCGTAACTTAACCGCTCCTGCAAATGTCGGATTTGAGCATCCGGCCTACAAACTCCCTGCAACTTATCCCCTCTCCTACGGGAGAGGGTTAGGGAGAGGGCGGTAAACCCAAGGCTTGCCTCTCCGACTCATCAGCCCGCACCATATTTTTTTATCCTTAGAAAGGACTTTCTCCATGAAAAAATCCCTCTTCCTCCTAATGCTGACCGCGTCCCTAAGCGCATACGCCGCCAACCACGAAATCAAAATGCTCGACAACGGCAAAGACGGCAGCATGGTGTTCGAGCCCGGCTACGTCAACGCCAAAGTCGGCGACACTGTTACCTTCAAAGCCGCCAACAGCGGCCACTGGGTGCAAAGCAAAGCCCTGCCCGACGGCGTTGCCGACTTCCTCTCTGAAGACGGTAAAGACTTCACGCTCAAACTCGACAAAGAAGGCGTGTACGTCTACACCTGCCCGCCGCACCGCATGATGAACATGAGCGGCGTGATTCAGGTCGGCAAACCGGTGAACAAAGCCAAAGCGCAAGCCGTTGTCGATGAAATGGAAAACCGCGCCATGCAAAGCAAAGGCCGTCTGAAAAAATACATGGCGCAAGTGAAATAAACGCGTTTATGCCCGCATTAAAGGCTGTCTGAAACCTTTCAGACGGCCTGTTTCCTTTGCGTAAAACACGCATCAAAGCTATATCTTCCGTTTCAGTTTCCGATAAAATAGGCCTATTCCGACACAAGACCCGTAAGCATGATACGCCGCCTTTACGCCACGCTGTGGCACCTCGCCCCCTTCCTGATCCGCCGCCACCTGCGCCGCCGCGCCCTCAAATCCCCAGCCTATCTCGAGCATTGGGGCGAGCGTTTCGGGCAGGCGTATCCCAATCCCGTGCAACGTCCGATTTGGATACACGCCGTATCCGTCGGCGAAACGCGTGCAGCCGAACCTTTAGTTCAGGCATTGCGCCGCCATTTTCCCGACTCGCCGTTTCTGATTACCCAAATGACGCCGACCGGCCGCGCCACCGCGCAATCCCTGTTCCCCGATGCGCAATGCCGTTACCTGCCCTACGACAAATCCGAATGGGTCGCCCGATTTTTAGCCGAACACCGCCCCATCTGCGGCATTTTGATGGAAACCGAAATCTGGCCCAACCTGATGCACGGCTGCCAAGAAGCAGGCATTCCCCTCTTTTTGGCCAACGCGCGCCTCTCCGAAAAATCCCAACGCGGCTACCTCAAAATCCGCAAGCTGGTCGAGCCTGCCATGCAGAGCCTCTCCGGCTGCTTTGCCCAAACCGCCGCCGATGCCGAACGCCTGCACCTCATCGGCGCGTCCAACATCCACGTCTGCGGCAACACCAAATACGACATCGCTCCCCCCGACGACTCGCGCCCGCTTGCCGTCGCCTTTAAAGAACGCATCGGCGCACGCCCCGTCGTCGTCTGCGCCAGCACGCGCGTGTACAAAGGCACAGACGAAGCCGAGCTGCTCCTCAAAGCATGGCAGGGCTACCGCGGCAATGCCTTGCTGGTCATCGTACCGCGCCACCCTGAAAACTTTCAGACGGCCTACGATACCGCCAAATCGCTTGGTTATACCGTCCAAAAACGCAGCGACGGACAACCCGTTTCCCCCGACACACAAGTTTGGATAGGCGACAGCATGGGCGAGCTTGCCGCCTACTACCTCAGCGCAGACATTGCCTTCGTCGGCGGCAGCCTCGTTGATGCCGGCTGCCAAAACATCATCGAACCCATCTCCTGCCGCGTCCCTACCCTCTTCGGTTACTCCAACTACAACTTCGCCCAAGCCTGTAAAGGCGCAGTCGAAGCCAAAGCCGCCGTCCGCGTCGAAACTGCCGAAGCCTGGTACAGAACCACGCGCCAATACCTCGACGACGAAACGCTGCGCCAACAGCTGATCAGCCACACCAAGCAATTCATTTCGCAACACCAAGGCGCCAGTGCCAAAATTGCCAAAGCGATTGCAGATTGTTTGAATTGTAGAAACTAGTAGCGTTGTTTACAGTATTTCCAGGAGAATACTGAAACATGAACATGCACAAAAACACCCGCCTCACCCTGCACCACCGCCAAGCCATTTGTCTGGCCTACACGCAGGGGAAGGAAAGCGTAACCTCCCTGGCACGCCGCTACCAAGTCAGCCGCGTCACCATTTACCGCGCACTTAAAGCCGCAAGGGGCAGACTGCT
>NZ_JBQCVG010000018.1:0-16094 GCF_051958615.1 Neisseria sp. P0009.S008
CGAAAATTTCAACCAACTGTGTTATACTGTCTGCTTCGTTTTCTTCACCGCGTCAGCAGCGAAGAACCGAACTATACGCCTCCCAGCAAAACCCGTCAACACCTTTCGCAAAATTATTTTCAGAAAATTAATCACAGACATGTTTTAAAAGGGTTTTTATTTTATAAAAAACTCAATCAAACTTTCTACACAATCCATACATACAAAAAAATACAAACAAAGGCCGTCTGAATTGCTCTTTCAGACGGCCTTTTGAATTTAACCCTCGCTTTAATTTATATTGTTGGCGCTTGTTTTTTGGTATGATGTTTCCTTGATTTTTTATATCAGCCTCGAGTTTGCTATGTCTGTCTATACCAGTGTTTCCGACGCTCAAATGCGTGATTTCCTACTGCAATATGATTTGGGAGATTTTGTTTCTTTGCAGGGGATTGCTCAAGGAATTACTAATAGTAATTATTTCTTGACTACTTCAACCGGTCGTTATGTATTGACTGTTTTTGAGGTTTTAAAATCAGATGAACTGCCTTTCTTTTTAGAACTCAACCAGCATTTGAGTCTGAATGGCGTTGCCTGCGCCGCTCCGATTGCTCGTAAAGACGGTGGACTGCATTCTATTTTAGCCGGAAAACCTGCTTGCTTGGTAACTTGTTTGAATGGCTCCGATACCGGCTGGCCGACTGAGGCACAATGTTTCCACACTGGCGCGATGCTGGCCAAAATGCATTTAGCCGGTCAAGACTTTCCTTTAAAAATGAAAAATCCTCGTTATGATGACTGGTGGCATGATGCCTGTACTCAGTTGCTACCTGTTTTAGATTCTGAGGATGCCGCACTGCTTCAATTTGAAATTGCTGCTTTAGATGAAAATCTAGGAGCGCATTTGCCTTCCGGTATTATCCATGCCGATTTATTTAAGGACAACGTATTACTTAATGGAGATGAAGTTTCCGGCTTTATCGACTTCTATTATGCGTGTAACGGTAATTTCATGTACGACCTGGCAATTGCGGTTAACGATTGGGCACGAACAGCTGATAACAAATTAGACCCTGTCCTTTATGATGCCTTTATCCATGGCTATGAAAGCGTGCGTCCATTATCTGATGAAGAACGTGCATATTTCCCTACTGCACAAAGAGCCGGATGTATCCGTTTCTGGGTGTCCCGCCTACTGGATTTCCATTTTCCTCAATCAGGTGAAATGACATTTATTAAAGATCCGAATGCCTTTAGAGATCTGTTATTGAGTCTTAAATAATATATAGATAAAAGGCCGTCTGAAATTCAGACGGCCTTTTATTTAATGTCCTCCCCCACTGGAGCCGTTAAATGGTGGTCTTGCCAGCCAAATAATGGGGATCATGCTGATAAATATGATGCTGCCTGCCAAGAAAATTTCATTTGAGCCAATAATAAAGCCTTGTTGGGAAATAGTACTATTTATCGCCTCCAAAGCCTGTTCCTTGCTCAGACCATTGGCCATCATGCCTTGAATAGATTGGTTACTGATTGAGGACAATAAGTTAACATGTTCGGTCAGTTGAGTATGGTGTAGAGCTTCGCGTCGTTCCCACATGGTGCTGACAACAGATACTCCGACACCACCCATAAAGACTCGCAAGAAGTTAGACAAGCTACTGGCCGAGGCAATTTGATTGCCTTTCATATGCGACAAGGTAATACTGGTCAAAGGCAGGAAGAACATGGCTACGCCTAAACCCTGCCAAAACTGTGGCCAAACGACGTTGCTCATATCCATACCGGCATAGAAATCGGTGCGCCAATGGAATGTGTAAGCAAAAACCAAGAAGCTGGCACTGACAAACAGGCGCATATCGACGCGATTGCCAAACTTACCGATAATCGGCGACAGAATAATCGGCAGAAAACCCACCGGTGCAGCAGCCAGACCTGCCCAAGTAGCGGTATAGCCGAGATTTGATTGCAATACCAAAGGCAACAGGGTCAATGTGCCCATATAGACCATAAAGCCCAACGATGTAGCAACGACACCTATTGTGAAGTTTCTATTTTTAAACAATGACAAATCGACAATCGGGTATTTCTCGCCCAGCTCCCAAACAATAAAATATGTTATGAACACCAAAGCGGTAACACCCAAAACGATAATCTCTCCCGAGGCAAACCAGTCTAATTCCTTGCCCCTATCAAGCATCATTTGCAATGCACCGATACCGACAATCATCAACACCAGCCCGACATAATCGATTGGTGCCCTGACGATTTCAGTTTCCCTGTGTCTAAGCTGCTTCCAAGCAATAGTTGCAGACAAAACCCCGATCGGGATATTGATAAAGAAAATCCATCCCCAATGCCAGTTATCCGAAATCCAACCGCCCAGAATCGGCCCCAATACAGGGGCAACAACGACGGTCATTGCCCATAAGGCCAGCGCCAATGTTCGTTTTTCAGGCGGATAGGAGGCCATCAACAGGCTTTGGGACAAGGGAATCAATGGTCCGGCAATAAAGCCTTGCAATACACGGAAAAAAACCAAGGCTTGAAGATTATGCGCAATGCCACACAGCCATGACGTTACGACAAACCCGATCACAGCGGCGATAAAGATTTTGACCTCGCCAAACCGCTTGGCCAAAAAACCTGTCAGAGGAACGGAAATGGCATTGGCTACGGCAAATGAGGTAATCACCCAAGTTCCCTGCGTGGTAGCCGCACCCAAATCCCCTGCAATAACAGGCACGGCGACGTTGGCGATGGTACTGTCCAAGACTTCCATAAATACGGCCAAGCTGAGCGCCAAAGTTGCCAACACCAGCTTAAACCCTTGTAACGGCGGATAATTCATATTTGTAAACTATAAGACAACCGCCAAAGCGGTCGATTGAAGAGAATCAATATTTCAGACGGCCTGAGCCTTCAATAAAAGACTCAGGCCGTCTGAAAAGATTATTTTGCGTATTGCTCGAAGATTTTATCGACTAAAGCATCGGCGGCTTTCCAATCCACACTTTCCGTTTCCGGCAATGTAGTAGTATTTCGTTCCGCTTCGGCAGTCATGGCTTTACCGCTGCCCTTCTCGGCAATATTGACTTTAACAGTCATCGACAAACCGACACGGAGCGGATTTTGTTGCAATTCTTTAGCATCCAAACTGATACGCACCGGCACACGTTGCACAACTTTAATCCAGTTGCCCGTTGCGTTTTGCGCCGGCAGTAATGAGAACGCACTGCCCGTACCGGCCGACAAGCCCATTACCTTGCCATGGTAAACCACTTTACTGCCGTACAAATCGGCTGTCATTTCAACAGGCTGGCCGATTTTCATTTTGCGCAGTTGCGATTCTTTAAAGTTGGCATCCACCCACAATTCAGACAGGGGCACAACAGCCATCATCGGCGTACCTTGTGCGATACGTTGGCCGACTTGGACATTGCGTTTGGCAATTTGGCCGCTAATCGGCGAACGGATTTGCGTACGTTGCAGATTCAGCCAGGCGTCTTTGATGTGGCTGATGGCCGTCTGAACTGCCGGTTGTTGGCGCAGAGGAATATTGTTACCCAACACTGCCTGAGCAGAAACTTCTTCCGCCTCAACCGCTTTCACTGCAGCCTGAGCCTGAACCACAGCGGCACGGGCATGGCTGAGTTCTTCACCGGAAACCGCTTCCGTACCTGCCAAAGATTCACGGCGGCGCAAATCGGCTTGTGCACGGGCCAAATCGGCTTTGCGCAACAACACTTGCGCTTTGGCTTTTGAATTGACCGCTGTTTGCTGTTTGTTTTGACGGATGGCCTGAATCAATTCATTTTGCGCGCGATCGTATGCCAGCTGAAAATCGCTGTCGTCCAAAGCCACCAATACATCGCCTTTTTTCACGACATCCGTATCGTCATACATGACTTTGCGCACCGTGCCGTTCACCTGCGGCGTAATCATCACCAAATGACCGGCCACATAAGCATCTTCCGTTTCTTCTTCATGCTGCCAAAACAGGAAATACGCCAAAGCAACTCCTGCTGCCGCAATAAGGAATAGAAGCGTAACGATAACCAAATTGCGTTTGCGATGCGTTTTAGCGCCGGAAGCGGCTACTTCCGGTTCTTTTTGGACATTATTTTTTTCTGATTGAGTATCCATAAGTCCCAACTTTAATTCTGCACATGTGATAACGATATTATTGTCTTGCTGGGCGCTGACTTATACCATCAGTCCCCAATACGCGCGTTTACCGCGCTAAAGGGTCATATTCTATAGTTACACTCTATTCATTACAATAATTTCTTCCGGTAGCAAATGTAAATAAGGTAAGCAAAAGGCCGTCTGAAATCACTTTCAGACGGCCTACGTTTTAATAAAACGTTTATTTCTTATTTAATTTAAAGCCTCCGCCCAACTGGGCATTGAGGTTACTCCAAGCTGTCAGATATTCTGCATGGTATTGAACCTCCGACATTTTTGTACGCGCAGCTTCGTCTTGTTTTTGCAAGGCGGTCAAGCCGTTCTCCAAGCCTGCACGAACACGTCCTTTCGCATTTTGCACAGATTTATCGGCAATATTGACCATCTTATTCCAAGTATCTTGTCGGCTTTTCAGGCTTTGATAGTCAACTACAGCATCTGCCGCCGAACGCATGGCGTTCAAAACAGTTTGGTCATACACGGCAACCTGCTCGTTATATTGGGCACGTTTGCCCGCCAATTTAGACTGCAGCGCACCGGAAGTAAACAATGGCAGATTCAAAGCCGGAACAATGCCCAACATACCAGAAGTTCGTCCGCGAATCAGATTGAACGCATCAATGTGCGTCATACCTGCCAAAACTTTTAACTCGATATTTGGGTAAAACTCTGCTTCAGTCGATTTGACAATATGCCATTTCTCTTCAAGCAAGGCTTTTTGCGCCGCGATATCGGGGCGTGCCGCCAGCAAATCCGCTTCAATTCGGCTAACCGGCAATGACGGCACAGCCGCCATTTTTTCCGGAACCTGTCCATTCAATGCACCCGGTACACGGCCGGTCAATACAGCCAGGCTGTTGCGGATTTTCTCATTTTTCTGAGTCCATGCCGATTTTTCAAGCTGTAATTGTTGTTGCGCCATTTCCAGAGCGTGCAAGGCATCGGCAGGAGCCAGCTGCGCTTTAACGCGTTGTTGCATCAGTTTCAATGCCTTATCCGCCAGCTCTATGCGCGTATCCAGCAAAGCCAGTTGTTCTGTCGCCATCTGCCACGCAAAATATTGGGCGGCCACGGCATGAGCCAACTCGGTGCGGATATGATGCGCTTCATACACTGCAGCCCTACTTTTTCCTAAAACAGCTTGAATCTGCTCTCGGTTTTTACCCCAAAAGTCGAAAACCAAGCTGCCTTGTAAGGCTACGTTCGCCAAAACCAATGTATGGTCGGTATCGACCATACCGGCTTGAGGTTTGGGTGAAACATAGGTACCCATACCGGTTACACCCAAGCCGACTTGCGGTTTATTTGCGGCTCCTACAACTCCCAGCTGCGCCTGAGCCTGCTCAAACCTTGCCTTGACGACACGCAGATTGGTAGACGCCTGAATGGCGGAAGCAATCAAATTGTTTAATTTTTTATCTTTCAGCTTCATCCACCAGCCGTCTTGGGCAGTAGCGGCAGATTGGCCTTGCGGCAGCGGATAGGCTGTTGTCTCATCCAAAGGCGACTGTTTGCCGAACGGCGCACATGCCGCCAACAGCGAAACAGCGGCAACGCATACGCTTGATTTGACCAAACCTAATTTCATACAGACTCCGTTTATGTGTGTCTGCCGCAGACCTTCAGGCCGTCTGTTGTTAATTGCCCAAACGGTTCAACAGTTTACCCAACAGGTGTTGCAGCGTATCGTAATCCTCTTTCGTGAAATCTTCCCACGCCTGACCGCTCTGACGGGCAATTTGCGGCCATACTTCGTGGATGAAGGTCTCACCCGAAGGGGTCAATTTTAGCACAATCTGACGGCGGTCTTTTTGATTGATATAACGCTCTACCCAGCCGCGCCCAACCATATCGTCCGACAGGCGTGTCGCACTGGTGCGCGTCAAGTCCATCAGGTCGCTCAAGCGCGAAGGCAGGATTTCGCTGTTTGGGCTGACGTAAACCGCCATCAGGGAAAACCACAGGTTTTCATTGATGCCGAACGCTTTCAGGTTTTCGTTCAAATGGCTGCTCAAACGTTCGGTTACAATGCGCAACATGCGGGATACTTGGTTTTGCTGCTCTGGAAACTGCGGCAGACGGGTAGAAAGCAAACGCATTGCGTTGACTAATTCGGTTTGTGAAAAACTCATAAATTCCTTCTTTCTGAGTGAATTATTTTATTCGATATCAATCAAAATATGATGTAATAATTTACTTTAAGATACCAATCACTTACTTTAAGACGTTATACTGATTCAGATGATTATTTTAGTGTATGAAAATCTGATAATCGGTTACATGCTCCTACTAAACGGGGTTTTCTATGCCTAAATCATGAAAATTCGACCATAAAAAGGCCGTCTGAAACCTTGATGACAACTTTCAGACGGCCTCCATAACGGATTAAAATAAGCTTTTCCACTTGTACCGGATTCAAACCATGAACACTTCCGCCTTTTTCCCCCATATCACCCTTATCGGTGTCGGTTTAATCGGCGGATCGTTCATGCTCGATCTCAAACGCTTGGGACTGGTGCAAACCGTTACCGGCATCGACACCAATGCCGACAACCTCAATTACGCACTCGAATGCGGCATCATCGACCATGCCTATCCGAATATTTGCGCCGAAAGCATTAGCAATGCCGATTTGGTTTTGATTGCCACGCCTGTCTCCGTCCTGCCTGACGTATGCCGCGACATCAAACCCTTCTTAAAAGACACTGCCTGCGTTTCCGATGTCGGCAGCACCAAACAATCGGCACTCAATGCCTTCCGCACCCACTTATCCGACCGCCTGCCGCAATGTTTTGCTGCCCACCCGATAGCTGGATCGGATCAAAGCGGAGCAAAATCCGCGCGTTGCGGTTTGTTTCAAAACAGCCGCCTTATCATTACGCCACACGGCCAAGAGGCTTCAGACGGCCTGAGACGGCTGAAAAGCCTGTGGCAGGCAGTTGGTTCGCAAATTTCCACCATGAGCGCCGAAGAACACGACAATATTTTTGCCGCCGTTTCCCACTTGCCGCACTTGGCCGCCTTTGCCTATGTCCACGCTTTGGTTGACCATCCGCACGGCAAAGACTATCTCCCCTATGCCGCCACCGGCTTTCGCGACTTTACCCGCATCGCTTCCAGCCATCCTGCCGTTTGGACAGACATCTGCATGGCCAACCGCCCCGCCCTGCTCAAACTGACAAGCGATTTGAAAGAACAATTATCCAAATTGGAACAACTCCTTTCAGAAGGCAACAAAACCGAGCTTTACCGCTATTTTGAAGAAGCCGCACAAATGCGTAATGACTGGCTGAAAAACCGTTAAACCTGTTTTCAGACGGCCTGATACCTTCTCAGCTAAAATCTTCATCACAATAAAAAGGGCATCTGTTTAGATGCCCTTTTTTGATTTCTTACGACTTCAACGTTTCACTCAGTCTTTCAAACGGAACTCAGCCGCTCTGGCGTGCGCGGTCAAGCTTTCGCCATGCGCCAACACGCTGGCGGTTTTGCCCAACTTCTGCGCCCCTTGTTCTGAAACCTGAATCAGACTGGAGCGTTTTTGGAAGTCATATGTTCCCAAAGGAGAAGAGAAACGCGCCGTGCGGCTGGTCGGTAAAACGTGGTTGGGGCCTGCGCAATAGTCGCCAAGGCTTTCACTGGTATAGCGTCCCATGAAAATCGCACCGGCGTGGCGGATTTTTTTCGCCCACTCTTGCGGATTTTCGACCGACAGTTCTAAGTGTTCGGGAGAAATATAGTTGGCGATTTCGCAGGCTTCGTCCAAATCTTTAGCCAAAATCATTGCGCCGCGGTTGCCCAATGAAGCCTCAATAATCGCACGGCGCGGCATGGTTTCAATCAAGCGGTTCATGGCCGTCTGAACTTCGTCCAAATACGTTTGAGAAGTGCCAATCAAAATCGCTTGTGCAATTTCATCGTGTTCCGCCTGACTGAACAAATCCATGGCCACCCAATCGGCAGGCGTCGTACCATCAGCAATCACCAAAATTTCAGACGGCCCTGCCACCATATCAATACCGACCACGCCGAACACGCGTCGTTTTGCCGCAGCGACAAAAGCATTGCCCGGGCCGGTAATCTTATCGACTTGAAGCACAGATTCCGTACCATAGGCTAAAGCCGCAACCGCCTGCGCGCCGCCGACCGTAAACACTTTGGTTACACCGGCTACAAAAGCAGCCGCCAACACGATATCGTTGCGCTCGCCTTTCGGAGTGGGAACGACCATGATGATTTCTTTCACGCCGGCAACATGGGCAGGTATGGCGTTCATGATGACGGAACTCGGATAAGCGGCTTTACCGCCCGGAACATAAATACCGACACGGTCAAGCGGCATAATCTGTTGACCCAAAAGCGTGCCGTCTTCGTCTTCGTAAGTCCACGACTCCATTTTTTGGTGTTTATGGTAGCTTTCCACACGTCGCGCGGCCGTTTTCAAGGCCGTCTGAATGTTTTCGGGCAAACGCTCAAACGCAGACTGCAAATCGTCTTGCGTCAGGATTAAATCATCGATGGTTTGAGCGGATGTACCGTCAAAACGGTTGGTGTATTCAATCAGCGCCGCATCGCCGCGTTTTTGAACATCGGCACAGATGTCGGCAACAATACGGTCGATTTCAGGGTTTTGCGCGGTTTCAAAAGCGAGTAACGCTTTAAGTTCGGCTTGAAAATCAGGGGATTGGGTGTCGAGTTTCTTCATGGTTTGCTCTCTTCCTTTTTTCGTTCCTATTGTTTTCAGACGGCCTCAGCCACACACATGCCGTCTGAACATTATCTTTTCAAAAAACCTTTTTTCTGCAAAAACGCCAACATATGCGGCCGCACAGGATTGCCCAAGGTTTTGGCCAGCGATTCCTTCCAAGGTATCGGTCTTCCCTTGCGTAACTCATAATAATCCGCCACTGCCTGATTATAAGCTTCAACCGCATCGGCATTCAGGCTTGGGCAGGCGTTTTCGGCATACACCATTTCCTTAGGCAGGCGCGGTTTGAGCGGCGGGTCTTGGTCAGGATAACCGAGACACAATCCCACCAAAGGCACGCAATAATCCGGCAGGTTCAATACGTCCGACACTTTTTGCGCATCATTGCGCAACGCGCCAATATACACGCCGCCCAGCCCAAGCGATTCGGCGGCAAGCAATACGTTTTGCGCCATAATGCCTGCATCGACCGCGCCAATCAGGGTTACTTCCGCCCAATCAATTTGCGCATCGGGAAACATTGCCTTGTGTTTGGAAAAATCGATGCAAAACAATAAAAATTCCGCACAATGGACAATATAAGGCGCACTTCCTGCCGCTTCATGTATCCCCTGCCTCAGCGCAAGGTCGGATACGCGGATGATGGAAACGCATTGCAGATTGTTGGAAGTCGAAGCCTGTTGTCCGGCGCGAACCAGCGTATCAAGGATTTCATCGGCAATCGGTTCTGAAGTAAACCTGCGGATGGAACGATGGGAAAGAATCGTATCGAGTGTCGGTTTGCTTTGCATCATGACGGGGCTTTCAAACTGGGTTGGCAGACAGTTTTTGCCAAAAACTTTTCAGACGGCCTTAGCGGCATTTTCAAATGCCTGAATAATCGGATTCAACAGCGCATATTTGGTTTTCAACGCCGCTTTATTGACCACCAAGCGGCTGGAAATATCAGCCACATGTTCCACAGCTTCCAAACCATTGGCCTTCAATGTATTGCCGCTGGAAACCAAATCGACAATCGCGTCGCTCAAACCGACCAAAGGCGCAAGCTCCATCGAGCCGTACAGTTTGATGATGTCCACATGCACACCCTTGTCGGCAAAGTGTTCGGCGGCGATGTCGGGATATTTGGTGGCAATCCGCAAGCGGCTGCCGGGTTTGGAAGCGGCGGCGTAATCAAAACCTTTTTTAACTGCAACCATCATGCGGCATGAGGCGATGTGCAAATCCAAAGGTTGATACAGGCCATCTCCGCCATGCTCGATCAGCACGTCCTTACCGGCAATACCAAAATCTGCCGCACCATATTGCACATAAGTCGGCACGTCGGTCGCGCGTACAATTACCAAACGGATGTTGTTATGATTCGTGCCAATAATCAGCTTGCGCGACTTTTCCGGCTCTTCCGCAGGCACAATACCGGCGGCAGCCAACAGCGGCAGGGTTTCCTCAAAAATTCGCCCCTTAGATAAAGCAATCGTTAAAAGTGTGTCGGTCATTTTGTTCTTCTCCTTTGCCGTATCAAAAACAAGAAGGCCGTCTGAAATCCACAACCCATTTCAGACGGCCCCAACTACGTTTTTACAATAAAGTTTTCACATCAGCCGCAATCGTTTCCGGCTCGCTGCCATAAGGCGAGAAAATCGCCACTTCGCCGTTTTTATCAATCAAATATGCGCCTGAAGAGTGGTCGACCAAATAGTTTTCGCTGTCTTCTTTTTGGTTGACTTTAGCCGATACCACACGGTATTGCTGTTTGATGACAGGCAGGCTTTGATCGCCGGTTGCCGTCAGGCCGATAAAATCAGGGTTGAACTGTTTGGCGTATTTGCCGATTACTTCAGGCGTATCGCGCTCGGGGTCGATGCTGACAAATACTACTTTCACGTCTTTAGCCTGATCGCCCAATTGTTTCAACGTGTCGCTGTAAGTCAGCAACTCGGTTGGGCATACGTCAGGACAGTGGGTATAACCGAAAGACAGGATGACCACTTTGCCTTTCAAATCGCTCAGGCTGAAAGGTTTGCCGTCGCCATCGGTCAATGTGAAATCGCCGCCAATGTCTTCTTTGCGCATATCGGTACCGCGAGCTTGCACTTTGGGCGCAGACTCACCGGAAGCAGCAGGTGCAGCAGAAGCGGCAGGTGTCGAAGAAGCCTCTTTGGCCTCCTCTTTAGGCTGACAAGCAGCTAGAGCAGCCAACGCAAAAACACTGAGTAGGAAAGTTCGTGTAACGGAAAGCATAAATTTTCTCCAAAACCGTTTCAAATAAGTGCGGCCAAATAACTGTCCGGCCGATATAAAAACAAAACATCTTCATATTAACGCGTTTGACACATTAAATATAGCCCTTTTTGCAGGTAAATACTGCTTTTTTTGTTTTAAAAATCTGCCTTCCATTTAGATAGTCATCAAACGCAAAAAGTTTAATTCATTAAAAATCAAACAAATATAAAAATAATCCAATTTTTTTTCAATTACTGCTTTACAAGATTCGAGAACTCGCTATAATGACGACTTCTTCGCTAGCCCAGGTGGCGAAATTGGTAGACGCAGGGGACTCAAAATCCCCCGCCGCAAGGTGTGTCGGTTCGAGTCCGACCCTGGGCACCAAATTAAAAAAACCTCTTGATTCGATCAAGAGGTTTTTTGCTTTTTATCATTTGCAAAAACCTTCTCTTTACTCAAACTGTCAACAATCTCCCCACATCAAGCTCAATAAAACTGTTTTTTTATTTCTTTAAAATCAAACGATAATCTATTTTTACTCCTTAAACGTTAAAAGATGAAAGATTTTGTCTTGCTTGTACAGTCGGATTGCGTTATCGTTTCTACTCTTTTTCACAAACTCTGTGTTTCTTCCCAATTGCTTGGATAGTCTGACTGTCATCGTATTCCCTCAGTGCGCGTACCCTAAATCGCTGCTTGGTGGAATTGCATTACAGGTGCTGTGGTGAGGCGGATTGTTCCTATTGGTTTGAAACCATATAAAAGAGGTCAATATGCAATTATCTGGCGCACAAATCATCGTGCAAAGTCTCAAAGCCGAAGGTGTCGAGTATGTATTCGGCTATCCGGGCGGCGCGGTTATCGAAATCTACGATGCCCTTTTCCAACTCAATAAATTCAAGCACATCCTGGTTCGCCACGAGCAGGCAGCCGTACATGCGGCAGATGCCTATGCCCGTGTCAGCGGCAAAGTCGGCGTTGCTTTGGTAACTTCCGGCCCAGGCGTAACCAATGCGCTGACCGGCATTGCCACCGCTTACAGCGACTCCATTCCGTTAGTAGTCATCAGCGGCCAGGTGGGCAACTCCCTCATCGGGACAGACGCATTCCAAGAAGTGGATACAGTCGGCATTACCCGCCCTTGTGTCAAACACAATTTCTTGGTAACCAATATCGCTGAGTTGGCAGACACCATCAAAAAAGCTTTCCAAATCGCCGCAAGCGGCCGTCCGGGTCCCGTTGTTGTCGATGTTCCTAAAGATGTCACCCAAGCAATGGCTAAATTCAGCTATCCGCAAGAAGACATCTTCATCCGCTCTTACCAACCGGTTGTACAAGGCCACATCGGTCAAATCAAAAAAGCCGTACAAATGCTGGCTTCCGCCAAACGCCCTATTGTTTACTTCGGCGGCGGCGTGGTTTTGGGCAATGCCTCTGAGGAAATGACCAAATTCGTCCGCATGATCGGCGCTCCTTGTACCGGTACATTGATGGGCTTGGGTGCATACCCTTCCAGCGACCGCCAATTCTTGGGCATGCTGGGTATGCACGGCACTTACGAAGCCAACCTCGCCATGCAGAATGCAGACGTTGTACTGGCAATCGGTGCGCGCTTCGATGACCGCGTGATTTCCGTACCGTCCAAATTCTTTGAAAAAGCCAAAAAAATTATTCATATTGACGTTGACCCGTCCAGCATTGCCAAACGCGTCAAAGTGGATATCCCGATTGTCGGCGACGTGAAAAACGTATTGTCCGAAATGATTCAATTGTGGGGCAAACAAGAATCTGCACCTGCAGCCGACTCATTGGATAAATGGTGGAAAAGCATTGAAGAATGGCGTTCGCGCAACTGCCTGTGGTTTGATAATGAAAGCGAAATCATCAAACCGCAATACGTCATTCAAAAACTGGCCGAAATCACCAATAATTCTGCCATCATCACTTCCGACGTCGGTCAACACCAAATGTTTACCGCCCAATATTACCCATTCGAGCGTCCTCGCCAATGGCTCAATTCCGGCGGTTTAGGCACAATGGGCGTCGGCTTGCCATATGCCATCGGTGCGAAACTGGCTGCTCCTGATCAAGATGTATTCTGTATCACCGGCGAAGGCTCGATTCAGATGAACATCCAAGAGCTGTCCACCTGCTTCCAATACCGCGTTCCGGTGAACGTCGTTACCCTGAACAACGGCTATCTCGGCATGGTTCGCCA
The DNA here is from genome assembly GCF_051958615.1 of Neisseria sp. P0009.S008. Classification (NCBI taxonomy): domain Bacteria; kingdom Pseudomonadati; phylum Pseudomonadota; class Betaproteobacteria; order Neisseriales; family Neisseriaceae; genus Neisseria; species Neisseria sp. P0009.S008. The sequence continues at coordinate 13,320 of NZ_JBQCVG010000018.1, forward strand.
ATGGCAGGAACTGTATTACGGCAACCGCGAATCGGAAACCTATTTCGATTCCCTGCCCGATTTCGTCAAACTGGCTGAAGCATACGGACACATTGGCATCCGTGTGGACAAAAAATCCGATGTTGAAGGCGCGCTTTTGGAAGCAGTCAAACAAAAAGACCGTTTGGTATTTATGGACTTCTTGACCGACAAGAAACAAAACGTGCTGCCCATGGTCGGCAACGGCAAAGGCTTGGACGAGATGGTTCTGCCGCCGCATATGCGCGAAACATTGTCAGCGTAAGGAGAGAAAAATGCGACATATCTTATCTATTCTGATGGAAAACGAATCAGGTGCGATGAGCCGTGTGGTAGGTTTATTCTCCGCACGCGATTACAACATCGACTCCCTGGCTGTTGCACCAACCGAAGACAAAACCTTGTCTCGCATGACCATCGTTACCCATGGCGACGAACACGTTATCGAGCAAATCACCAAACAGCTCAACAAACTGATTGAAGTTATCAAAGTGGTCGATTTGAACGAAAGCCGTTTTGTCGAACGCGAGCTGATGTTGGTAAAAATCCGCGCCGTAGGTAAAGACCGTGACGAATTCCTGCGATTGACCGAAATCTACCGTGGCAGCGTCATTGACGTAACAGACCGCAGCTACACCATCGAAATCACAGGTTCTACCGAAAAACTCGACTCTTTCCTCGAAACAGTCGGTCGTGCCCAAATTTTGGAAACCGTACGCACAGGCGCAGCCGGTATCGGTCGTGGCGAGCGTATTTTGAAAATTTAACGCTGTATCGTTCAGACGGCCTTTTACTTTCTACAAAGGCCGTCTGAAAAACAGTAGGAGACAAATATGTCAAGCATCCAAATCGTTGCATTAGTTACCGTCAAACCCGAATACACCGAGGCTCTGGCTGCCCAGTTTAAAGACTTGGTCAAAGCCAGCCGTGCAGAAGAAGGCAACATCAGCTACGACCTGCACCAAGAAATCGGCAAACCCAACCGTTTCGTATTCGTAGAAAGCTGGAAATCCCAAGCAGCTATTGACGAACACAATGCCAGCGAACATTTCCAAAACTTCGTCAAATCCATCGAAGGAAAAACCGAAGCATTGGAAATCGTCTTGATGAACCAAGTCCCCGCTTAAACCCCTATTACTTTTAACTCAACCCGGATTATCCGGAACCCTCTTACACTAAGGAAATAAAATGCAAGTTTATTACGATAAAGACGCTGACCTTTCTCTGATCAAAGGCAAAACCGTTGCCATCATCGGTTACGGTTCACAAGGTCACGCACACGCAGCAAACCTGAAAGATTCCGGCGTAAATGTCGTAATCGGTCTGCGCCAAGGCGGCTCTTGGAAAAAAGCCGAAGCAGCCGGCCACGACGTGCGCACCGTTGCTGAAGCAACCAAAGCAGCCGACGTTGTAATGATTCTGTTGCCTGACGAAAACCAACCTATCGTATACAAAAACGAAATCGAGCCTAACTTGAAAGAAGGCGCAGTATTGGCGTTTGCCCACGGCTTCAACGTACACTACAACCAAATCGTACCTCGCGCCGACCTCGACGTTATCATGATCGCCCCTAAAGGCCCAGGCCACACCGTACGCAGCGAATTCCTGAAAGGCGGCGGCGTACCTTCCCTGATCGCCGTTTACCAAGATAAAAGTGGCAAAGCCAAAGACATCGCCCTGTCTTACGCAGCAGCCAACGGCGGCACTAAAGGCGGCGTAATCGAAACCAACTTCCGCGAAGAAACCGAAACCGACCTCTTCGGCGAACAAGCCGTATTGTGCGGCGGTGTGGTCGAGTTGATTAAAACCGGCTTCGAAACCCTGACCGAAGCAGGCTACGCGCCCGAAATGGCCTATTTCGAGTGTCTGCACGAAATGAAGCTCATCGTTGACCTGATTTACGAAGGCGGCATCGCCAACATGAACTACTCCATTTCCAACAACGCGGAGTACGGCGAATACGTTACCGGCGTGGAAGTTATCAACGATAAATCGCGCGAGGCCATGCGCAACGCCTTGAAACGCATCCAAACCGGCGAATACGCCAAAATGTTCATCCAAGAAGGTGCCGTCAACTACGCCAGCATGACTGCCCGCCGCCGCCTGACTGCCGACCACCAAATCGAAAAAGTTGGCGCACAACTGCGTTCTATGATGCCTTGGATCGCTAAAAACAAACTGGTTGACCAAGACAAAAACTAATCTGTCTTTCAAGCAAATGAAACCTGCCTGATCACTCAGGCAGGTTTTTATAATTTTAAAACCCAATACACTATAAGAGACCTTTGCAATAACATAGGTTACTAAAATTTTATGCTCAATCTCATTTTCAAAATGCAAAACTTTTCTGATTTTTCCTACTTTTTGCTCAATATTAGGAAGGTTTTAGGCAATTGAAAATTTTTTGGCGCATTTTTATGCATCAAATTTCGTTAACAGACTATTTTTGCAAAGGTCTCTATAAATCTCACTCAACAAGGCCGTCTGAAAACAATATAAACAACATTTAAACTCCAAACTCAATAAGCCGTCTTTTATGGTTCGCCTAAAATTTCCTTTTAGAAAAACATATTACGAAATAAACAACTATTTTCCATACCTACTCTGTCTGCAAAAAACAACGTTTCCCAACAAAATACGCCTAAAACAAGAGGAAAATTTGTTTTCTTAAGCCATAACCTGTAGGAAAACGTTGCGTTGTTTACACCACAGGTTGAGAATGAAGCCTGCAAGACCTCAAACGGCGTATCGCCGTTC
>NZ_JBQCVG010000019.1:0-15656 GCF_051958615.1 Neisseria sp. P0009.S008
AAAGATAAAGGGAATAAAGAGATGTACTTAAATGTATTTGATGGAAAACGGAATAGGGCAACTGTGCAGAGGGGCTACTCTTTGATACAGCTGTTGGTGGTGATGTTGTTGGTTTCAATATTGGCGACGGTGGCATTTACGGCCTACCGGGAATCGGTCCGCTCGGCCAACCTGCGTGCGGCTCATGCAGCCCTGCTGGAAAATGCGCGCTTTATGGAGCAGTTCTACACGAAGAAGGGCAGCTTTAAGCTGACGTCGACGAAATGGCCGGAGTTGCCGGTGAAGGAGGCGGGCGGTTTCTGTATCAGGATGAGTGGTCAGGCTAAGGGGATCTTGGAGGGGAAGTTTACTTTGAAGGCGGTGGCGCTGGACAGGGAGGCGGAACCGAGGGTGTTGCGCTTGAACGAGTCGCTGACGGCGGTGGTGTGCGGGAAGATGAAGGTGAAGGGCAGCTGTACGGACGGTGAGGAGATATTTAGGGGTAATGATACGGAGTGTAAACCATTTGGCGCATAGAGTGGTTGTCTGAAGGGATAAAAGAAAAAAGGGCAAAAGAAAAGGACGTGCGTGGGAACGTCCTTTGGTGAATGAAGATGGGTTATTCGCTCCAGCTGACCCAGCCCAGCATCCAAGTAAGGAGAATCAGACCACCAAATACAATACGGTAGTAGGCAAAAGGCACATAGTTTTTACTGGAGACAAATTTCAGCAATGCTTTTACTGCCAATAAACCGGCGATAAATGCTGCGATAAAACCGATAGCAATTTGTCCGACATCTTGCAAGGTAAAGAGTTTGTAGTTTTTTAAGATATCGTAACCTGTTGCCGCAATCATCATCGGTACGGCAAGGAAGAATGAGAACTCAGTAGCTGTTTTACGTTCCAGTCCCCATAGCATACCGCCCATGATGGTACTGCCTGAACGTGATGTACCAGGGATAAGGGCACAAATTTGGGCGCATCCTACAACAAATGCGTCGATTGGGCGCATATCATCTACATGATTGACTTTAGGTTTGGTTTTTGCTTGGCGTTTTTCAACCCATAAAATGAAGAAACCACCTAGTACCAGCATGGTAGCAACGGTAATTGGGTTGAAAAGGTGTAATTTAATTTGTTTGCTGAACAATAGACCCACAATCGCGGCAGGTATGAAGGCAATAAATAAATTCAGTACAAAGCGATTGGCTGTTCGTTCTTTACCCAATCCTTTTATGATATGGGTAAATCGTTGGCGGTATTCGAATACGACGGCTAATACTGCACCGAGTTGGATAGCAATTTCAAATACTTTTCCGTTGCTTTGAAAGTTCATTAAGTCACCGAATACAATTAAGTGACCGGTACTGGAAATAGGGAGAAACTCAGTTAAACCTTCGATGATACCGAGAATAAGTGTTTTAAATAAAATCAGAATGTCCATAAGTTTTCAGACGGCCTTGAGGCCGTCTTTCTTTTGTTGAATAGTTAAAGTGGTTTTGAGGATTGTTCGCGGCGGACTTTGACGATGAGCTCGTCTATGGTTTTCATGCCGGCTTTCCAATCGGTACCGTTGAAATTGACTTTGTATTTACCACCGACGATGACAGTTGGTGTGTTTTCAATTCGATAAGTTTCCGTCAATTGCTGCATTTTTGCAGCAGCCGATGCGGCAGCAGGACTGTTGTAGGTTTGAAGCAGTTTTTTACTGTCAAAACTCGTCTGTTTACCCACCCATGATCGGAATACATTGGTATCGGCCAGGTTGATTTTTTGTTCGTAAACTGCTTTGAAGATGACTGGATTAGCTTGATATTTCAAACCTGAAAGATTAACGGCTGCGGCAATCTTGGCCAAACCCAACATTTCAGGCATCCAAACGACGTGCTCCGTCCGTAAGGAAACATCTTTAGCAAAGGTTTTACTGTGTTGCAACAAAACCGGATCGAGATGGTAACAATGGACGCAGAAGTAGCCGAAAAACTCAAGCACTTCAATTTTGCCGGCTTGTTGCTGCGGGATAGGGCGACTGAGGACAGTATAGTCCACGCCCTCGGTAGCAGCCTGAGCACTCAGACTGAGCAGGCTCAGGCCGAGTGCGGCAATGGTTTGTTTTATACTCTGCTTCATCAGTGATTCCATTATTTGGTAGAACGAATCAAGCTGTTGATATTATGGCCTTGCAGGTTTTTTTGCAGTTTTACAGCGGCTTCCTGCGGCATAGTGTTACTTTGAACTCGGTAAATGGTTTTGTCGCCGTTTTGCGATTCAACCACTTTGGAAGAAACACCTAAAATAGCCAATTTTGCACGTTGTGAGTCTGCGCTGGAGCGGTCTGCATATGAACCAAGTTGCAGGAATGCTTTTTTACCGCTGTTAGCAGCTGTTTCGGCTTTTTCTGCTGACTGTTTACTTACAGCGTTGCTGCTTTCTTTTGTTGCAGAGGCATTTGCTGCTTTACGTGCTTTTTCGATGCTGCCGCTGTTGAGGATTTGCTCAGGTGTCGGCTTGTTTTGTTTCTTGGCTTCGGCCGCTTTTTTCTCGGCCAGTTTGCGCTCGGCACGCTCTTTTTGTTTGTCTGTCAGCTGGTCGGCTGCTTTTTTGTCTTTGGCAGCTTTATTGGCAGCTTCATTTTCTGCTTTGACTTTTTCTGCGCGTTTTTTCTCTAACTCGGCTTTTTTCTCGGCCAGTTTTTTCTTAGTAGCTTCTTTTTCTGCTTCAGCTTTCGCAGCTTTTTCCTGAGCTTCTTTTTCTGCTTGAGCTTTTTCTTCAGCTTCTTTGGCAGCCTTTTCAGCCTCTTCTTTAGCTTTGGCTTCTTTCTCTGCCGCTTCTTTTTCTGCTTTGGCTTTTTCTTCATCTGCTTGGGTAGATGAAGTGTCGGTAGCTGGGCGTTTCTCTGCTTTGTCCTGAGGTTTCAGGATTTCAGGTTCTTCGCTTTGTTTAGGCTGAGTCAGCTCTTTGAAAACGTTTTGCTTGCCTTGGTTCAAGAAGAACAAAATACTGGCAATAATACCTGTTGCCAATATCAGGCCGAAAAAGAAACCGGCCAAGCCTTTGCCATATTGTGTAGATTTTTTCATGACTTACCTTGTAATAATGTGTTCAGACGGCCTGAAAGGAGACTGTCTGAGTTTGGATTCGATATTTTATCAATAACCGTTATGGACGGCAAAATCCTGATGCTTTGTTTACTCTAGTTTTACTTAAACATAAAGATTCAGGCCATCTGAAAAGTTAAAGGGCACGACGGAAGCCGATGGCTTTCATCACATGTGTTTTGCTGACTTCTTCGTCGCCTGCCAAATCGGCAAGTGTACGGGCAACGCGCATAATGCGGTGGAAACTTCGGGCGGAAAGGGACAGTTTTTCGAGCATGGTTCCCAAGGCTTCTTGCGCTTCTTTTTGAATACGGGCTTTGCCATCGAGCTCACCGACATTCAGTTCCGCATTGACTTTGCCTTGTCTGTTGTATTGGATTTTGCGTGCGGCGGTAACGCGTTCCAATACGGCGGCACTGGATTCGCCTGCTTCCTGTTGCATCAATTCGGCAGCGGAAAGGCTGGGTACTTCGATGGTTAAATCAATACGGTCGAGCAATGGCCCTGAAATTTTGTTGCGGTAGCGGGCAACGCTTTCAGGCGTGCAACGGCAAGGTTTGGACGGATGACCAAGATAGCCGCAAGGGCAGGGGTTCATGGCGGCGACAAGTTGGAACTTGGCCGGATAAACTGCTTGGCGTGCGGCGCGGGAAATATGGATTTCGCCGTTTTCCAAAGGCTCGCGCAATACTTCTAATACTTTACGGTCAAACTCGGGCAATTCGTCTAAAAACAACACACCGTGGTGTGCCAATGAAATTTCGCCTGGACGTGGGTCTGAACCGCCACCCACCATGGCAGCCGAGCTGGCGCTGTGATGAGGGCTGCGGAAAGGACGGTTGCTGTCGAGTTGCTGTTGATGGTTGGGCAGGAGCGAACGCAATGCCCATACTTCGACCAATTCGTCTTCGGTCAAAGGCGGAAGGATACCGGGCAAACGTTGCGAAAGCATGGATTTGCCCGTACCTGGAGGGCCCATCATCAACAGGCTGTGTCCGCCTGCAGCTGCGATTTCCAAGGCGAGGCGAGCAGTATGTTGGCCTTTGACATCGGCTAAATCAGAAATTTTACTTTGTTCAGACGGCCTTTGTGTCAGCTTGCATTCAGTTTGTGTCAACGGTTCGATATCGTTTAAATGCGCGGCCACTTCTCCTAAAGAACGCGCACCATAAACCGCGATACCGCGCATGACGGCAGCCTGTTCGGCATTTTCTTGCGGTAAGACGAACGAACGGCCTGCCTGCATTCCCTGCCATGCCATGGCCAGTGCGCCACGCACGGGACGCAGCAGGCCGGACAGTGCCAATTCTCCGGCAAATTCATATTGCGAGAGCTTTTCAGGGTTGATTTGTCCCGAAGCGGCGAGAATGCCCAAGGCGATCGGCAAATCGAAACGGCCGGATTCTTTTGGGAGGTCGGCCGGTGCGAGGTTGACAGTAATTTTCTTGGCGGGAAAGTCGAAGCCGCTTTGGATAATGGCGGCACGCACACGGTCGCGGCTTTCTTTGACTTCAGTATCGGGCAAGCCGACGATATTGAAATGTGGCAAGCCGTTGGCAAGGTGGGCTTCCACTTCGACCAACGGCGCATTCATGCCGCTTAAGGCGCGGCTGTAAACCAAAGCAAGCGACATGTTTCAGACGGCCTTATTCGGCAGCTTCGGTTTGTTGTTTGATTTCGGCAACAGCTTCTTCCGCAGCGGTTTCGGCCGCTTTCAAAGCAGCTTCTTCAGGCTCTTGAGCGGCTTCGAGTTTGGCCAAACGGGCTTCCAATTCGGCCAGTTTGGTACGGGTTTTAATCAAAACCTGTTGTTGGATGTCGAATTCTTCGCGGGTCACTAAATCCATGCGGTTGAACGCGCTGCCGAGCATGGCTTTAACGTTTTTTTCCATGTCTTTGGCAGGGCTGTTGGCGATGGTTTCGCTGATTTTGGAGCTGACTTCTTCAAAAAGTTGTTTGCCGAACATAATCCGTATCCTTTATTCAGAATGTATATAGAAATTCAAGTGGCTATTGTATAAGGAAAAAGGCCGTCTGAAAACGTTTTGCTTTTCAGATGGCCTCAAATGCGGAAGTTTACACGCCTGCGGCTGCTTTTAATGCGGCTGCTTTATCGGTGCGCTCCCAAGTAAATTCAGGCTCCTCGCGGCCGAAGTGGCCGTAGGCGGCGGATTTGCTGTAAATCGGGCGCAGCAGGTCGAGCATTTGGACGATGCCTTTAGGGCGCAGGTCGAAATGTTCGCGAACCAGGGCGATCAGTTTTTCTTCGCTGATTTTGCCAGTGCCGAAAGTATCGATGGAAATCGAAGTCGGTTCGGCAACGCCGATGGCGTAGGATACTTGGATTTGGCATTGGGTTGCCAAACCGGCGGCTACGATATTTTTCGCAACATAGCGGCAGGCGTAAGCGGCGGAACGGTCCACTTTGGACGGGTCTTTGCCGGAGAATGCGCCGCCGCCGTGCGGAGCTGCGCCGCCGTAGGTATCAACGATGATTTTACGGCCGGTCAAACCGCAGTCACCTTGCGGGCCGCCGATGACGAAGCGGCCGGTCGGGTTGATCAGGTATTTGGTTTCGTCGGTCAGCATTTCAGACGGCAGAACCGGTTTGATGATGTGTTCGATCACGGCGTTTTTCAGCTCTTCGTAACCGATAGACGGATCGTGCTGGGTAGACAGGACGACGGTGTCGATACGTTTTACTTTGCCGGTTTTGCTGTCGTAAACCACGGTCAGTTGGGCTTTGGCATCAGGACGCAGCCAAGGCAGGCGGCCGTCTTTGCGCAATTCGCTTTGACGCTGCATCAGGCGGTGGCTGTAATAGATGGCAAACGGCATCAGGGTAGGGGTTTCGTCGCAGGCATAGCCGAACATCAAACCTTGGTCGCCCGCGCCTTGGTTCAGGTCGATGCCTTCGCCTTCGTTCACGCCTTGGGCGATGTCCGGAGATTGTTGGTCGTAGTACACGCCGACCGCGCAGCCGTTGGCGTCAAAGCCCAGCTCGGAGGAGTTGTAGCCGATGCGTTTGATGGTTTCGCGTGCGACTTTGATGTAGTCCACTTGGGCGGTAGTAGTAATTTCGCCTGCCAATACGCACAAGCCTGTGTTGACCAAGGTTTCTGCAGCGACACGCGCTTTGAGGTCTTGCGCTAAGATGGCATCCAAAATCGCATCGGATACTTGGTCGGCAACTTTATCCGGATGGCCTTCGGATACCGATTCGGAAGTAAACAGATATTCGCTCATTGCTATTCTTTCATTAAAAACAGGCTGCTGTGTTTTCAGACGGCCTTTTATTTCGGACAGCGGAAATCATAACAAAAACTCCGCTTTTTCTCTATACAAGTGAGAAACATTCGCACTTGCCTGCTGTTTCGGAATCCTGTTGCGCGTTTCTTACAGGCAAAAAAATTCCCGCATTAAGCGGGTTTGGATTGCTCTGGCGAGCCACATCGGTTTTTCAACCGTCCACCTTACCTTTCCGTTTGAAAAGCAGGTTGGCATGGAATTCCCAACTCTTAATGCAGTGCGGATAGTAGCAGAAAAGCAGGTGTGCCGCAATATATTTGCCCGAAGTCTGTTTTGTTCAGACGGCCTGTTTCGTTTACAATCTGTCCACTTCATTTTGGTAAAACCTTATGCAAACGCTTGTTACCTTTGTTTTTAAATTTTTGGCCGCGCTGCCTTTGGCTTGGTTGCACAAATTAGGCAATCTGCTCGGCAGTTTGGGTTTCCGCTTGCTGTCGAAAGATCGCCGGCGAGTTTTTGAAAACATGAAACTTGCCGGTTTGAACCCGACGGATGAGGCGGTGAAAAAAGTTTTCCATGAAACGGCAAAAGGCGGCTTGGAATTGCCGGTGGCGTTTTTCAGACGGCCTGAGGAAATTGAGAACCTGTTTGTCAGCGTCAACGGTTGGGAACATGTTCAGACGGCCTTGAACACGGGCGAGGGTTTGCTGTTTATCACGCCACACATCGGCAGCTATGATTTGGCCGGCCGCTACATCAGCCAGCAACTGCCGTTTCCGCTGACGGCGATGTACAAGCCGCCGAAAATCAAGGCATTTGATGCGGTAATGCAGGCAGGTCGCGTGCGCGGCAAGGGCAAGACTGCACCGACCAGTATTCAGGGCGTCAAACAAATCATCAAGGCCCTGCGCGGCGGCGAAGCGACCATTGTGTTGCCGGACCATGTACCGTCTCCGGAAGAAGGGGGCGACGGCGTGTGGGTGGATTTTTTCGGCAAACCTGCCTATACCATGACGTTGGCGGGCAAGCTGGCGCAAGTCAAAGGCGTAAAGGCTTTATTTTTCTGCGGCGAGCGGCTGCCCGACGGCAAAGGCTTTGTCTTGCACATCGAGCCTTTGCGCGGCGAATTGAACGGCGATAAGGAGAACGACGCGCGCGTTATTAATGAAAATACCGAATATTGGATACGCCGTTTTCCGGAACAATATTTGTTTATGTACAACCGCTACAAGCATCCGGAAGGCGCGCCGCTGCCGCCTGCTTGAATGAGATAGATTAAAAACCTGCTTTGAGGGAAGCAGGTTTTTATTTTGGTTGGGAATTAAGATTAAACAAAGCCGAAGTTCAAAAAGAAATACATTAAAGCCTAGCGTTTGAGTTTTAACGGCAAAGGCCGTCTGAAAAGCGATTTCAGACGGCCTTTGCCGTAATCTTTTGCCTTTTATTTTAATACGCTGCTGAACCGTTTGCCCTGATGGCATTATAATGCGCGTAATTGTTTTTTCGATGGCATGTCATGTTTTATCTCTTTCAATCCGACCGTTTGGAATCGCTTGCCGAAATGTGCGCGCGTATTCATCAGGCTTCGCCCTTGGACTCTGTATTGGCGCAGGAAGAAGTGGTGGTGCAGAGCCAGGGTATGCGGCGTTATCTGAATGTGTTTTTCGCGCGCGAACTCGGCGTGGCGGCGAATTTGAAGTTCAGCCTACCTGCCGGTTTGGCGTGGCAGCTGATGCGCAAATTGGTTCCCGATGTGCCGCCGCTCAGTCCGTTTTCGCCTGAGGTCATGCGTTGGCGTTTGCTGGATTTGTTCCGCAGCGAAGCGTTTCAGACGGCCCCGGAATACGAAAACGTACGCTTGAAGCTGGAAAGTTATTTGCACAGCTCGGCATCGGCGGATTATCAGCTTGCCGGACAGATGGCGGATATTTTTGACCAATATTTGGTGTACCGCCCGGACTGGATTGATGCGTGGCAGGCTGGGAAGCTGCTGGGTTTGGGCGATGATGAGGATTGGCAGGCGCGGCTGTGGCGTTATTTGGACGATGGCAGCCAATCTGCGCCGCACCGCGTGGCCTTGTGGGAAAAGCTGTTGGCGCAGTTGGATAAATCGGTTTTGCCGCAAAGGTTGTTTGTATTCGGCATTTCGACAATGGCGCCGATGTATCTGCAACTCTTGCACCAAATTTCCAAGCATTGCGATGTGTTTGTGTTCGCGCTCAACCCGAGCAGTCAATATTGGGGCGAGGTCATCGACGAGGCGCAGATTTTGAAAAGGGGCGATGAGGCGGATTTGTCGCAGGCAGGGCATCCGCTGTTGGCTTCTTTGGGCAAGCAGGGGCGCGATTTCTTTGATTTTCTGTCGGAAGTGGAAACCGAGCAGGATATTCAGGTTTATGAAGAGGGAAAAGATGATACCTTATTGCATTGCCTACAAAAAGATATCCAAAACTTAATCATGCCGTCTGAACGCTTGTATCAACAGGAAGAAAGTGAAGCAGGTTTGGTTCAAGTCCACGATGCGGACGGTAATCCAGTGTGTGTCGAGCCGGATGAGCTGCTGAATGACGGTTCCGTCAAAATCGTCGCGGCACACAGCCCTTTGCGCGAATTGCAGATTTTGAAAGAAGAGTTGTCGCTGGTGTTGCAAAATAATCTCGATTGGCAGCCGCACGATATTGCCGTGTTGACGCCGAACATCGAGCCGTACAGCCCGTTTATCGAAGCCGTTTTTGGACAGGCGCACGCAGGCAGCCAGGCATTGCCGTATTCGATTTCGGATGTGAAACTCAGCCGCCGTCAGCCGTTGCTGTATGCTTTGGCGCAAACTTTGGACTTGCTGGAGAGCCGGTTTGAAGTGGACAAGGTTTTGCCTTTGCTGGAAAGCCGGTTGGTGCTGCAACGCTTCGGTTTGAGCGAGGAAGATGTGCCGCTGCTGCATGAGACTGTTGCCGGATTGAATGTGCATTGGGGTTTGGACCAAACCATGCGCGAGGGCAAAGACAACCTCTTTACTTGGCAGCAGGCGGTAGAGCGTTTGGCCTTGGGCTGGATGTTGCCCGAAGGCGGCAACGGCATGTGGCAGGGCGTGAGCGCGTGGCATAGCAACGTCAATCAGCTGGACGTGTTCAGCGGTTTTGCCGAATTTATCCGCACTTTGGCCGATATGGCGGCGCAATGGCAAGAGCCTGCCAATGTGGAAAGTTGGGTGCAGCGTTGCCGTGCTTTGCTGGAGAAACTGTTTGCTCCGGATACGGACGACCAATACGCCAAGCAGCAGTTTGAGCAGTCTTTGGCGAAATGGCAGGAAGAGGCGCAGTTGGCCGAATTTGACGGATTGTTGCCGTGTAAAACCGTTATCCGCCATATCCGCCGCTTTTTGGACAGCGAAAGCCAAGCCGGATTTTTGAGCGGCGGCATCACTTTTTGCAGTATGGTGCCGATGCGCAGCTTGCCGTTTAAAATGGTTTGCCTGTTGGGTTTGAATGACGGCGATTTTCCGCGCAATACCAAAGCGGCGGTGTTTGACCTGATTGCCAAACATCCGAAAAAAGGCGACCGCGCCCGCCGCGACGATGACCGTTATCTCTTCCTCGAAGCCTTAATCAGCGCACGCGAAATGCTGTATTTGTCTTATATCGGCCGCGATATACGCAATGATGCCGAGTTCGCGCCGTCTTCGTTAATCAGCGAGCTGCTGGATACCATTGCCGCCATGACGGGGAAAAGCGGGCGTGAGTTGTCGGAGAAATGGGTGAAACATCATCCTTTGCAGGCGTTCTCACGCCGTTATTTCCAAAAGGACGCGCTTTCAGACGGCCTCTTCAGTACGCGCCAAGATTACGCCGATGCGTTGAACCAACCGCAAGCGGAAGCGCAGCCGTTTTTCCTTGAGGCATTAAGTCAGGAAGAGCCGGGCAAAATCATTCACCAGGGCGAGCTCATTAGTTTTTGGCGCAACCCTGTCAAAGTTTGGCTGAAGAAAAATTTAAGCTGGGATCAACCGTATCTGGACGGCGCATGGGAGTCTGCCGAACCGTTTGAGCCGCAACATGAGGGTCGGATTGCCGATGCCTATTTGGATGCACGGCGCAAAGGGGAAGATTTTGAAGATACGGCCATTCGGCTGAATGCCGAAAGCCTAATGCCGGTGGGCGAGTTGGGCGGTTTATGGCAGAAGCAGTATCAGATATCTGCGAAAAACGTAGATGCCGAGCTGATACGCAGTAACAAAAGGCCGTCTGAACCTTATGAAGAACACTTTGACGGCTTGGTTTTACAAGGCACCATCGGCAATCTTTATGAATGCGGCCGCATTGTGTTCCTTAATCAAAAAGACAATGCGCCCAACCGCATTGCCCGTTTATTGGAGCATTTGATTTTTTGCGCCGTTGCCCCTCAATCCGTTGCAAACCGACAAACCTATATTGTCAGCTTGGGGCGGACCGAAACCTATGCTGCCATCGGGCAAGAGGCGGCGAGGGAGCTTTTAAAAGAATGGCTGGTATATTTCCGAATCGGACAAAATACCCCCTTGCCGTTTTTTGCCAAAACCAGCCTTGCCGCAGCGGAGGAGTACAACAAGAAAGAGGATTGGGATGCTGCCTTGAGAAAAGCCCATGAGGTTTTTAACGGCAATAAAATGAGCAAAGGGCAGAAAGAATATACCGAAGTGAAGCTGGTGTTTGGCCATTCGGAAGAATCGCCGCTTGATGAGCCGCTATTTGAAAACCTCGTCGTCAATCTGCTCGTTCCGCTTTTGACCGGCGTGGCAGGGAAGACCGATACAACAGAACAGGAGTAAAGCATGGCCACTTATGCAGAATATTTGGATTTTGATACTGAAGAAGACAAATTGAAACAGCAGCAACTCTATCAGGCGACCGAGCTGTCGGCGCAAACGGTAGCGGCGGTTAAAAAGATCAGCCGTCCGCAAAACTGGCTGCTTGCCGCTGCGCCGTATTGCCCTGATTGCCGCGTGTTTGTGCCGTTTATTCAAAAAATGGCGGAGTTGAACCCCAATATCCGCGTCAACTATATTGCCCGCAACGATTTTGACGACAGCAGCCGTTTTGAGAATCCGCGCCAACAGGAAATCGTCCGCGCCAATCAAAAAATCCCTGCGCTGTTTTTGATGGGGCATGAAGAGGCTGTGCCTGTGTTTAACGAGTTTCCACAAGTGGTGTTGAACCAAATTGCGGCAGATGAAACCCGGCGCACGGAATTGCGCGATGCGTACCGTGCCGGCGAGTTTAATGCCGATATTGAGGCTCAGATTGTAGCGGCGTTGGCATGGGCAGAGTAGCGGTGTTGAGCAGATATTGCTGGTGTGTAAGGCTATATTTTGAGCCACTTTGATAAAGGGGACAATTTCTAGTGTAATTTAGTTCTTACCTAGATTTTCTCATTATGTATTTACGTTCTGGAACTTCAATGGTTTGAACAATTTCAAATCCCTCTTTTTGGTAGAGGTCTCTAGCTATTTGATTTGACTCAAAAACCGTTAGGGAAATACTTTCTATTTCTTCATTTTCAAACATTTCTTGAAGAAAGTATTGAAAAGCTTTTCTACCTAATCCTTTTCCCTGCTTCTGTGGAGCTATGAGAAATCTTCCAATATGAAGATTTTTATCTTCTAGTTTGATTTTCTGGATGATGCCTACAAACTCTTCTCCAACAAAAATGGAAAAAATCCCTTCCATCTTTTGCAAGGATTGGGCAATCAAGGGATAAGAAATCTTTGGCCCCATCCATTGCTTCTGAAAACTTTCTCCCAAAGCATTAGACCACTGACAAATGAGTTGGGCATTTTCTAACTGAAGTCCTTTTTCAAAGTGAATTTTCATATTTGCTCCTAAAACTTCTCTTATATCTAACTATTATACTCTTTCTCATATTTTTTCCGAATAATTAAGTATGATTCAACTTTATTTTTTTCTTGTTGGAACGATTCTTGCTTCCTTTCTTTGCTTTGTAATAAAAAGGCCGTCTGAAAAGATTTCAGACGGCCTTTTTTTAATGCTTAACGCTTTATTAAATCTCGATTTTATTCGGCGTAAAGGTTTGCCATTTGTTGCAGGCAGGGCAGTGCCAGAAGAAAACTTGGGATTTGAAGTGGCAGTTGCGGCAGCGGTACATAACGCTTTTTTGCAGCTGGCGGCCGATAATGGAACGAATCATATCGGTGTCGGCTTTCCACTCCGGATTCATACTGCTGAGTTTCAAGCCAAGCAGGCGGTACACGCCGTTGAGGTCGGGTTTTTGGCGGACGAGTTCGACAGCGATTTGCGCCGCTTCGGTTTCGCCTTTGAGCAGCAGAGCCTTTTCGTAGATGACGTTGATCAGGTCAAGATCGGGGAAGGTTTGCATATAGCCGATAAGGCGGTTGAGGCCTTCTTCCTGCTTGCCTTGCGCGGCATAGGCTTCATAGAGTTTCTCGCCGACCATGCTCAAATAGGCGTGGTTTTGCTGCTCGATGGCGGAATACGCTTCCACTGCGGCAGGGAAGTTGCCCTGACGGTATTCAATGTCGCCGAGAATGATGTTGGCGCGCGTACATTTTTTGTTGGCTTCGAGTGCTTTGCCGATGTTGTAGCGTGCGGCGTCGAAGTTGGACTTGAACAGTGCGGCTTGGGCGATTTCGCAATAGAACTGGGCGATTTCAAACTGGTAGGTTTGTTCGTCATGGCTCAAGAGCTGCGCCATTTCGATGGCTTTTTCCCAGTCGCGGTCTTGTTGGTAGATGCTCAAAAGGTGTTGGCGGGCTTCGCGTGCCATATCGCCTTCCTGCAAGCCGAGGAAGATTTGTTCGGCACGATCCACCAAGCCTGCGCTTTGGTAGTTTTGCGCCAGTTCAAAAAGCACGCGCGCGCGTTTTTCGTTGACTGTGTCGGGCGAATCGAGCAGGGCGCGGTGCATATTGATGGCTTTGTCGTTTTCGCCGCGCTGACGGTAGAGCTTGCCTAGGGTCAGGTTTAGGTCGTATGACTGCGGCTGTTGGTCGATCACTTCCGCCAATTCGCGCGCGGCGCGGCCGCTGTTGCGGTCAACGAGGGCATCAAGGCTTTTGTAAAAGCCAGCCGGTATGCTTTTGGCCTGTTTCAGGACGGTCTTCATATCGACGCGCGCGGCAAACCAGCCCATAGCGAAGAAAACGGGGAGGAGGACGATGGGCAGTAAGATGACCCACAATTCGTTGTCCATGGTATTCCTTTATTGATTGGTGGCGTTACGCTTTGGGAGTGGCTTCGGAAGTCGTTGCCGGTGTTTCGGTTTTGACCGGAGTCAGGTCTTTTTCGGAAAGGTGGGCATGTTTTTTCACTTCGGCGCGCAGGCGGTTGTTTTCGCTGCGCAGGGACAGCAGACGGCCGAAGAGGGCAAACATACCGAACACGATGCCGATAATAAATGCACCGAAAAGCACGACAATCAGCGGCAGATTGATGTTTTGGCCGGGCAGGTAGAAGAAGGATACAGTATGGGTATTGGTGATGGCCAGCAGGAGGAAAACAAGAAGAATCAGGATTTTGATGATGGTAGAGATGAGTTTCATGGGTTACTCCGGGTTGGCTGCGGTTGGGGCAGGCCGTCTGAAAAATGGTATCAGTTTAAACGATTTGCCGGATTTCGGATAGGACGGCATGTTTCAGACGGCAGGGGGACGGTGCCTTTATGCTGACGGGTACTTGTCAAACCTATATTGAAAGGCGTATTGTTCAGTCTTTAATTAATTTATTTTGCACATCAGAATAAGAAAGGCAATCATCATGAGCAGACCAGTTCCAGCCGTATTCGGCAGCGTTTTTCACGCTGAAATGCCCGTTATCGCTTATCGTGAAGGTAAATGGCAGCCGGTAGAGTGGCAATCTTCCAAAGACCTGACAATCGCCCCCGGCGCGCATGCCTTGCATTACGGCAGCGAATGTTTTGAGGGTTTGAAGGCATTTCGTCAGGCAAACGGCAAAATCGTGATGTTCCGCCCGACCGCCAATATCGCGCGCATGCAGCAAAGTGCGGATATTCTGCACCTGCCGCGCCCTGAAACTGAGGCTTATTTGGATGCTTTGATTGAATTGGTCAAACGCTCTGCCGAAGAAATTCCTGATGCGCCAGCAGCGTTGTACCTGCGTCCGACTTTGATCGGTACCGATCCTGTGATCGGTAAAGCCGGCTCTCCTTCTGAAACTGCTTTGCTGTACATTCTGGCTTCTCCTGTCGGCGACTATTTCAAAGCTGGTTCGCCCGTTAAAATCTTGGTGGAAACCGAACATATCCGTTGCGCCCCACATATGGGTCGTGTGAAATGCGGCGGCAACTATGCTTCCGCCATGCCTTGGGTTTTGAAAGCCAAAGCCGAATATGGCGCAAACCAAGTGTTGTTCTGTCCGAATGGCGACGTTCAGGAAACCGGTGCGTCTAACTTTATCCTGATTAACGGCGATGAAATCATTACCAAACCGTTGACAGACGAATTTCTGCACGGCGTTACCCGTGATTCCGTGCTGACTGTTGCCAAAGATTTGGGCTATACCGTTACCGAACGCAACTTTACCGTTGATGAGCTGAAAGCAGCTGTGGAAAATGGTGCAGAGGCGATTCTGACTGGTACGGCTGCAGTCATTTCTCCGGTAACTTCTTTCGTGATTGATGGCAAAGAAATCGAAGTGAAGAGCCAAGAGCGCGGTTACGCAATCCGTAAGGCGATTACCGACATTCAATACGGTTTGACAGAAGACAAACACGGCTGGTTGGTCGAAGTTTGTTAAATAGAGCGCATTTAATAAAAAAGGCCGTCTGAAATATTTTTTCAGACGGCCTTTTTTTATTGGTTTTTAGATGGTAGAAGCAATAATAAAATACTAAATTTTCAAATAAACGGTAGTATTTTAGGATAATCGGTATATAATGCGCAATTATGTTGTGAAAATACATATTGAAAATATCGAATTTTATTGATTTTTCGATGAAGTTAAAAACATTTATAGATATTTATTTTGTATATTTTGTAAATTTAGTTAAATTAGGAATGCTAAAAACATATTGTGTTAAAATTCCCCTCCTTTTTGGCTTCGCGGGATTAACTCTGTCACGCCAAAAAGGAAAACAATACAAGATAAAACCATTTTTATTTTGCTATAAAAATCAAAAATAACTTAACTTTGGATGAACTAATCAATTAAAAAGGGACTCTGATACATTTCCGTCAAAAATAACCGGATACATGGTACGCGGACAGATTGCCTATAAAAGTCATCTGTAGGAAAACGTTGCGTTGTTTACACCACAGGTTGAGAATGAAGCCTGCAAGACCTCAAACGGCGTATCGCCGTT
>NZ_JBQCVG010000020.1:0-15592 GCF_051958615.1 Neisseria sp. P0009.S008
GTGGAGTACGGCTTGGTATTTGAAGTGTAATGTATATTTGCTCATAAAAAAACTGCACCTTGTGAGTTGGAGGGGGGTGTCCAACTTTTGGGGTGCAGTTCAAAGATTCAGACGGCCTTTTTCTAATGAAAGGCTTAAACGGCTTCAGCTTCTTCTGCCAAGAAACCGCGCAGTTTTTGCATGGCTTTGGCTTCGATTTGGCGGATGCGTTCGGCAGATACGCCGTATTCGGCAGCCAATTCGTGCAGGGTCAAACCGCCATCGTCTTGCAACCAGCGGCTTTCAACGATACGGCGGCTGCGGTCGTCCAGTTGCGCCAAGGCGTTTTGCAGGCCTTCGGTTTGCAGGGCGTAGTGGGCTTGTTTGGACAACTGACGGCTAGGCTCTGCATCGTGATCGGCCAACCAGTCGATAGGGGCGAAGTTGTCCTCATCATCGTTGTTTTCTGCCATGATGCCGATGTCGTGACCGGTCATGCGTTGCTCCATTTCCAAGACTTCGGACAATTTGACGCCCAAATCATTGGCGATTTCTTGCGCTTCTTTTGGAGACAAAGCATTCAAGTTTTTACGCATGCTGCGCAGATTGAAGAACAGTTTGCGTTGCGGTTTGGTGGTGGCAACGCGGACCAAACGCCAGTTGCGCAAAATGAATTCGTGGATTTCGGCTTTAATCCAATGCACGGCAAACGAAAACAGACGCGCACCGCGACTTGGTTCGTAGCGTTTGACGGCTTTCATCAGGCCGATATTGCCTTCTTGAATCAGGTCGGCTTGGTTGAGGCCGTAGCCGTCGTAGCCGCGTGCAATGGATACGACGACGCGAAGATGCGACAGGATAAGCTGTTTGGCAGCGTTGAGATCGCCTTTTTGTTGACGTTCCGCCAGTTGTGTTTCTTCTTCAGCGGTAAGCATGGGAATGCTATTGACAGTATGAATGTATTGCTCGAGGCTACCGTTGCCGCTGTGGATAACGGGTAATGCAAAAGCTTTATTCATGAAGGGTGCTTTCCTTGATTGGGCCGTCTGAAGACGGCTTTTTGTTTATTGTGTGACAAGCAGTATAACACTGCCTGTGGTTTGTTTTGTTATGGGTTGGATTTTTTCTGTAAATTAACGATAGATTCAATAGTTTTTACTGCTTGAATCGCAAGGGTTGATTGTCTTAGAAAATTTGAGTGATTTGCTAGGTTTTGGCTAAGTATATTACAAACATTTCTGTATGTAAATAGTTTTGGTGATAAAAAAGACCTTGTATAACAAGGTCTTAAAAATTTTTTATTCTGGTTTTTTCCGGCCAATCAGGATAAGGAATACGCCGATAATGGCCAAAATGCTGATAAGCCATGTTGAGCCGCCTGCTTTCATATAAGGCGTTTCGCCGATATAGCCTTTGACGTGGCCTTCGAGGACGGTTTCCGTATTCGGTTGGGCTTCGGCAACAATCGTACCTTTAGGGGAAATAATGGCGGTCGCGCCGGTATTGGTGGCGCGAACCATGTAGCGACCCAGTTCCATTGCACGCGCTTGGGACTGTTGAAGCTGCTGATACATCGCATTGGATTTGCCGTACCACGCCATATTGCTGATGTTGGCAAGCAGGGTGGAGCGTTTCGCCGTTGCAATGAGTTCGTCGCCGAAACCGTCTTCATAGCAGATATTGAAGGCGACTTTTTGATCTTTCATCACCAAAGGCGCTTGGTTGTCGCCGCCTTTTTGAAAGTCGGCCAAAGGCATATCCATCATTTTATAGAGGCGCTCGGTAATGGCGGGCAATGGCTTATATTCGCCAAATGGAACGAGGTGGTTCTTGGCGTAGTAGGGGAGGGTATCGGAAGTGCTGTTGTGATAGCCGCTCAAATTGATGACTGCATTTTCGTAGCCGTTGCCGTCGGGCGTATATTGGCTGATGCCGATGGCTAATGCGCTGCCGTTGCTTTGCGCCTGTTCGGCGAATTGTTCCAAGATGCCTTCGGGCAGGTCTTGGCGCATCAGCGGCAGGGCGGTTTCAGGCAGGATGACGATGTCGGCACTGGTCTTGCTGATTTGTTCGTAGTATTTCTGAATGGTCGGAATAATTTGCTCTTCCTTCCATTTCAGATTTTGTTCGATATTGCCTTGAATCAGGGCAACCGTGCTGGTGCTGCCGTCGGGGCGAGTGTATTCGGTTTGTTGGGAAATGTAGCCGACGGAGCAGAGTGCAACGATAAGGAATAAGGGCAACAGGTGGTGTTTCAGACGGTCGTGGTTGTCAATCAGCAACACCAGCCATGCGCTGAGGAAAGCGGTTGCCAGCGTGACCATATGAATGCCGCCCAAAGGCGCGAAGCCTGCCAACGGGCTGTCTTTGATGATTTGGGAATAGCCGATTGCGCCCCAGCCGAATCCGGTCAGGAAACGTTCGCGGGCAAATTCTGCCAGCGTCCATAAAATCGGCAGCAGGAGGCCGGTTTTGGCCCAGCGCGACAGGTTGCATTTTCTCCACACCCAAAAACAGATGGCCGGATAAAGCGCAAGAAACGCCGGCAGCAGGAAGGTGAGGGGGATGGCGTATGAATCCGGCAAACCCGAAACGTCATGCAAGGCAGTGTGTATCCAATGAAATTGCGCCGTATAACCGATTAATCCGAACAGATAGGCAGTCATGACGGCAAAGCGCGGACGCAATTCGATCAGGCGTATCAGCGCGCCAAACAACAGCGGCATCAGCCAGAAATGATAATACGGGGCGAAAGTGAACGGTGTCGCTGCGGCAATCAAGATGACCAGCGGCCAGTAAAGCAGCGGATGTTGCCAATATTGTTCGAGTTTACGGAAAATATTCATGCTTTAAATGGTATTGAGGCCGTCTGAAAAGTTTTCAGACGGCAGGGAAACAAAATCAGTCTTTTTGAAACAATTTCATTGCAGGCAGGACGATTGCGCAAGCCAATGCACCGGCGGCTACTCCGACCACCAGGTTGGCGATATGTTCCATCATGCCGCTGTCCCAATGTTGCGCGTGGAGGAAATCGTGCAAAAAGCCAAGGTTGTGGGCGATCAGTCCGCCGCCGACCAAGAACATCGCCAGAGTGCCGACAATACTCAAGCCGCGCATAAACCAAGGCATAAATGAAATCAAACCGCGTCCGATACCTTGCACGGCAGCGCTTTTTGGGCGCATCAACATCATACCGAGGTCGTCAAGTTTGACGATGATGCCGACCAAACCATAGACCAACACTGTCATGCCGACACCGATGGCCGCCATCACCAAAGAACGCGTCATCAGGTCATATTTTTCAACAACGCCCAGCGCGATAATGATGATTTCGGCGGAGAGGATGAAATCTGTGCGGACCGCGCCTTTAACTTTTGTTTTTTCGTCTGTGACTTCAGGCTCGGCATCGTGTCCGTCTTCGTGTTCATTGCGGTGCAGAAATTTGTGCAACAGTTTTTCCACGCCTTCAAAACACAAATAAACACCGCCGATCATCAGCAAGGGCGTAATCAGTGCAGGCAGGAAAGCGGAAAGCAACAGCGCAAGCGGCACCAGAATCAGCTTGTTGACCAGAGAGCCTTTAGCCACTGCCCAAATAATCGGCAATTCGCGCTCGGCAGATACGCCGGTTACCTGATTGGCGTTGAGCGCCAAATCGTCACCGACCACGCCGGCGGTTTTTTTGGCGGCGACTTTGGTCATCATCGCTACATCATCCAAAACGGCGGTAATGTCGTCCAAAAGCGTAAAGAGAGAGGCGAAGGCCATAATGTTGTCCGGATAAAATCAAATAAACGCGCGATTATATATGAAAATTCAGTTGCTTGAATGGTTTCAGACGGCCGTTGACGGAAATTAACCAAAGGCCGTCTGAAAATGCTATTTCGGCGTATAACGTCCTGCCATGGCTTTATACACCATATTTTCGTATTTTAAGGCTTCATAGCGTTGGTTCAGCAGGTTTTGAGCCGAGCTGTATTCCGAATTCAAAGCCTCCAGCCAGTCTTTCAGTTCGTTTTTACCGTGTTGGTAGCGTACTTGATAGTAATGGCTGTTTTTCTTGTTCAACTGATAACGTTGTTCCTGATTGGCAAGGCTGGCCTGCGCGTTTTTGTAGGCAAGATAATTGGTGTTGACCTCGTTGAGCGCGGTGGTCAGGGCTTTTTCAAAATTCAGCTTGGCACTGTCCATCTCTGCTTGTACGGTTTTGTCTTTCCATTTCATGGTCTGCCAATTGAGGAAAGGCAGATTGATGGTGGCCGAGCCGCCCAACATGGGGATATTGAACGTACTTTTCGCTTTATCGGAAGACGTACTCAGACTTGCGCCCAAGGTAATCGACGGATACCAACTGCGTTTTTGCGCGTTGACCGATTGTTGCGACGCTTGCAGGCGGTATTCGGCAGCGCGCAGGTCGGGGCGGTTGGCCAAAACGGTAATCGGTACATCCAAGTTCACGCCTTTGACAGGCAGCAGGTGGAATTGTGCCGGATCGGCGGCCATGTTTTCAGACGGCCTTAAATTCAACAAATTACGCAAAACCTGTTTTTGCGTATCCAAATTGTTTTGCAAAGACAACAGGCTGTTTTCCGCACTCAGCAATGACTGTTTGGCTTGGGTCGGCTGGCTGGAGTCGGCCCGGCCGTAGCGGAACTTGGCATTCGCAATGCGGTTGATTTCCTGATATTGCTTCAGCGATTTTTTTGCCAACTCGATGGCTTCGTTCAGATAGGCGATATTGAAATACGCATCGGCGACATTATTAATCAAAGTCAGGCGTGTGTTGGCCATGTCTTCATGCGTAGCTTGGTATTCCCATACCTGCGCATCGGCAGTGGCACTGAGTTTGCGCCACAAATCTAATTCGTAGCTCAAACCAAGCTGGCTGCTGAAGGTATTGCCGTGGCTGCCGGTTTTCAGGTTTTTAGAAGCGTTCGCGCCCAACGAGCCGCTGAACGAAGGCACCAAATCCGCACCCAAAATATTGGCTTGGTACAAAGCTTTGTTGACGCTGATGGCCGCCTGTTTCAAATCGACATTGTTGGCCAGAGCCTGCTCCATCAGCGCGTTGAGCTGCGGGCTTTGGTAGATTTCCCACCAGTTACCGTTTACATCGTAGCGTTCGGCAGTTTCCGCCGCGCTCATGACTTGGCCGGTCGCTTCAAGAGTCAGGTTCGGATTGGCTTTAGGTGTGGCGCACGCACTTAGGGCAAGAGCAACAGCCAATGATAAGGCTGCTTGGGAAAAAGGTTTCGTCTTCATAAAAAATCTTTCGGGTAACAGCATTTCAGACGGCCCTAAGATAATAGGTCGTCTGAAACATAATCAATCCTGAGCCAGCGCATCAATCGGGTTGAGCTTGGAAGCCTTGTTAGCAGGCATAAAGCCGAACGCGACGCCGATGGCGGTGGAGCAGACAACTGCGCCGATGACGGAAGTCATGGAAATGCTCATCGGGAAGTCGGTGACAAAGTAGTTGAACACCAGGCTGATGCACGCAGACAGCAATACGCCGGACAAACCGCCGATGATACAGATTAAGACGGCCTCAATCAGAAACTGTTGTAAAATATTGTTGCGGCGTGCGCCGATTGCCATGCGGACGCCGATTTCTTTGGTGCGCTCGGTAACAGAGACCAGCATGATGTTCATCACGCCAATACCGCCGACCACCAAAGAGATGACCGCGATGGAAGAAATTAGCAGCGTCATGGTGCCGGTTGTGCTTTCAACCATTTCTTTGATGCTGTCGCTGTTGTTCATAAAGAAGTCTTCTGTACCGTGGCGTGCTTTCAGCAGTTCGGTCAGGCTTTTTTCGGCAACTTGCGTGTTGGCATCGTCTTTGATTTTGACAACGATGGAGTTGGTATGGCTCTCGCCGGTAATTTGGTGCATGACCGTTGTATACGGCGACCAAAGCATCAGCGAGTCGGAATTGCCGAACGAGTTGTCATCCTTTTTCATAATGCCGATAACGGTTAGCGGACGTTTTTTGAAAAGGATGGTTTTGCCTAAAGGATCAACGCCTTCGCCGAAGAGTTTGGTTTTGGTGTTTTGGTCGATAACGACGACTTGTGCATCGGTTTTTACATCGTCATCATCAAACAGACGGCCTTCTTCCAATTTCAAACCGCGCACGTCGAAATATTGTTCGCCTACGCCGTAAAGCGAGGCGGTCAGGTCGGTGTTGCGGTAGGTCAAGGTACCGCTGGAGTTGGTTTGAGGGGTGGCGGATGCGACGTAGCTTTGTTGGCTGATGGCTTTTGCGTCATTAATTGTCAGCGTTTTGATTCGTCCGCTGCGGCGGTCGCCAAAACCACGGCCGGGGAAGATGCTGATGGTGTTTGTGCCCATCGAGTTGATGTCTTCCAAGATTTTTTGCTGCGAGCCATTACCCAATGCCACTACCGATACCACCGAAGCGATACCGATGATAATCCCCAGCATGGTCAGCAGTGAACGCATTTTGTGCGCCATAATCGCCTGTACCGACATTTTGAATGCTTCCATAAATTGATCGTAATAAAACGACCAGGAAGCTTTTTCTTTAATCCGTTCTACTTTGCTTGGCGGGATATCGGGATTTTTAGACGTATCCGAAATAATCTGACCGTCGCGGATTTCGATGACGCGGTTTGCATTTGCCGCAATGCCCGGATCGTGGGTGACCATAATCACGGTATGCCCGTCTTCGTGCAGCTTATGGATGATTTCCATCACATTTTTACCGCTGGCGGTATCCAATGCGCCGGTCGGCTCGTCGGCAAAGATGATTTCGCCGCCGTTCATCAACGCGCGGGCAATCGAAACGCGTTGTTGCTGACCGCCGGAAAGTTCGCTGGGTTTGTTGCCTTCTTTATTTTGCAAACCCAAATCGCCCAACAGTTTTTCCGCACGTTCCGCGCGCTCTTTGCTGCCCATGCCCATATAGACGGCAGGCAGGGCAACGTTGTCTCGGGCGGTCAGCGAGCTTAACAGGTTGTAACGCTGGAAAATAAAGCCGAAACGCTCACGGCGCAAAGCCGCCAGCTCATCCGGCTGCATTTGCGATGTTTCGATGCCGTCGATTTGATAAGAGCCGGAAGTGGCGGTATCCAGACAGCCCAAGATATTCATCAGCGTCGATTTGCCTGAACCGGACTGGCCGATAATCGCCACAAAGTCGCCTTTCTCAATAGAAAGGCTGATATCTTTCAATACATGCACACGGTTTTCACCGCTACCAAAAAAACGGTTGATATTCTTACATTCGATTAAACTCATAATCTTTCCGGGCGAAAAATAGAAATACAGGAACTAAGGCCGTCTGAAACACAGCCAAATCTTTCAGACGGCCTTAATCAATCAGCGAGGAGGGCCGCCACCCATCATCGCGCGTTCGCTGCTCTTATTCTTTTCATCTGCGCTCATTTCAGAAATGATTACTTTTTCGCCTTCTTTCAAGCCGCTTTTGATTTCGGTATTCATGCTGTCTTTCAAGCCGACAGTCACTTCGCGTTCTACCGCTTTATTGTCTGCCCCCAAAATGCTGACATAGGATTTGCCGTTATGCTTTTTCACGGTCAGTGTCGGTACCAGTAAGACATTCTTCACGCCGTTGATTTCGATCGTGTTTTGAGTGGTCATACCGATAGAAAGTTTGCCTTCGGGATTTGGCACCAGTGCACGGGCATAGTAGTAAATCGCATTGGAAGTCGTGTCCGTGCTGCTGGTGTAGTTGCCCAAAGACATGGTGGTCAGGCCGGGGTCAACGCTGTCCAATTTCGCTTTAATCGGAGTGTCCGGCTCGGACAAAATGGTGAACGAAATATCCTGACCGGCTTTGACTTTCGTGATGTCGCCCTCGGCAATCTGCATTTTGTTTAACATGGTTTCCAAGTTGGCCAGTTGGATAATGGTCGGCGTAGATTGCGCCGCATTGACGGATTGGCCTTCTTCAACA
The DNA here is from genome assembly GCF_051958615.1 of Neisseria sp. P0009.S008. Lineage (NCBI taxonomy): Bacteria > Pseudomonadati > Pseudomonadota > Betaproteobacteria > Neisseriales > Neisseriaceae > Neisseria > Neisseria sp. P0009.S008. The sequence continues at coordinate 7,922 of NZ_JBQCVG010000020.1, forward strand.
GGAATGGCGACCACGGTGCCGTCCATGGTGGCGGTAATCCGTGTATGGCCCAGTTCGGATTCGGCCGTATTGATGGAGATTTTTGATTGTTTGATGGAGGCTTTCAGTTCGGCAACATTCGCTTTGGCTGCGGCTAAAGAGTCTTGTGCAGATTCCAAGTCTTCTTTGGAAGTTGCCTGTTCTTTCCATAAGGCAAGTTCGCGTTTATATTTTTTCTCTGCACTGGAAAGCGCGATTTCGGCAGAAACCAATTTTGCCTGATAGGTTTCCAGTTTGGATTTTTCGGTATTTAAGGTATTGATCTGATTGGTTGAGTCGATTTCCGCAATCAGATCGCCTTTTTTCACTTGTTGGCCCAGTTTCACATACAGTTTTTTAATCTGGCCTGAAGCCTCCGCGCCTACGGATACCAAATTGGAAGGCGAGATTTCGCCGGTTGCCGACACGGTTTGACGGATATCGCCGCGTTTGACCACTTCTGTAATAAAAGAAGACTGAGGCTCAGGCTTCATCAAAGACCAGCCGCCGAAAGCCGCTGCTACCACAACAGCCGTACCGGCCGCCCACTTGAAAACTTTAGACATATAAAAGGAACCAATTCAATAAAATAACGTCGCAGACAAGCAACAGATGTATTGATAGAAATAAAAAACAACTGGATTTTACTGTAAAGACCAAGTCAGACCAAGAGACGGTCGGCTCAAATTGAGGTTTAACTTATTGAAATAAAAAATAAAGGGCAGTAAACATTTTTCAGAACTTGCACCTCATTTACATAAATTCCCAAACTCCCACCGAATTTGAACATTTAAGCCGCAAGAAAACTACTATAATATCCACGTCTTATTCTAATTATTTACGACATAACTACAATGAAACACCAACAAGGCTTCACGCTTATCGAGCTGCTGATAGTCGTTGTGATTGCAGCCATTCTTGCTACCATCGCATATCCGTCTTATCAAAACTACATCCGCCAAACGCGCCTTGCCGCCGTCCGCACGCAGATGCTGCATAACGCCCAACAGCTCGAACGCTACTACACTCAAAAAAGTACATTTAAGGATTTTCCTCCTGAAAATTTACAGCAGAATCAATATTTCGATATTAGTTTTTCCAAAGATACGGCTTCTATGCCTAATCCTTCCGATTCAGGTTATATTTTGAAGGCAGAGCCTAACAAAGAAACTAACGCTAATGAAACCTGTACCGTTTATTACAACGACAGCGGTATCATCTGGGCAAGCAGTGACAAGCAAAACTGTCCCGGTTATGAAATGCCAAAATCAGAATAAATCGAAATATAAAAGGCCGTCTGAATTTCAGACGGCCTTTTTGATGGTTTGGCTGTATAAGGACATTAGCTTAAACAGGGCAAAGATCGGTAATCCCGACCTGATGCGAAGTCAATCTTAGCCTTTGCGGCGCGGTTCGTCAGGGCGGATGCGGGAAGCCAGTTGGTCGAGGATGCCGTTAACGAATTTATGGCCATCGGTGCCGCCGAAAGTTTTGGTGACTTCGATGGCTTCATTGATGATGACAGGGTAGGGGGTCTCAGGCATGGTGCTCAGCTCATGGCAGGCAACCAGCAAAACGGCGCGTTCGATAGGACTGAGGTCTTTTTCGTCGCGGTCGAGCAGGGGGCTGATTTTTTCCATGTATTCTGCGGCATGGGTTTGTGCGCCGAAAAACAGTTTATTGAACAGCTCTTCATCCATATTGGATGTTTGGGACAGTTCGTGGATGTTTTTGGCGATTTCGGGAGCGGCAGTTTTGTTGATGCCTGCTTGATAAATAGCTTGTACGGCAAGCTCGCGTGCGCGGCGGCGTGGGCTTTTCATGGGTATTCCTTGTGAAGAGAGCGCCGAGGGTTGTCGGCTGAATATTGAATGATTCAGACGGCCTCAATGTCATGATTGAGAGGCCGTCTGAAAATATGCGGTATTCAATACGGAGAGAAACTTATTCTTCGTCGTCTTCGTATTGTTCTGACAAAAGATGGTTGACCAAGTTGGCACATTCTACGGCAACTTTGGCGGCATCGGAGGCTTTTTCTTCGATACGCGCAATGGCTTGTTCGTCGTTTTCAGTCGTCAGGATGGCGTTGGCGATAGGGATATTGTAGTCAAGGGCAACGCGGCTGACACCTGCGCCGGACTCATTGGATACCAATTCAAAGTGGTAGGTTTCGCCACGAATGACAACGCCGATGGCAATCAGGGCATCGAATTGTTCGGATGAAGCGAGGTTCATCAGCGCGATAGGCACTTCAAGCGCGCCGGGAACGGTGGCAAGCGTGATGTTGTCTTCGGATACGCCCAATTCTTTTAAGGTGCGGCAGCAAATTTTGACCATTTCGCTGCCGATTTCGTTGGTGAAGCGGGCTTGAATGATGCCGATGCGCAGGTTGGTGCCATCGAGGCGTGGTTCGATAATGTTCATGATGATTCCTTCAATATTTGTGAAATAGGGATTCGGCTCGGTTTCAGACGGCCTTGTTATAAAGAAGGCCGTCTGAAACGAAATGGGGATGGATTATTCTTGCGGCTGCCAATCGGCAACGGCTTGGAACTCGCCGTCTTCGTTCAATTCCCACGCGCTGCCTTCTGCCTGAGTCAGCAGGGGCGCAATGTCGGGATTGTCTGCGGTAATGGCGGAGAGACTGACAATGCTGAAGTTGTCGGGATTGTCGGTATATTCGTCGGTTTCGTCGCCGCTGAAAATACGCCAGCCGCTGTCGTTTTCAAATACGGGGGCTTCGCGGTAGAGGAAGCCGACGGGTTCGCCTTGTTCGGCGACAGTGTTGGTAACGATGCAGCGGTCGAGCGCTACGGCCAATGCTTGGGCAAATTTGTTCATGGAGTTGACAAAGAGATGATTTGGCATAATTTTACACGATTCGCCGCTTTTCCGCACGGATGTGTGCAGGGGCGGTTTGATGGTACAATGTCGGCAAGTGCCGTCAGGTTTGAACATGACGGCTTTTGATTGTTTATCGGCTTGAGGGACGCAAGAAACAATGAGCCAAAATAAAAAAGTTGCCGGTGTAGCCTTTTTATTTTGTTTCACTGCGGATGAGGCGTGCTTTCCGGCTGTTTTTTGAAAGTATGGAATGAAACCTGATTTGCTCAAACAGCAGGCGCATCGAGCGATTCAAAAGCGTCTGGGCTATGAGTTCCGCAATATGGAGCTGCTTCAGCAGGCTTTGACCCACCGCAGCTACAATGCCAAACACAATGAGCGTTTTGAATTTGTCGGCGATTCGATTTTGAACTATTCCGTGGCGCGGATGTTGTTTGACGCTTTTCCGAAATTGTCGGAAGGCGAGTTGTCGCGGATGCGCGCGGCTTTGGTGAATGAAGGTGTATTGGCTGAAATCGCGTTGGAAATGAATGTCGGCGACGGTTTGTATTTGGGTGCCGGCGAGTTGAAGAGCGGCGGTTTCAGACGGCCTTCGATTTTGGCCGATGCGATGGAGGCGATGTTTGCGGCGGTCAGTTTTGACGCGGATTTTTCTGCGGCGGAAAAAGTGGTTCGCCATTTGTTTGCGGAACGCGTGAAACGTGCGGATTTGAATATCAGCAAGAAAGACAGTAAAACCGCTTTGCAGGAAGCCTTGCAGGCACGCCGCTTTGCCCTGCCGAAATACCGAATCGAAGAGCAGGCGGAGCAAACGGCTGATGCGATGTTTGTGATTTCCTGCGATTTGGGTGAACTTGGTTTCATCTGCAATGCACGCGGCAGCAGTCGGAAAGTAGCCGAGCAAAAAGCGGCATGTGAAGCCTTAGAATGGTTGGAACAGAAGTTTCCTTTGAAAAAATCTAAAAAATAATACTTCAGACGGCCTTTGAGAAAATGCAAAGGCCGTCTGAAACAATCAAGAAAGTCATATATAAATGGATATCGAAACCTTTTTGCAAAACGAGTCGCAACACCCGGCAGATTATCGTTGCGGCTTTGTAGCCATCGTGGGTCGTCCTAATGTCGGCAAATCCACGCTGATGAACCATTTAATCGGTCAGAAAATTAGTATTACCAGTAAAAAAGCACAAACCACGCGCAACCGTGTAACCGGTATTTACACCGACGACACGGCGCAATTTGTGTTTGTCGATACGCCGGGTTTTCAAACCAATCACCGCAATGCTTTGAATGACCGTCTTAATCAAAACGTAACCGAAGCGTTGAGCGGCGTGGACGTGGTGATTTTTGTGGTGGAAGCCATGCGCTTTACCGATGCCGACCGCGTGGTGCTGAAGCAGTTGCCTAAGCATACACCTGTGGTATTGGTGGTCAATAAAATCGATAAAGATAAAGCCAAAGACAAATTTGCGCTTGAGGCTTTTATCAATGAAGTACGCCAAGAGTTTGAATTTGCCGCCAGCGAGGCAGTCAGCGCGAAACATGGCCTGCGTATTGCCAATCTGTTGGAACTGCTCAAGCCTTATCTGCCGGAAAGTATCCCAATGTATCCGGAAGATATGGTGACGGACAAATCCAGCCGATTCCTGGCGATGGAAATTGTGCGCGAAAAATTGTTCCGCTATTTGGGCGAAGAGCTGCCGTATGCGATGAATGTTGAAGTGGAGCAGTTTGAGGAAGAGGAAAGCGGACTGTTCCGCATTTATATCGCGGTGTTGGTCGATAAAGACAGCCAAAAGGCGATTTTGATTGGCAAGGGTGGGGAGAAATTGAAGAAAATTTCTACTGAAGCACGTCTTGATATGGAAAAATTATTTGATACCAAAGTCTTTTTGAAGATTTGGGTGAAAGTAAAATCCGGTTGGGCAGACGATATTCGTTTTCTGCGCGAATTGGGTTTGTAATTTGATGTGTTTGAACAAAGGCCGTCTGAAAAACTTTCAGACGGCCTTTTGTTTGATTAAGTCAACAATTCAGCCAGGCGTTTGACGATTTCATCCGCTGCTTGGCGTTTGGATGTTTCCGGAAATGAAGTTTCGGCAAGGTCATCAATAATGGTGATTTGATTGGTTGGCTTACCCATGGAAACGGAAACTTGGTTGGCTACCAGCATCGGTACGTTTTTGCGCAAACGTTTTGCCCGTGCAAATTCCAAAACCTGATGGCTTTCGGCAGCAAAGCCAACGCAGAATGGTGGAGAAGGCAGGGCGGCAACGGATGCGAGAATATCTGGATTTTCCGTCAGTTCGATAACCGGGGGCTGATTACCGTTTTTCTTCAGTTTCTCGTTGCTGCTGTTTTTGACTTTATAGTCTGCAACGGCTGCAACGGAAATAAAGACATCCTGTTCATGGATATGGCGGTGAACTGCCTGATACATGGCTTCTGCGCTGACAGCTTGTTCGGAATGAGCCAAGCCTGCTGGCAAGGCCGTCTGAATTTGACCGTAAATCAGCGTGACTTTCGCTCCGGCAGCACGGCACGCGCGCGCTAAAGCCATGCCCATTTGTCCGCTGGAAATATTGGTAATGCCGCGGACAGGATCAATGGCTTCAAACGTTGCGCCGGCTGTAATCAGAACTTTTTTGCCACTCAGCAGCTTGGGTGTCCATAAATCTTCTAGCAAATCTGCCAGATCGACCGCTTCGACCATTCTACCTGTACCTGTTTCACCGCAAGCTTGTTCGCCACTGTTTGGGTAAAACACGGTAATGCCGTCTGAAACCAGTTGCTCAATATTGCGCAGGTTGGCAGGGTTGTTCCACATTTCGACATTCATTGCAGGTGCAACGGCCAAAGGACATTTTCTAGCTGCCACCAAGTTGGTCAGTAGATTATCAGCTAATCCGTTGGCAATTTTGGCAATCGTATTGGCAGTGGCTGGCGCAATAAGAAATGCGTCAGCTTCACGCGTCAGATTGATGTGCGCCATGCCATTATTGGAAGCACCTGAATAGGTATCCGATAAAACAGGGTTGCCAGTTAAAGCTTGGAAAGTCAGTGGGGAGACAAATTCTGTCGCAGAATCCGTCATCACTACTGATACAGAATGTCCTTGCTTTTTCAGCAGCCTGACCAGTTCACAAGATTTATACGCCGCAATACCGCCGGTAATGCCGAGGAGAATGTGTTTGCTCATAAATAACGAGTTCATTAAATGAGATATATAGGAATCAAATCAAATTATATTTGTTCGATGTTGATTCTGGCCAGTTTTGCTTTAATCGCATTACCATATCTCTTCGGCAAAAATGCTGAAACCGCTCCGTTTTTTACTTCAGTCACATAACTGCAGACTTTAAATTCAGGAACAACATTGAGCGAGTAGTCCGGATTGACCAAAGGCGAAGCACTGGAGTACAGCGTCCATTTTGCCAGGCTGCCGTCTTCACAATCAGTCGTTGCGTTAAAGCTGGTAACCCCTTCGCTGAAAGCGATTTGATAGTTAGGGTAAAACTCGCCGGGAATTTCGTGTGCATTACAGAAATCAAATAATCTGTCATGTGCGAACAGATTCTGACGGATATAGGCCCACAATTCTTTTTCTAGAAAATCTTGGTCGGCAAAATGTCTGGAAGGGTAGCCCTCGTCGACAAAGTTCTGAATCCTTTCCTGCATATCTGGGACTGCACCCGCTTTAGCGCCCCACATACCTGCAAGAATTAGGGCAGTATGCGAGCCTGAGTCGCGAATAGTGTGGAATAGGGTGCCACTTTTTATCCATTCGGATACGGCCGCTGCATCACGATAACAAATAATAGAGTCTGCATCACGGAAAATAACGTATTCAACCTCAGGATCATTAATGGCAAGAAAGCACCACATCGTACCCGGCCAGTTGTCCAATGGAGCGCCAACCTTAATCACTTCTGCTCCGTTATTTCTAAATCGTTGAATAGCTTCAGCCGATACAGAATCGTCGACATAAAAACGACATGTCCAACCGGGGAAAAGCACAGGTGCAAGCTGGGTATTTAAGACGGCAGGCTCAATATATTTGGAATTATTGCCAAATAAAGAAAAGGAGATAATCCGTTTGCCGTTTTTTGGAGCCGGTATCGGAATGATTTCATGCTCTAGGTCTGGAATAGCTTTATCTTTTAGGGCCAAAGCCTGATGACCGTAAAACCCGGTTTTTTCCCAATTATCTAGAGCGCCATAAGCGTGCGCAAGTAAATCCAAAGCAGGAATATAGGTACTATCCAGCTCTGGCGTTTTCATTTCAGCCTCAATGGCTTTTCTCATTTCAATTGCTTCAGATAGGCATAAGCAACTTTATGATGAAATTCTGCAGATTGCGGATTGAGAAGGCAAAGAATCTCGGCACGTTTTAGCGCTTCCTCGTAATTTTCCTCTTCGATAAAAGAGTGATATGCTTGTTCAAATTTTTGTTGAATCTTTTCGTTACTCATAATAGGGACTATTCTAGAATTTATGATTGTTTTATTGGAGAAAGTAGAGATTGTAAGAGTAGATGGGACTAAAGCGCCAGTAATATAGAGATATAGAGTGTTTGAATGTGGCAATTAAGAGTAAAGCCGCAGGGCTATTTATCTTAGGGTATCTGGTTCATCTATTGAACGATAAAATTCAATAAATTTTAAATTATTTAAATACAGATAGTTGTGAGAAATTTTTAATTTTTTTGAAATTGGGTGTTGACTGGTTTTGTTGGGAGGCGTATAGTTCGGTTCTTCGCTGCTGACGCGGTGAAGAAAACGAAGCAGACAGTATAACACAGTTGGTTGA
>NZ_JBQCVG010000021.1:0-15367 GCF_051958615.1 Neisseria sp. P0009.S008
CGGCGTGCCAGGGAGGTGACGCTTTCCTTCCCCTGCGTGTAGGCCAGCCAAATGGCTTGGCGGTGGTGCGGGGTGAGTCGGGTGTTTTTGTGCATGTTCATGTTTCAGTATTCTCCTGGAAATACTGTAAACAACGCTACTAGTTTCTACACGCTGGTCTAAATATCGATAAAGAAAAAAGGCCGTCTGAAAATTTTCAGACGGCCTTTCATCTAACTCACATTATTTAGCCAGTTCGGCACGCAGTTTGTGGGTTACGTTCATCATCACTTGGAGTTGTTCCAGAGTTTCTTTCCAGCCACGTGTTTTCAGGCCGCAGTCTGGGTTAACCCACAGACGTTCAACCGGTACAACCTCGATGGCTTTGCGCAACAGATGCTCAACTTCAGCTTCAGTCGGTACGCGTGGGCTGTGGATGTCGTAAACACCCGGGCCGATGTCGTTCGGGTATTTGAATTCGCCGAACGCGGTCAAGAGCTCCATATCGGAACGTGAAGTTTCAATGGTGATGACGTCAGCGTCCATAGCAGCGATGGCAGGCAGGATGTCGTTGAACTCAGAATAGCACATATGAGTGTGGATTTGGGTGCTGTCTTCGCAACCGGTAGAGGACAGACGGAAAGATTCGCCGGCCCAGTTCAGGTAGGCATCCCAATCGGCACGTTTCAAAGGCAGACCTTCGCGGATGGCAGGTTCGTCGATTTGGATGACTTTGATGCCTGCTTTTTCCAGATCCAATACTTCGTCGTTCAGAGCCAGTGCGATTTGTTTGCACACGGTAGCGCGTGGAATGTCGTTGCGGACGAAAGACCATTGCAGAATGGTTACAGGACCGGTCAACATACCTTTCATCGGGCGTTTGGTCAGGCTTTGCGCGTAAGTAGACCAAGCCACGGTCATGGCTTCAGGACGGCTTACGTCACCGAAGATGATAGGTGGTTTAACGCAGCGTGAGCCGTAGCTTTGTACCCAGCCGTATTGGGTGAATGCAAAACCGCTCAACAGTTCGCCGAAGTATTCAACCATGTCGTTACGCTCGGCTTCGCCGTGTACCAGTACGTCCAAGTCCAGTTTTTCTTGCTCTTCAACCACCAAGGCGATTTCTTTTTTCATCGCGGCTTCGTAATCGGCGGCAGACAGTTCGCCTTTTTTGAAGGCTGCACGTGCTTGGCGGATTTCGGTAGTTTGTGGGAAAGAACCGATGTTGGTAGTCGGCAGCAGAGGCAGATTCAACCATGCTTGTTGCGCTTTGATACGGTCTGCAAATGGAGATTTGCGTTGGTCTGCGTTGGCAGGCAAATCGGCCAGGCGTTTGGCAACGTCTGCACGGTGGATTTCGCTGCTGTTGGCACGGGAGTCGGCAGCAGCTTGGCTGGCGGCCAGTTCTTCGGCAACAGAATCACGACCTTCGTTCAATGCGGCTTTCAGAACGCGCAATTCTTGGGTTTTTTGCAGGGTGAATGCCAACCAAGAGTACAGGTCAGGTTTGTTGGCTTTCAGTTTTTCTTCAACTGACAAGTCAAATGGAGTGTGCAGCAGAGAGCAAGAGCTGGAGATCCACAAACGGTCGCCCAGTTTGGCTTGCAGAGGTTCAACAGTTTCCAAAACTTTGTTCAGGTTGGCGCGCCAAATGTTGCGGCCGTCGATAACGCCGGCAGACAGAACTTTGTCGTAGTCAGCAAATGCGTCCAGCTGTTCAGGAGCGCGTACCAAGTCGATGTGCAGGCCGTCAACAGGCAGGGATTTCAACAATGCGGCGTGTTCGGCAACGGAACCGAAGTAAGTGCTCAACAGGATTTTGGCGCTTACTTTGTTCAAAGTAGCGTAAACGTCTTTGTATGCTTCTACCCATTCTTTAGGCAGGTCAACAGTCAAAGCAGGCTCGTCGATTTGAATCCACTCGGCACCGGCTTCAACCAAAGCAGTCAGGATTTCAACGTAAACAGGCAACAGTTTAGGCAACAGGCTCAGACGGTCGAATTCAACAGCGCCTTTTTCTTTACCAACCCACAGGAAAGTCAACGGACCCACAACGGTCGGTTTGGCTTTCAGGCCCAAAGCTTGGGCTTCTTGCAGCTGTTGAACGTAGTGTTTGGCGTTCGCTTTGAATTCGGTATCGGCGTGGAATTCAGGCACCAGATAGTGATAGTTGGTGTCGAACCATTTGGTCATTTCGATAGCGAATTGGTCTTTGTTACCACGGGCCAGTTGGAAGAATTGTTCCAAAGACAGGTTTTGGCTGTCGAAGCCGAAACGGGCGGGGATGGCACCGGTGGCAACTTGCAGGTCGAGGATGTGGTCGTAGAAAGTGAAATCGCCTGCAGCAACGAAATCAGCGTTGGCAGCAGCTTGGTGTTTCCAGTTTTTCTCGCGCAAGTCTTTAGCAACAGCCAGCAATTCTTGCTCGCTGATTTCTTTGCGCCAGTATTTTTCTTGTGCGAATTTCAATTCGCGGAAGGCACCGACGCGCGGGAAGCCTGAAAAATGCAATGTTGTCATGTTAACTCTCCTAGTTGGAATTTTTAATCAGGCCGGTATGGCCTGAATGTTCGATATTGTAAATCAGAATGGGGAGGCCGTCTGTTTTATTAACGGGGGCGCACACCCAAAATATGGCAGATGGCGTAAGTCAGTTCGCTGCGGTTGAGGGTGTAGAAGTGGAAGTCTTTGACACCTTCGCGCGAGAGGACTTTGACCATGTCGATGGCGATGCTGGCGGCAACAAGGTTGCGCGTGCCTTGGTCGTCATCCAAACCTTCGTACATTTTAGACAGCCAGCTTGGGATTTTGACGTTGGTCACTTGGGCCATTTTGGTCAATTGTTTGAAATTGGTTACAGGCAGGATGCCGGGAACGATTTCAACGTCAATGCCCATCATCACGCAACGGTCGCGGAAGCGCAGATAGCTTTCTACGTCGAAGAAGAATTGGGTAATAACGTGGTTTGCACCCGCATCAATTTTGCGTTTCAGATTTATTAAGTCGGCTTGTGCGGATTTGGCTTCCGGGTGAACCTCAGGATAGGCCGCTACGGAAATGTCGAAGTCGGCAACGGAGCGCAACAGTTTAACTAAATCTTCGGCATAGAAAGGTTTTTTCTCGTAGCCGGGCGGCTCGTCGCCACGCAGGGCAACGATGCGGCGGATACCGCTGTCCCAATAGTCTTTGGCAATTTGACGCAACTCGTCAGGGCTGGCATCGATACCGGTCAAGTGAGGGGCAGCTTCAAGGCCGGTTTCTTGTTTGATGCGTTTAACAATGCTGTGTGTGCGGTCGCGCTCGCCTGAGTTTGCACCGTAAGTTACGGAAACAAATTTCGGGTGCAAGGTTTGCAGGCGATGGATGGAATCCCATAACATGGTTTCCATTTGTTCGTTTTTCGGCGGGAAAAATTCGAATGAAACGTTGATGTCGCCTTTCAAATCGGAAAGGCTGTGATTTAATGCGTTAATTTCTCTAGCGTGATTCATGCTTATGCACCTTCTGCATATCTTTTATTTGTTGTCAGACTGCATAATAAATTTGAGGTCAGTATGAGTCAATTTCGAAATTTTCCGAAATTGTATGAATAGATTTAATAAAGACCTCAGGCTGTCTGAAAAAACAGCCTAAGGTCTTGTTTGATAGGAAGGGGAAGAAAGCTTATTCTGCTTCATCTATCCATGCTTGTTGTACGGCTTCGAGAATGCGCTCGCCGCAACGCGCCGGATCATCGTCAAATTCAGGCAAAGCCATAATCAGATCACGCAATTGGGTAAAGCGTACGGTTTTCGGATCGATGCTGTCGCCGTGTAAGTCGTAGAGTTCTTCGGCGATGCGTTGGGTATCTGTCCATTTCATGATGTGTTCCTTTATTTGGTCTTTAGGCTGTTGGTGAACATTTTAATCAAGAAGTAGGCGGACTGCCAGAATGTTTTACTGTAGATGCGGATATAAATAATGCGGGTATTTTTTAACAAAATAGCATATTTGCGTTAAAATACAGCACGGCACTTAAAAAAACCACGGCACATTCGCTTTGAATTTGCCGTTTTATATATTTTATTCCGTTTTTAATGATGGTTTGCGCATGAATAATTTACATTATCCCAATGCAACCAAATCATCTGGAACGGCTCTTAATACGAAATCCATCACGTAAAAATAAAAGGAAAAATGATGAATAACGCACTCAACGCCAAATTGTCCAAACTGATTTACGCGCTTGCTTCAGATGATTCAGAGTATCTGGCCAAAGCAGACGCATTTGACCGTTTGCTGTTGTTGGTTCGCGAATTTTATCGCCTGCTGGATGAAACAAAGGATTTGAAGCAGCTGGTGTTCCGTCTGTATTACGGCAAACACTATGGCTTAATTAAACTGGATGCCGCTTCACTTAATGACGATGCAGGCGCATTGAGGTTGAAACGTTGGATGGTTTATTCGCGTATCGCAGAGCGTATCGAAAATTGCGGCAAACATTTGTCGGTCGCGCTTGAAGATGCGGTGTTGGAAAATGGCGCGGACAAATCTCATTATATAGATGAAGCCAATGCCATCATCGAGCGTTTCGGTTTGGCAAGAGATAAGGCTGCACTTTCGGCGATAGAGGCAGAGGAAGCGTTGAAGGCAGAGCAAGAGTTGCAGGCGACAAGCGAGCCTCAAAAATCTGTTCCTAAGCATCACGGCAATATGCATCAAATCAGAATTCAAGAAAAAATCGAAAATTATTCTGCTACTCAGAAAGTGGCTATGCAGATTTCCCGTATGCGTTTTATTTTCCCTCATATCAAATAATTTGCTGCATAACCAAAAGGCCGTCTGAAAACCATGAATTTGTGGTTTCAGACGGCCTTTTTCATTAAGCCTTGTTCTAGTGGTCTTCACGCGCATGGTTGATCGTATATTTGGGGATTTCTACGACCAAATCTTCATCGGCAACGACCGCCTGACAGCTCAAACGTGAATCGGCTTCCAAGCCCCATGCCTGGTCGAGCAGGTCTTCTTCCAATTCGGTCGGTTCTTCCAGGCTGTCAAAACCTTTGCGGATAATCACATGGCAGGTGGTGCAGGCGCAGGATTTTTCGCAGGCGTGATCGACTTCGATGTCATGGTCGAGCAGTACGTCAAGGACGGTTTGACCTTCGGGCGCATCTTCGATAACCGCGCCTTCAGGGCATAATGTCGCGTGTGGGAGTACGGTAATTTTTGGCATTTTTATTGTCTCGGTTGTTTAAGAGTGGTTGTGGTTAAAGCGGCTTCAGACGGCCTTGGGTATTCAATATTCAGGCCGTCTGAAAAATGGGTTTATAACATGATGCCTTTATTTCTTAAATTTTTCAGACATTCGTCCAAGTAAGCATCATCATGTTCGGCATAAATCGGCGAAGTAGCTGTTTCAGCCGCGTGTGAATGGTATGGGACAACGGCTTTACCGCGATATAGCGGGTCTTTCCATAAAGCATCGGGTTTGTAACCGCGCCTTTCCATCTCTTTCATAATCAATGCGTGATACAGATAGAGTTTGTAGGGCGAATGGGTAAAAACGTAATTAACCGTCGCATGCGGCCTGCCCCAGCCTGCTCCGCGTAAAGCGGCGCATTCACGGTGTTGCCCCAAAAGCTGGGCGCGGGGGAGTAGGGGGATAAGGGTTTGATGCCAGAGTCTCATTGTGATTTAAATAATTCTGAATAATCTTCGTAAGCTATCTTCAAATCCTTTTTTGAGTACGTAGTATAAATGTGAAGACCATCTTCAATTTCAGTGGTTAGCTTTGATCCGCTTTTCCCAAAGTATTCGTCTTTATATAGACGGACTTTGGAATTTTTGGGTTTATATGCATTTTCTGAAGAGATGAGATTTCTTAATATGGAAGGATTTTGTTGGTGCTTTTCCTTAATAAAGGAGATAAATGCACTTCTGTTTACTTCAAAGATTTTTTCTTGATGATGTTCTTTGACAGTTTTTTCAAAACCTAACTCTGCTATTTCATTTTTAGGAAATACAATTTCGCCTCTTAATGAGAGAAAAAGCCTTTTTACAAGATTTTCATCAATTGCAAAAAGCTCAGTTTCTCCTATTTGGCTTTTGCCGAAAATTTCATGAAGTAAGGTTTCTTTTTCTTTATAGTTGTCGGTTTTAATGGCTAGAATGCGTTCTAATCCGGCAACGTTTGCGTAGCCGTTGTTTTCCAAATGGCGCATTCTAATTTCAAAATTATTTTCGTCAGTAATACCAATCTTATATACACCTTTGATGACGGTTTTCATCAGGTAGACAATACCTGCTTTTTCCATTGTTGTCCTTTATTTTTATTTCTGTGAGATGACATCTTTTCAGACGGCCTTTTATCAAAGGCCGTCTGAAATTGTTTAGGCATCAAATATTATCAACGCTTTGACCAGTCAACGCACGTTGGATGTTGCGGTTCATGCGCTTGGCGGCGAAGTTGTCGGTGCTGTGGCTGAGTTTGGCGACGGCGGCACGAATGTCTTCGGCTTTACCGTCTTTCAGACGACCTTGCAAATCGGCGATGTCTTGCTGGATTTGTGCAAGCTCTTCGGTATCCAGCAAATCTCTATCCAATTCAAGGGCGGCGTTGACGGCATCGGTCAGGCTTTCAGCTTCGACTACGGCTTCGGCGCGTGCGCGTGCGGCCATGTCTTCGGCAGCGTTGCTCATGCTGTCTTTGAGCATTTGGGTAATGGTGCTGTCGTCCAAACCGTAGGAAGGTTTGACTTCGATTTGCGCCTGTACGCCGGTACTTTGTTCTTGAGCAGAAACGGACAGCAAACCGTCGGCATCAACTTGGAAGGTCACGCGGATACGCGCTGCGCCTGCGGCCATGGGCGGAATGCCGCGCAGGGTAAATTTGGCAAGGCTGCGGCAGTCGGAAACGAGTTCGCGCTCGCCTTGTACGACGTGTATCGTCATGGCGGTTTGACCGTCTTTGAAAGTGGTGAAGTCCTGCGCGCGCGCGGTAGGAATGGTGGAGTTGCGCGGGATGATTTTTTCGGCAAGACCGCCGTAGGTTTCCAAACCGAGTGACAAAGGCGTAACGTCCAGCAGCAGCCATTCGCCGTCGGTTTTGTTGCCGGCAAGGACGTTTGCCTGTATGGCGGCACCGAGTGCGACCACTTCGTCGGGGTTGAGGTTGTTCAGCGGGGTTTGTCCGAAGAAGGTGGCGACCGCTTGTTGGACGTGCAGCATACGGGTGGAACCGCCGACCATAATCACGCCTTTGACATCCGCCTTAGTCACGCCGGCATCTTTCAAAGCCTGTTTGACGGGCTCGATGGTTTTTTGTACCAGATTTTGGGTCAGATTGTGAAACTCTTGGCGGGTAATGACGGTATGAACTTTATGGCCGTCTGAAAGTGTGGTTTCAATGACGGCTTCAGTTTGAGTGGTCAGTTTTTCTTTGGCGCTACGGACAAGGGAAAGCAGAAGCTGGCTGTCTTGTTCGTTGAGTTTGGAGAGGTTGTTTTGTTCGAGCAGGTAGCAGAACAAACGATGGTCGAAGTCGTCGCCGCCCAATGCGCTGTTGCCGCCGGTGGCTTTCACTTCAAACAGGCCTTTGGTCAGTTGCAATACGGATACGTCGAATGTGCCGCCGCCTAAGTCATAAACAACAAACGTGCCTTCTGATGCGTTATCCAGTCCGTAGGCGATTGCGGCGGCAGTCGGTTCGTTAAGGAGGCGCAAGACATTCAAGCCCGCCAAACGCGCGGCATCTTTGGTGGCTTGACGTTGGGCATCGTCAAAATAAGCGGGTACAGTAATGACGGCACCGACCAAATCGCCGCCCAATGTTTCTTCGGCGCGCAATTTGAGGGCTTTGAGGATTTCTGCCGATACTTCGATAGGCGTTTTCGCACCTTGACGGGTGTTTAACTCGACCACGCGCTCATTGGGTGTAAATCGATAGGGCAGGTATTGCGCCTCTTGTGCGAGGTCGGTAAGGGTGCGGCCGATCAGGCGTTTGGCCGAGCTGATAGTATTGAGCGGATCGGTTTTTTGGGCGGAAAGGGCGTTTTTGCCGACTTCAACTTCGCCATCCAAATAGCGGACAACCGAAGGCAGGGTGGAGCGGCCGTCTGAATCGGGCAGGCAGACTGCGCTGCCGCTGCGGACTGTGGCAACCAAGCTGTTGGTTGTGCCTAAATCAATGCCTACGGCGAGGCGGTGTTGATGGGGGGCGGCGGACATGCCGGGTTCTGAAATCTGCAAAAGAGCCATGATTGTGTGCCTTCTGATGCTGTATTTATTAGGATGGGGCAGATTTTAGCAGATTTTTGGCAGATAGTTGAGTGGTTTGCTAGGAAATAACCATAAGGCCTAATGTTGTTTTTTAATTGAAAAGAAAGTGGATTTTGAATCCGGACTTGTATTATTTAAGAAATGCGGATAAAATTCAGCCTCTTTGCCTTGCCTTTTACTTCGCATGGTGAAAGGCTGTTTTTAATCATCCATAAGGAGATAACATGCGTCATTACGAGATCGTGTTTATCGTTCATCCTGATCAAAGCGAGCAAGTGCCTGCTATGGTTGAACGTTACAAAACCATGATTACTGAAGCCAGCGGTAAAATCCACCGTTTGGAAGACTGGGGCCGTCGTCAATTGGCTTACCCAATCAATAAAATCCACAAAGCACACTATGTTTTGATGAATATCGAAACTACTCCTGAAGTGGTTGAAGAGCTGGAAACTGCTTTCCGCTTCAATGATGCCGTACTGCGTCACCTGACCATCAAAACAAAACACGCTGTAACTGAAGCTTCCCCAATGCTGGGCGGCGAAAAAGCAAAAAACTTGCTGAACGGTGCAGCTGAAGAAGTTGCAGCAGCCGAATAAGATTGAACAATCTGATTAAGCTTACCGCCCGTATCTTGCAGGTTCAGCCTTTGAGATATACCCCGGCAGGAGTTCCTGTTTTAGATGTTGTGTTGCAACATGAGTCTTGGCAGGAAGAAAACGGACAGAAATGTCTGGTCAAGTTTGAAATTCCTGCGCGGATTTTAGGTAAGCAGGCTGAGGAATGGCAGTATCGGCAAGATGCTATCATCGAGTCGGAAGGATTTTTGGCGCAACGCAGCCAACGCTTCCCCAAGCCGGTACTACGCATACAGAACATTAAAGAATATAAAGGTTAAACGACAATGGCTCGTCAATCATTCAAACGTAGAAAATTCTGCCGCTTTACGGCTGAAAAAATCCAAGAAGTTGATTACAAACAAGTTGATTTGTTGAAAGACTTCATCTCTGAAAACGGCAAAATCATCCCTGCCCGCATTACTGGTACTAAAGCACACTACCAACGTCAGTTGGCTACTGCTGTGAAACGTGCCCGTTTCCTGGCTCTGTTGCCTTACACCGATCAACACAAATAATTTTGGAGTTTAAATCATGCAAATTATTCTGTTAGAAAAAATCGGCGGTCTGGGTAACTTGGGTGACATCGTTACCGTTAAAAACGGTTACGCACGCAACTTCCTGATCCCTGCCGGTAAAGCAAAACGTGCAACCGAAGCCAACATGAAAGAATTCGAAGCACGCCGCGCTGAATTGGAAGCCAAACAAGCTGAAATCTTGGCTGATGCTAAAGCACGTCAAGAAAAACTGGAAGGCCAAACCATTACTGTTGCTCAAAAAGCCGGTGTTGATGGTCGTCTGTTCGGTTCTGTTACCAATGCCGACATCGCTGAAGCGATTGTTGCTGCCGGTATCCAAGCTGCTAAAGCAAACGTACGTCTGCCTAACGGTCCTTTGAAAGCTGTTGGCGAATACGAAGTGGAAGTGGCTCTGCATACTGATGCTGTTGCTAAAATTACCGTTGCTGTTGTTGCAGCCGCTGAGTAATTGATTCATTCAAGGCCGTCTGAAAATCAAGGGTTTCCTTGGATTTCAGACGGCCTTGTCTATGTGCTTGAGCCGAAGCAAATTGGTGCCGAGTTTCTATATTTTTTGGCTGATTAAAAAGTATGGCAGTTGGCATAGAGAGATGATGTGTTGGACGAATATTCTTTTGTATTCGGATTTATCATAGTATTTTAATAAAGAGATTATTTATGAATAAAATCAAAATCTTTGGGATGGGTCTGGCTGCTTTGGCTCTGGCTTCATGTAGTACCCCGCAAAAGCCTGCTGTTGATACGGCAAAACCGGTTGAGCCTGTTTCTTCTGCAAAACGCCCTGTATTTGATGCTGCGGCTGAATCTGTTGCCAGCAGCGGTTTCAATGAGAACGTCAATGTTCAGCAGTTTATCCAATATGAAGTGAAAAACCGCCGTTTCAGTGCGGAAGAGTTGCGTAATTTCTTTAATGGCGTGGTGTATAAAGGTAACATTATTACCATTATGTACCGTCCAAGCACTTCGCGTCCTTGGTATGAATTCCGCACCGGTAACTCTGGTGCGGTCAAATTTAATGGCGGTAGACAATTCTATGCGGCAAACCGTGCCGTAATCGATGATGTGGCACGCAAATACGGCGTACCTGCCGAATTGATTGTGGCGATTCTTGGTATCGAAACCAATTATGGTAAAAATACAGGCAGCTTCCGCGTTGCCGATGCCTTGAGTACATTGGCCTTTGATTATCCACGCCGTGCCGAGTTCTTCCAAAACGAGTTGAGCGAACTTTTGCTGATGGCAAAAGAAGAAAAAGAAAATATCTTTGACTTCAAAGGCAGCTATGCCGGTGCGATGGGTATGCCGCAATTTATGCCTTCAAGCTACCGTAAATGGGCGGTAGACTATGATGGTGATGGTCATCGCGATATTTGGAATAATGTCGGCGATGTGGCGGCTTCTGTCGCCAATTATATGAAGCAGCATGGCTGGCAGACAGGCGGCAAGATGGTTGTGCCGGTAAGTCTGACGATTACTCCGCACTTGCAGGCGATTATCGATGAGAAAACAGCTTTGACACGCACTGTCGCAGATTTCAAAGCTTTGGGTGTGGTGCCTCAAGCTGCTGTTGCGGATAATGAAAAGGCTGTGTTGTATGCTTTGGAAACCAGTCCGGGCGTATTTGAATACTATTTGGGCCTGAATAACTTCTACACTGTATGGCAATACAACCACAGCCGTATGTATGTAACAGCGGTGCGCGATATTGCGAATGCAATCAATAACAATGGCCTGTAAGCCATAAGAAAACCACCCTTTGGGGTGGTTTTTAAGTATTTGGGGCTTTTACAGAACATTTTAAGCCATCAGTCTGATTTTCATGGCGTAACGTTTTTTGCTGTGCCCTGAAACAAACTGTCCGCCTCGTGCAGGGGATAAAAATGCATTGCCTTCTGCGGTTGGCTCTGCACAAGTATATTGGCCGTTTCGATCGCTCCAGAGGGCGTACACAGGCAGATTGTGGGTGCGGATATCCAGTTTCAAGCCGTCAAATGCAACACGTGCATCTTGATTGGCGGAAACAAATTCGGTATGGGAGATATAGTCGGCATCGTATGGGGCGCCGTTGAAATCAAATTGTGTGCCGACAGCGGTAAAGTAGGGATGGAATCCAGGGGATGTGCGGACGGGCGATTCGCCGTAATTGCAGACAGTTAGGATGGCGATGGCTTCATTTTCGTTAGGCAGGCTGTAATCAAGCAACCATTCGACGTGTTCATAGCCTTTTTCTGTGCTGATTAATTTCAAGCCGATATCCGATTCATTTTGATGGCGGATTTCCCAGTCTGAAGTTCTGCCGAAATCATGTTGGGCCAGATGATTTTTGCTGTCCGGTCCGAATTGAGGTAAGTAGACGTGCATGCCGCCGCGTAATTTGGTGTCATCACCCACTTGAACGCTGGTTTTCGGAAATAAGACTTCCCGTCCTTTTAGAGTCTGGGAATCGATATATCCCCCATTGTATTGACTTGCATGGTGGCTGATTGGTTGCGTAGTATGATTTCAGGCATAATGATTTGAGCTTTAACTTGGTTATCATTTGTGTAGCATTCTAACATTGCGATGACATGCTGTCGCCGTCGACTTGACAGAAAATCCTTAATAAAAATCAAAAAAATGCTAGAATATATGCCATTTTCTGAGGCCGTCTGAAGAGCGGATAATTCTTTTCAGACGGCCTTCCGATTTATTTCCCGTAGAGAAACAACATGGCTTATCAAGTTCTTGCACGAAAATGGCGTCCGAAAACCTTTGCCGATTTGGTCGGTCAGGAACACGTCGTCAAAGCCCTGCGCAACGCGCTGGACGAAGGCCGTCTGCACCATGCCTATCTGCTGACAGGGACGCGCGGTGTGGGCAAGACCACGATTGCCAGGATTTTGGCCAAGAGCTTGAACTGCGAAAATGCCGTGCATGGCGAACCATGCGGTCAGTGTGAAAGCTGTACGCAAATCGACAGCGGCCGTTATGTGGATTTATTGGAAATCGACGCGGCATCGAATACCGGTATCGACAATATCCGCGAAGTGTTGGAAAACGCGCAATACGCGCCGACTGCGGGTAAATACAAAGTCTATATCATCGACGAAGTGCATATGCTTTCCAAAAGCGCGTTCAATGCCATGCTGAAGACTTTGGAAGAGCCGCCTGAGCACGTTAAATTCATTTTGGCGACCACCGATCCGCACAAAGTCCCCATTACCGTATTGAGCCGCTGTTTGCAGTTTGTTTTACGCAACATGACAACCCAACAGGTTGCCGAGCATTTGGCACATGTCCTGGACCGTGAAAACGTTCCTTATCAGCCGCAGGCTTTGCAGCTTTTAGGCCGCGCCGCCGCCGGTTCGATGCGTGATGCGTTGAGTCTTTTGGATCAGGCGATTGCCATGGGTTCGGGTAAAGTTGCCGAACAAGATGTCCGCCAAATGATCGGAGCGGTCGATAAACAATATTTGTTTGAATTGCTTGAGGGAATCATCAATCAAAACGGTGAGGCCTTGCTGGAAAAAGCTCAGGAAATGTCCGCCAGAGCAATTGGTTTTGACAGCGCATTGGCAGAATTGGCCATGCTGTTGCAACGTTTGGCTTTGATTCAAACCATTCCTTCCGCCTTAGCGAATGATGACCCTGAACGTGAAACTTTGCTACGATTAAGTCAGGCTTTGAGTGGCGAGCAGATTCAGCTTTATTATCAATGTGCTATTCATGGCAAACAGGATTTGCCGCTGGCTCCGGACGAGTATGCCGGTTTTGTCATGACGCTTTTGCGCATGCTTGCATTTGCGCCGTTGGCTGCTTCGGGTTGCGATACGCAAAGCCAAATTGAACACACGGATTTGCATTCCGACCATCAGAAAGCTGAGGCCGAAAAAAAGCCTTTTCAGCTGCCGAAATCTGAGCCGATAGCAGCACCGGCGGTTGAGAAAGAGGCTGCTCCTGCCAAGCAGGATACTGTTGAAAGGTCGTCTGAAGAAACCGTTCAGTCTGCCCAGCAGCAGGCGGATGTGCCGCCTTGGGAGGAAATGCCAAGCCAAGTATCGGTTGAGTCGCCTCAAACTCAAGCGGCGCAGATGCAAGAAGCAACGGAGCCATTGCCTGTTGCAAAAGTTCAGAAAGCCCCTGCGCCGGAAGAATATCCGCACATGGATGAGGAAATTCCGCCTCCGTATTTTGATGAAGCATATACATATGAAGATTCACACCATGCTGATGTGATGGAAGTGCCACAGCCGGTTGCGTCTGCTGAGTCTGAAGAAGAGGAGGGTGATGAAGAAGAGCTTCAGTTCGCTCCTTTGCCTGAGTTTAAAACAGAGAATTGGCACAGCATTATCGAACGCTTCGCCCGTAAATTAGGCGCGGCGCAGATGTTGGCGCAAAATGCGGCATGGACAAGTTATGATGCGGAAGCAGGTTTAATCATGCTGTCGTTGACGGATGAGGCCAAAGCGACTGCCAATAAAGAGCGCTTGGATAAAATCTGCCAGACGTTGAGCGAGGCATACCATCTTGGCAATTTAAGGCTGCAGACCGAGCCTTGGCAGGATGATAAAGGCTGGGAAACGCCGGTTATGCGCCGCAAGCATATTCAAGAAGAAGGGCGGCAGCAGGCGCAAGAATTGCTGGAAGCGGATACAACGGCGCAGAAAATTTTGCAAACCTTTGAAGCACAATGGCTGCCGGATTCTTTAGAGTTGGCAGGACATTCTTAAAATACTGATATACAAGGTCGTCTGAAAGGCAAGAGCGTTTTTCAGACGGCATGAGTGAAACCCATTTATTCAAACCCATAGGAGTAAAACATGTTCGGAAAAGCCGGATTAGGCGGTCTGATGAAACAGGCTCAACAAATGCAGGAAAACATGAAAAAGGCACAAGCCAAGCTGGCTGAAACTGAAGTTGAAGGCGAAGCAGGCAATGGTTTGGTGAAAGTTGTGATGACGTGTTCGCACGTTGTCCGCAAACTTGAAATCAGCCCTGATTTGATTCAAGAAGCTGCTGACGACAAAGAAATGCTGGAAGATTTGGTATTGGCCGCCATCAATGCCGCTTCTGAAAAAGCCGAAGAAACGACCAACAAAACCATGGGTGCGTTTACCCAAGGCCTGCCAGCAGGTATGGGCGATTTCTTCCGCTAAACCCGCGCTGCAAAGCAAACAAAGGTCGTCTGAAACGCCAAAAATCAGTTTCAGACGGCCTTCGTATTATCTGTTTTGCAGATTGAAATCAATATATCGGCAGTTATTCCGCCGCAGGCATATTGAGTGTTTATTGCATTCAAACCCGCTCAATCAATATTATAGTGGATTAACTTTAAACCAGTACGGCGTTGCCTCGCCTTGCCGTACTATCTGTACTGTCTGCGGCTTCGTCGCCTTGTCCTGATTTAAATTTAATCCACTATAAAAACCAACCGATACACCAAACAAAATGAAACCGTCCCTTCACATCCGCTCACTTCTTTTAAGCTGTATATTCGCCGCAACAAGCATAAACAGCTTTGCCACCGCAACCATCATTACTTCTCCGGACAAGCAGTTCAGCGTCAGAAAAGTCTGCAACCACAAAACCCAGGAATGCTCTTTCTTTGCAGGCAAAAAAGCCATCGAAAAAAATCTTCCCGAAGACAGGACAAGCTATGAATGGCTTGGCAATACCTTCGCATTAAGAACCAGCTTTGGGTCGTATGATTCCTACACCACTTTCGCCGACCGTACACACAAGCCCCATACACTTTCCTCCGTCATCGCCACCGACAGCAAAACGCAATGCGCCGTGACCGCAGATAATAAAGGTGTGTCGTTCTACTCGCTGTTCCGCGACAAACCCGTCAAATTCATTGCTGCAAACGATAAAAAATTCAGCTTCTCTCAAGATGTTGCCTCGTTGGAATCCGTCGTCAAAGCAGAGTTCAAAGGCAAGAAAGTCCATATGACGTATATGAACAAAGCCGAACGCAATGTCTCGGTCGTTTTAGAC
>NZ_JBQCVG010000022.1:0-5256 GCF_051958615.1 Neisseria sp. P0009.S008
AACGGCGATACGCCGTTTGAGGTCTTGCAGGCTTCATTCTCAACCTGTGGTGTAAACAACGCAACGTTTTCCTACAGCCTGTTTTATGCAGGCTCTTTTTTTATTCTTCTTCACTATCCTCAACGAAAATTAATTTAAGCGTTGATATATAAAAAGGCCGTCTGAAACCAATCGGTTTCAGACGGCCTTTAGTCTGCCTATCCTTATTGCCAAATTACAATAAGGTTAACAGACAAGCTTTATTTTTCATTCAGAATCTTACCGACAATCTCCCCCACATCTTTGGACAAACCTTCTTGTGCATTGATGCGTTGCAATTCTTTGGTCATGACGGCTTTGCGATTGGCTTCCAATTTGTTGCAGATGTTGAAAGCCTGCACCAGTCGGGCGGCAACTTGCGGGTTAAAGCGGTCGATTTCCATCACTTTATCGGCTATAAAGCGGTAGCCGCTGCCATCTTCTGCATGGAAGTGCGGAATATTGCGACTGAAGCTGATCAACAAAGAACGGGCCTTATTCGGGTTTTCGATGCTGAACTTAGGATGGCTTAAGGCCGTCTGAACTTGCTGTAAAGTATCTTTGCGGCGACTTGAAGCAATCAGGGCAAAGTATTTGTCCATTACCAAAGCATCATCGGCGAATTTATCGGCAAATTGCGTCAACAAGCGATCGCGGATTTCGCTTTCATTACTGTTGATTGCGGATAAAATACCCCATTCGTGGGTCATGTTTTGTGCCATTGCTTCGTAATTCTCCGCAACGTGTTCGATATGCGCAGCGTCAGCACGTAGGACAAATGCCCTGCAAGCATTGCGCAAAGTACGCCAGCCGGCCAATTCCGGGCTGTATTCATAACGCACAGCGGCATCGGCTTGGTTTTCTTGCTCGGCAGCTTGACGGTTCAGCTCGCGCCATTGAGGCAGGAACTTGACGGCAACGGCATTGAGCAAGGCTTCACGCGCCTGATGAACCTGAATCGGATCAATATTTTCTTCTTCCGCCCATACATCGGTTTCAGACGGCATTTGCAGCAAAATAGCACGGAATGCCGGATCAAAGTCACCGGAAACCACCAAAGCCAAAGCATCCATCAATGCTTTGTGTTCCGGCAAAGGTCGGCCTTCCGCCAATGCCTGACGGTTGGCGTTAATGGCGCGATGATACAGGGTTTGAGCAGCCTCCCAACGGGCAAACTCATTTTCATCTGCCGCCAGCAAAGTGGCCAATTCTTGCTCGCTGTACGGATAGTTCAGGGTAACCGGTGCAGAGAAATCACGCAGCAAAGACGGGATAACCGGCTCATTGACGCCACCCAACACAAAAGTCTGCTCGGCTTCAGTCAATACCAAAACCGCCTCTTTCACACGTTTGCCTTGATATTCAAACTCAACCGCTTCGCCTTTTTCGTTCAGCAAACCGGTTTTGACCGGAATCATCATCGGCTGTTTGTCCGCCATATCGGGTGTTGCCGGAATGGTTTGTTTGATGGTCAATTCAAACGCACCATCTTTCAGACGGCCTTGAGCATCTAAAACCGGCGTACCGGCTTGGCTGTACCACAAGGCGAACTGATCAAGATTGATACCGTTTGCGTCTGCCATTGCGGCACGGAAATCATCACAAGTCACAGCTTGACCGTCGTGGCGTTGGAAATACAGCTTCATGCCTTTTTGGAAGCCTTCTTCCCCAAGCAAGGTGTGATACATGCGCACCACTTCCGCCCCTTTTTCATAGACGGTCATGGTGTAGAAGTTGTTCATCTCTTCATAGCTGGCCGGGCGGACAGGATGCGCAGTCGGGCCTGCATCTTCAGGGAATTGGAACAAGCGCAGCATGCGGACATTGTCGATACGGCGTACCACGCGGCTGGCTCGGTCGCCGGAAAACTCTTGATCGCGGAATACGGTCAAACCTTCTTTCAGCGACAATTGGAACCAGTCGCGACAAGTCACGCGGTTGCCCGTCCAGTTATGGAAATATTCGTGGCCGACAACAGATTCGATGCCTTCAAAGTCGGTATCGGTCGCGGTACGGCTGTTGGCCAGCACAAACTTGGTGTTGAAAATATTCAAACCTTTGTTTTCCATTGCGCCCATATTGAAATCGCCCACGGCAACGACCATGAAAATATCCAAGTCGTATTCCAAGCCAAAGCGTGTTTCGTCCCATTTCATCGCATTTTTCAACGATTCCACGGCAAACCCTACTTTAGGTTTATCTGTCTCCGTGGTATAGAACTCGATTTTGACCTTACGGCCGCTCATGGTCGTAAAATAATCTTCCGTTACCGCCAAATCGCCAGCTACCAAAGCAAAGAGATAGCTCGGTTTGGCAAACGGGTCTTCCCATTTCACCCAATGACGGCCGTCTGAAAACTCGCCGCCATCGATTTTATTGCCGTTAGACAGCAACACCGGATAGCGTTTTTTGTCTGCAACGATTGTGGTGGTAAATTTAGACATGACATCCGGACGGTCGATGTAGAACGTAATTTTGCGGAAACCTTCCGGTTCGCATTGTGTGAACAGGTTGCCATCGGAAGCATACAGACCCATCAAAGATTTGTTCTCAGCCGGCAGAATTTCGGTTTCTACTTCCAGCGTGAAGTTTTCAGACGGCACGCCGGCAATCGTCAGTTTTTCGTCTTCCAACACATAATCTACGGCCCGGCCGTTTACTTTCACAGACAGCAGTTTTGCCGAACCATCCAATACCAATGGCTCTCCTGCTCTTTCAGGTTGAACGGTCAGACTGGATTTGACGATGGTTTGCGGTTTTAAAATATCGAAATGCAGGTCGGTTTTCAGAATACGGTACGCTGGCGCAGCGTAGTCTTTCAAATAATGGATGGTTTTGCTCATTTGTTCTCTTTCAGAGTCATGCGGTAAATAGATGAAGCATATCGTTTCAGATAGTCTAAATTCAAGTGTTTTCAGAAAAAAGGCCGTCTGAAACCTAAAATTTCAGACGGCCTCCCTATTCAGGCAGTAAATCTAGTTGCCTGTCATTGCCAACTTACCACTTATACAGCGCACCGACACCGACACCGACATGACCGTCGGTATTGGCCGAGAAGTTGCCTTTGACAATCCAGTTGCCGCCGTCACTCATCGCAGATACGCCGATAGCCATGGCAGACTGACCGCCGTAGTAGCCGCTGCCGACACCGATACCGGTCTCACCCGGACTGGTTACTTGCGGAATCGAGCCTTGGGCAATCGCACCGGCCACACCCGCGTAGGCTTTCTTACCTACTTGGTTGATGTTGTTCTGCAACTCGGTACCCAAACCAATCAACTGATTCACATTTGCCGCGTCTGTACCGTCTTTACCCGGAGCCACATTGGTAATGCGTTGGCCGCCGTTGTTCAGACCGACAGGAGACAGTTTGACTTGGTTGTTCGGATTGTTTTCAGTCGGTGCAGCGATGGTTACGCCATCGTTGTTGACCACGGTATTGCCTGCGGTCAGACCGTCTTTGTTCAACACAACTTTATCGCCGACTTTCACGCCGTCGTTATTCATCACAGTATCGCCTGCTTTGAAGGTATCGGCATTCACTGTCTTCACGCTAATCTCGTCAGCCAACTTCAGTTGAGCGCCACCGAAAACGGTTTCGCTAATGATGTTGCTGTCGCCTTTAACGTTGATGGTGTCGCCCAACGCGTAGTTGTTGCTGCCGGTCGTACCGCCGAAGTTGATGCCTTTAGCGATAGTCGCAGCGTTGTTGGCTACGTTTTGGTTGGTTGCGTACAACTGGCTGCCGTTGACAGCATCTTTGCTGTTGGCGTTGATGTCGCCATCCGCTACGTTGGTTACTTTGTTGCCTGCATTGTCCAAACCGTCTTTAGTCAGGTTTACCTTACCTGCTTTCAAGCCGTCTTTGTTCAATGCAACATCATCACCAACTTTCACACCATCATTATTAACAGTAGTATCACCGGCTTTCACGCTGTCAACGTCCAAGTCTTTATCGGTAGCAACTTCATAAACAGTCTGACCTTTGTCACCTGTTTTTTCAGTCACAACGATGTTCTTACCTTGAACGACTTCAGTTTTAGATGCCACCGCAGCTTGTTTCAGTTGAGAAACATTAACCGCATCGGTGTCATCCGTACCAGCCGCAACATTAGTAATCTTGTTGCCGCCATTGTTCAAGCCAGCTTTGGTCAGGTTCACATCGCCTGCTTTCAAACCGTCTTTGTTCAATGCAACATCATCGCCGACTTTCACACCGTCATTATTCATCATGGTATCGCCTGCGGTAACGCTGTCGACTTTCAGGTTTTTATCGGTAGCCACTTTGTAAATGGTTTGGCCATTGGCGCCGACATCCTGAGTAACAACAATGTTAGCACCTTGAACGACTTCAGTCTTAGCTGCAGCCGCAGCTTTGTTCAACTGAGCAACATTGACCGCATCAGTGTCATCCGTACCGGCCGCAACATTGGTAATCTTGTTGCCGCCGTTGTTCAAGCCGGCTTTAGTCAGATTGACATCGCCAACTTTCACGCCGTCAGTATTGACGGTGGTATCGCCGGCTTTCACGCTGTCAACTGCCAAGTCTTTAGCCAATTTGACTTCCAACTTATCAGAGCCATTTGCTACAACACCGATATTGCCGTCTGAAAGTTTGGCTGCATCGGTTTGACCGCCAACAATATTCAGCTTCGTACCCGGTTTGCGTTCAACATCTTTGCCGCTGTCGCCGCCGAAAGTCAAAGGCAGATTGGCAGTTGCATTGACGGCTTTAATCGCATCATGGATGTTGTTCTCACCAGTACCGCCAATATCGGTCATGCTGATGTTGCCGCCATTATTGGCCGCATTGCCACCCAATACATTCACCAACTGATCTTGGGCTGCATTCAGCTGCTCTTCAGTCGCCGCACGTTTGCCTTGGGCAAAGTCGCTGCCACCCAAAGTCGTATTGCTCAAGCCGCTGACTTCGCCTTTATTGCCATCGATTTTCACCGGAGCCGCTTGACCGACATTCAACACATCTGCCAGTTTCAGCTGTGCGCCACCGGCTACGGTTTCGCTGATGATGTTGCTGTCGCCTTTGACATTGATGGTATCGCCCAATGCGTAGTTTTTGCTGCCGGTCGTACCGCCGAAGTTGATGCCTTTGGCGATATTGGCGGCGTTGTTGGCTACGTTTTGGTTGGTCGCAAACAGTTGGCTGCCGTTCACGGCATCGGTACTGGTCGCGTTAACCGCACCTGCAGCGACGTTACCCAAGGTTACCGGGCCGCC
>NZ_JBQCVG010000022.1:5356-10427 GCF_051958615.1 Neisseria sp. P0009.S008
CCGTTGGGTGCATCGTAGAAGTTGCCGTCGGTGTGTTTGTACACCTTGGTGCCGTCGGCTTTGGTGTATGCAACCGGAGCTTGGTCCTGCAAAGCAGCCTGCACCGCTTTCAGCTGCGATACGTTCACGGCATCGGTATCGGCCGAACCTGCAGCCAAATTGGTCAGGCGGCGGTACATTTTGCTACCGGACATAAAATGGCTTGTGTCCCCGCCCAGCGAAACTTCGCCATATTTAACCCCGGCTTCGTTGATGTCGCCGGCAATGACGGAAGTTGCGTTCGGTTTGTAGGCGGCGGCGGTCAAATCCGCATCGCCTGCAGTGGAAAGCGAACCCAATGCCACGTTGAAGTTGGTATCGTTTTTAACCCTCGCGCTATCGCCCAATGCTAGGTTGTTATTGAGGCGGTTGGGCAGGCCGGGGATGAGTGCCGTGCCGTTGCCGGTATCCGCGCCGGAGCCGACGGCCGTACCGCCGTTCTTAGCGGTGGCAGCCGCGCCGATGGCGATGCCGCCCGCTCCGGTGGCGCCGCTGACTTCGGCAGCCGCACCGATGGCGATCGAGCCGTTACCTTGAGCGATCGTTCCGCTACCGATGGCGACAGCATCATTATCTTGCGCACTTGCACCCACGCCGGCAGCCAATGCGTTAAGACCAGTCGCGCCGTCATTATTGAAATTGCCACCGTGTGCGCCGCCACCGTCGTTCACACTGTAATAGTGGGTTGCAGAACTGTTGACCTGATTGGTTACAGCTTTCAACTGATCTTCCGTGGCTGCACGTCCGCTGACAATGCCGGCAGGATTCCAAGTTTTGTTGGTCAGGCCGGTAACCGTACCGGCACTACCGTCGACGGTAACCGGGTTGCCGCCGCTGGCCGGGCCAACGGTAATGCTGTCGGCCAGTTTAAAGCCGATTTGGTTGTTGGTAACCGTGGTCTTGATATTGGCATCGCCGGCATATTTGACGGTTTCGCCCAGTTTTACGGTGTCGTCTGCACCGCTGTCGGCTCCGATCTTGAAGCCGGCGTCTTTCAAATCGGTCACGGCAGTATTGATGGCAGTATTGATTGCGGTATTAACTGCACCGCCAGTTACGGCACTGTTGTCGCCTGCCGCAACGTTGCCGCTGGTCAGGTTGGTGATCTTGTTGCCGCCGTTATCCAGGCCACTGGTGGTTAGTCTTACGGGGGAACTGCCTGCGGCTGCCGGAGTTATAGTGACACCGCTGCCATTGGTAACAGTTTTATTGCCAGCCGCATCAGTGGCAGTCACGCTGGTTACGCTCAAATTCTCGGCAGTGGCAAAAGTAAAATCCGCACCACTCTGTGATAGAGCGATGTTTTTACCCGCCTGCAATTTAACGGTACTGCCATTATTTACTTTGGTTGTAGCTGCACCAGTAACGGAGCCGCCAGCAACCGAACCACCCTGCACATTAAAGCCACTCTTGCTCACGGCAGTATTGATGGCAGTGGCCACGCTACCTGCAGTGGCAGCTTTATTCGCATCCGCAGCAGCGGGTGCGTTGACTTGGCCGGTTGCAGCGTTGCTGGTCAGGGGAACGGCTGCACCGCCGCCTGTGGCGTTGATTTTAACGGTGGTCACACCCGCGCCGTCGGTCGATACTTCGGTAGTGGTATTTGTACCATCAATAAATTTGAGAGTATTGCCAGGCTTGACGTTTTGCGTCGTACCAGTAGTTGCGGCTACCTGAAAACCGCCACCCACATTATTCAAACGGCTGTTCAATACGTTCAGCGCGTCGCCGACATTATTTTTGCTAACCGCATTACCGTTGGCATCAGTCAGGTTGTAGGTGGGAGCGGTAAACGTACCATCTGGTTTCAAGGCCGCGCCGCCGCCCAAATTAGTAGCCACACCTTTACCGATATTGCCGATTACATTTTGGGTGGCGTAAAGCTGGCTACCGTTAATCGCATCGGCGGAAGCAGCCGAAACTTCGCCCGCACCTACCTGTTTGATTTGACGGTTACCAACGGTCACAGAACTGTTGGCGGAATCGCCGACATACGTATAGTTCAGTCCGTTCACATTTTTCGTTCCGGACTGGTCTGCAGCAGCAACGGCAGTCGTACCTGAACCCAAGGCAACAGAATTGGCCACGGCGGCGCTGGCTTCTGAACCAATGGCAACACCCTTGGCAGCTGCCTGAGAGCTACGACCGAATGCGATGGAGTCTTTCGCCTGCGCGTTGGCACTACGACCAATAGCCAGCGCATCCTCGCCTGCGGCGTTGGCATTGTTACCCAAAGCCACAGTTTGTGCCGCATTCGCACGAGCGGAAGTACCGATGGCTACGGAATAATATCCGGAAGACTCCACACTGTTACCGACAGCCACGCTCTGCTGTCCATTGGCCTTGGCGGCCGAGCCGATACCAACAGCCATAGCAGCTTTGGTTTCCACGTCATTACCGATAGCAACGGAATTCGATTGACTATTGGCAGCCTGCAAAGTATTGCCGCTACCAATGCGGATGCTGTTGTTGCCCGCAGCACGGTCACCCAAGCCGATAATGCCGCTATTTACATCCAAACGGCCACCGAGCGAAAGGTGTTTGCTACCCGCGCCACCCGCATCGCCATGGAACAGAGCACGGTTGGTTTGACTGGCTGCATCCGTCGGGCTGCATTTATTCCGAAAAGCATTTGCATTCGGCATACTGCCGCCGCTGGACTGCCCGGCCGCCCATTCCAAGTTGTTATTACTCAGAAAGAACAGCGCGTTTCTTCTTGATGATTCATCGCTGGTAACGATACATCCGTCATCATTACCGTCATTGATAAAAATACCCGGCCCGGCGTTGGCATAACCTGCAGTCATCATCAGCGCGGAAGCCAATGCGGTACAAACGAAACGGGAAGATTTCAACCCCAAGCTGCCCAATGTGGCAGGCTCGGCAGAAACCCGTCCGGAAGAAGATTTTCCCTTGGCCTTGGCATTTTCCTGAACAGCAGTCTAAGTGTTGGTGCACGCATTCCAAATAACGCGATAGGCTTTATTCATTGTTATGCTCCATTATTTAGTTGTATAGAGTGATCGAAATTGCAACCTACCCACTTACCTGCACGAACCATTCGGCTCGTAAGTACAAGAATTTCGTTTTACGAGGCAAACATGGGGGTAAAATTTCCCCATTTTATCTTTATTTTGAAAATATTCCAGCCCCCCCTGTTGATGTACGGAGAAATGTATCGCTTTTTTGCAACAGTAGAGGGAGTCCACCAGAATAAAGCAACCTGCAGGAGAAAAGGCAGGTATCCCATGTCTTGGACTCCCAAGTTTCTATAGCCATTCAGGTTTACTCTCTAAAGAGGGTGCGGCCTGATTCATGAAATTCTTTTAAAAACAGCATGCATCTGGTTTTTGCGTACAATATGCCGCACCAAAATCATTGGGAGAGTTGATATACAGCCTGCTATCTTGTTGCTTAGCGTATATTCGCACCCAGGTCTCTTTCAGCTGACCGTAGTTGACGACGTCGGTATCATCGGTACCGGCGGCTACGTTGGTCACTTTGTTGCCGGCGTTGTTCAAACCGTCTTTGGTCAGTTTGACATCGCCCGCTTTAACGCCGTCCTGGGTCAATGCGACATCGTCGCCTACTTTCACTCCGTCGTTGTTCACGGTGGTGTCGCCGGCTTTGACGCTGTCTATTACCAGGTCTTTTTTCAGCTTGACGGTCACTGTATCGCCCTGGGCTGCGGTGGTGATGTTGTCGTCGCCGGCAACGGTCACGGTGGAGCCCAGTTTTTCGACATTGGTGCTGCCGCTGTCGCCGTTGAAGGTCAGGCCTTTGCTGTCAACGGCGGTTTTGGCGTCCACGCCTTTTTGGATGTCGGCTTTGGTGCTTTGAGCGAGATCGATACTGTAATTAGTTGTGACTGCACCATCGGCTGCAGTTGTAGTATTAGAGGTCAGATTCAAAGCATTGGAAACTTGTACCGTTGCTTTATCTGCGCTGACGGTATAAGTGGTTTCTTTGCCTGAAGTTGTTTTATTGACATGCGTGTTGCTGCCTGCCGCTACCTTGGTTGTGGTTTTGGCATTATTGATGGCATTGGCTACATCGCCGGCAGTCGCTACACCGGCAGTCGGTGCGGACACTGTACCATTATTATCGACAGACAATGTGCCTTGAGTGACGTTGATTTGAACTTTTGATGCATTCTCGCCATCGGTAACTGCAACGGTCGTCAAGTTGCCATTAGCGTAGTTGACCGTACCGTTGTTATTGATGCGGGATTTGTCTGTACCGTTTTGTTGGATATTATGTCCAACATTATTCATGACTGTGTACAGTTGGCTACCATTAACTGCATCGGTCGAAGTGGCGGAAATACGGCCTGCGGCAACATTCTGGATTTGGCGCTCATTGCCTGCGCTGCCTACAGAAACCGCGCCTGTTTTAGAGGATGAAGAAGCAGCATAGCTGACATTGGTCGCAGCGCCGCTATCGTTTTTGAATGAGGCATTTTTAGCTGTTGCATCAAAATTATTGGCCGCGCCGACAGCACCATTGCCCAAAGCGACAGAGTCTTGAACAGAAGCAGTAGTACCGTTACCCAAAGCAACAGCATTGACGCCTGTAACATTTGCCTGATTACCGATAGCGACACCATTTGTGGCTGCGCTTGTTGTAGATGCAGATGGGCCAATGGCAATTGAGTTTGCACCTTTCGCACCATCGTTATTCCAGTTTTTGGTGCCGTCAGTACTGCCATCAGTTGACTTAACAGAGAAATAACGAATGCGTTCGAGCGCACTCAATACACCATAAAGCTGTGAGCCGTTGATCGCATCAGTAGAAGTAGCAGAAATATCGCCAGGAGCTACGTTGATAATTTGACGTTCGTAACCTTGAGAACCGACAGACACAACATCACCGGCATCGGTATGTAGAAACTAGTAGCGTTGTTTACAGTATTTCCAGGAGAATACTGAAACATGAACATGCACAAAAACACCCGTCTCACCCCGCACCACCGCCAAGCCATTTGGCTGGCCTACACGCAGGGGAAGGAAAGCGTCACCTCCCTGGCACGCCG
>NZ_JBQCVG010000023.1:0-9946 GCF_051958615.1 Neisseria sp. P0009.S008
TGGCTGATAACCATACGAATTTTGCGGTAGAACAGAATAGCGGAGTTGGGCTGAATGCCCAAAATATCGGCAGCGGAGCGGGAGGTAACTTGGAGTACAAAAAATTCAAGTAGTTTCTTTTGAACTCTCTTGCTTAATTTACAATTGGTTATCTGCATTTTCGTAGCCTAGCATAACTGCTAATCTACGTCAGCCCCTAAGCAAATTGCGTTAAAATTACGTTAAAATAATGCCTTCTGAGTTAATGACATCATTTGCTCAAAAGGCATTATTTTTATAACACGATACGAAATGTAGGAAAACTTATGCACTCATCCATACAAAGCCGGTTTGCCCCAATTTTATACGTCTTGATTTTCTTTGCCGGATTTTTGGCAGCACAAGTTTGGTTTAATCAGCAAGCCTATTTGACCAACCTTCCCCTTTTGGTCACTGCCATTTCTGCCGTTGCATTGGTTTGGTTGATTTGGGCTGTCGTCTCTGCGCGATCCAAAGCAAAAAGCAAGATATTGCATCGTGAGCAGCTGATTCAAAAAGAGAGCATTCATCCTGTTTTGCATGCGACGTTGCAGCGTTCTGACGGTCAAACGGATTTATTGGTTTTGATTGTCCGCAATAGCGGTAAGGGCTTGGCGAAGAATGTGCGTTTTGAGGTAGAGTCTTTGCCGGATAACTTGCCGAGCAAGCTGGTCGCCGATGCGGTTATGCGCTTGGAGATGTTTTCCGGCGGTGTGGATATGCTGGCATCGGGCGAATTGTATGGCGGCGTGTTTGCAAGCATGTTGGCGCTGGCTGCCGAATTGCCGGACCAGACATTTGGCGGCGTGTTGAAACTGAAGGCCACTTATGAAAATGCCTTTGGCGATCAATGCACTTCTGAAAGCATTTTGGATTTGAGCATACTGAATTTCAATTTGTCAGAAATTAAATCCAGTGGCGAGCAAAAGCCCCGCAAGAAATTGTTGTATTGATATTTAAAATATGCAGGCCGTCTGAAACCGAAATACTTGTTTTCAGACGGCCTGTTGTTATTTTTCAAATGATTTTTGAAGAAAAAGAGGCGTATCGGGTATAATAATCAAAGAATTCGAAACGGATTGTCAGGATCGGCAAGCCGTCTCATCATTGTCGTATTTCAAAACCTTACTGATATTTTTTCAATAATCTGTTGCTATGTATCGGAACTTTTTCTGATGTTGGCACTGGCGAAATATTCCTTCAGCCATTTACTCTCAGGAAGCTGCTTATGTTAGTGTGTAATCCTTATGAAGTTGTGATCCATGGTACGACCAGCAAAGGCAAGATTTTCCGACCAAGCGACTGGGCGGAGCGCCTGTGCGGTATTTTGTCTTCCTTTACTAAAGACAACCGCCTTTCCTATTCTAATTGGGTGCGCCCGATTTTGGTGGATAATGTCCGTTGTGTGGCGGTCGATAAAAAGTTGGAAGAAGACAATCCGCAAATGTTCCGTTTCTTGATGGACTTTGCGGCGGATAATGATTTGCGCGTGATTGACTGCAAAGCCTTGCTTAAAGAACAAGAGAGCAAACAGCAGGGCGAAGTGCCGGTCGAGCGCGTTTTGTTGGCGCAGGCGATTGAAGAAAAACATGCCGCCGAGCGTGCGGAAGCGGCCAATGTGCAGCCTGAGCCACAAGCTGCCGCACCTGTGGTCGGCGTATTGCGTGAAATTCAGCCGGAAGAAACTGCAACTGCTTTTGCGGCCTTGAGTGTTCTGCGTTCATCGTTGACCGATATTCACCGTTTTGTCGAACAAATCAACGAGCATCAACGCAAAACCGGCTACCGTCTGCTGGGTATTTTTGAAGAAGGCAAACAAAATGCCGTAGCCGTATGCGGTTTCCATACTGCACATAACTTGGCCAGCGGTTACCATATCCATATTGATGATCTCGTAACCATGCCGCAATGCCGCCAAAAAGGCTATGCTTCTCGCTTGTTGGAAGAAGTACGTAAAATCGGTGCGGAAACCGGCGCGACCAAAATCCATCTGAATGTCCATGTGAACCATGACCGTGCCGATGCCCATCGTCTCTACTTCAAAAATGGATTTGAAATCTGCGCTTACCATTTCCGTTGCGACCCGAAATAATTTTTGTAGAAAGAGAACACTCAATGTTGAAGATTTTGACTGCGGCTGTTTTGACACTGAGTTTGGCAGCCTGCGCATCAGGCAGCGGAGGCAGCTCGCAAATGTATGGT
Organism: Neisseria sp. P0009.S008; assembly: GCF_051958615.1. Lineage (NCBI taxonomy): Bacteria > Pseudomonadati > Pseudomonadota > Betaproteobacteria > Neisseriales > Neisseriaceae > Neisseria > Neisseria sp. P0009.S008. The sequence goes on from NZ_JBQCVG010000023.1 coordinate 2,221, forward strand.
GAGATTAAGGCTGGTGTAGAAACCAGCCATCAACGTTGAGACATACAATGACAAGGCCGTCTGAAATAGGTTTTCCTGTTTCAGACGGCCTTTTTGCAGCTTGATTAGAGGGTCGTGGAGGTGTCGTCAGTGGCAACAGTCCGATGCAGGCGATACCAATTGTACAGGCGTAAGATGCACAAGAAAGCGATGATGGGCATACAGGCCGCGGTAACCAGATAACGCGGGTTGCTGAAGTTTAAAACGTTGTGACCGGAAAGCAGCGACAAAGCGGCATGCAACCATTCCCATAAAGACGAAATGCTGAATGCCAAAACAGCCAACAGGCCGAGGGTTCGGAAAATACCGATGGGCAGGATTTGTTGGCGTAATACAGCGCGGTTGAGTTGGAACAAAACAATCAAACCGAAGCCGATGATGCAGACCATGCCGCCGTTGGCGACGATTTGCAGGCTGTTGAAGGCAATGTCGGGTGTGACGGAAATGGTACCAGATTGGTTGGAGGCGGTTTGTTGCAAATTTAAGCCTTGCATGACATTGAGTACGAAACCGTAGATTAGGTCGGCCAAAACGATGCCGATGGGTAGCGGAGTCAAAAAACGTTTCATGGATCAGTTGAGTATTCTATTAGTATGAGGGAGGCCGTCTGAAAATCAAAAATGACGACGTGAGAGTGTATTGTATCCGATAGAAAAGTAGGTTAATGCAAAAATAAATTTAGTTTAAGTCAGAAAATCATGTAATTTTACGCCAACATTATTGCATTGAGAGTACAATCTTTTTCATTATCAAACGTGGAATCAACAGGAAAGGACGTTTACATGAGCGAATTGCAACGTGATTTAACCCGTATCAGTCACAATACCAAAATTGTCGCCACATTGGGTCCGGGCAGCAACAATGTGCAATTGTTGGAAGACATGATCCGTGTCGGCGGTCTGAATGTCATCCGTTTTAACTTCAGCCACGGTACCCCTGAGTTCCATGAAGAAAACGCCCTCATCGTGCGCGAAGCCGCGAAACGTGCAGGTCAGGAAGTGGCTATTCTTGCCGACTTGCAAGGCCCGAAAATCCGTGTCGGCAAAATTGCCGGCGGCAGCATCGAGCTGAATAAAGATGAAACCTTAATTTTGGATGCCGCGCTTGAAGGCGAAGGCACACGCGAAGCGGTGGGTTTGGACTACCGTGATTTGCCGAATGACGTCGTTGCCGGTGATGTTTTGTGGCTGGATGACGGCCTGTTGACCTTGACTGTTGAGGCGGTTGAAGGAAGTAGGATTATTACAAGAGTTGAAAACAGCCATGTGCTGAAAAGTAATAAAGGTATCAATAAACGCGGTGGCGGCCTGTCTGCCGGTGCGTTGACCGAAAAAGACTTCCGTGACCTGAAAACGGCGATTGCCATCGGTTGCGACTACTTGGCCATCAGCTTTGTGAAATCTGCTGAAGATCTGCACATCGCACGCGCCAAAGTCGAGGAAGAAATGAAAGGCAGTACAGCCGTACGTCCCGGTTTGGTTTCCAAAATCGAGCGCGTAGAAGCCATTGAAAATCTAGACGAAATCATCCTCGCCAGCGACGGTATTATGGTTGCCCGCGGCGACTTGGCAGTGGAAGTCGGTCATGCCGCCGTTCCTGCCCTGCAAAAACGCATGATCCGCCGCGCCCGTGAGTTGCGCCGCTTCAGCATTACCGCGACCCAAATGATGGAATCCATGATTACGAATCCCGTACCGACCCGTGCCGAAGTGAGCGACGTGGCCAATGCGGTATTGGACGGTACCGATGCGGTAATGTGTTCCGCTGAAACTGCGGTGGGTGCGTATCCGTTTGAAACGGTCAGCCAAATGGCGGTTATTTGTGCGGCGGCCGAAAAAGAGCAGGACTCCCTCAATGGCGTTATCGAGCCAGTTGAATTCCAAGATCCTCTCAGCACCAACTTGGCGATTGCCCGCGGCGCGGTTACCGTAGCGCGCGCAGTTCACGCCAAAGCGATTGTCGCCCTGACCGAAAGCGGCTCAACCGCCTTCGAAATCAGCCGCCACAACATCACTTTGCCGATTTTCGCCCTGACCCCGAGCATTTCCGCACAACGCCGCATGGCGATGTATCGCGGCGTGCGTCCGATGATTTTGGCGACCAGTACCGACCACGATACTGCGCTGAACGAAGTGGAAGCTGTGTTGATCGAACACCAAATTCTGTGTTCTGGCGACCAATACATCATTACCAGCGGCTCGAAAATGCGTGAATCCGGTTCGACCAACACATTGGAAGTGCTGCAAGTCAAATAATCGAATCAATGTTTTACTAAGTGGAAAAGCAGGCTGCCTTCAGCCTGCTTTTTTGTATTTTGGATATTTATTATGTAAAAAACCGGTATTATGTAGCAGTTGCACAAAGATTTAACCGATTAAAAACCTTAAAATCCCTATTGAAATTTTCCGTGTCTTATGACAACAAAGTATTGCTCATCGGCGGTGAAACAGAAGGCGGCAAAGCGTTAACATCTGTTCAAACAATGAGCTATGACGGCAAACAATTAAAAGTAGAATAATCTTCTTTTATTCCAAAGAAAAAGGCTTAACCCACTGAAGGTTAAGCCTTTTTTATTAGGTGTTAGTATGAAAAAAGATTGCCACGATGAATAAAAAAGTGCGGTTAAAAAAGAAGATGAATTTCAACCGCACTTAAATTTAATAAAACACCAAGATTTTCTAAGCAAATATGGTCTCTATTTTTATTAAAAATAAACCTTAGGCAGGCTTTTTAGTTTTTCTTTTAGGCTTAATTTTCACGCCGTTCTTTTTCGCCCATGCTTTTAATTTCTTCAAGAAAACCTCTCCCATTGGACGTGGATTACCTGAGAATAAAGTATTTAACCCGTTATTTTTGATAATTTGATGACGCAACGCTAAACGTTCTTCATGATTTTCAGCCAAACGAATAGCGCGCTCAATATATTCATCAATCGTATTTGCAATCAGCCAATCCGGCAAACCTAAACGACGGAATAAACCTTCATCAATGTGTTCGTGTACTTCCGCTCCGGTTTTACAGATACCTACCAATCCCATGGTGACCATATCAATAATGCCATTAGTATTGCCGAACGGAAGTGGATTTAACATCATGTCACAATCCTTAATGAGGCCAAGATATTCTTGGTAAGGCGTTTGCTGATGTGCCGTCGCATCATCTCCTAAATACGATTTAATAAAACGAGCTACATATGGATGCGTAATACCATATGATTGTCCCAGCATAAAATGAAAATGTATTTTCACCGCTGCTTTATCTCTGATAATCCTTAATATTTCCAAGAAATACGGATTTAATTTCATCGTAGTCGCTGCAATACCAATATTGATAACTGCCGGATTCTCACGTAACACATATTCCACATTGGTCGGTGCAAAGGCTGATGGAACATAAGGCAACGCATCTTTTGGAAGACGTAAAAGAGTCTCACTAAAACAATCTTCAGAGCCAACATAATCATCTTCAACCACAACATATTCAATGAAGTCAGAATATGTTGTTGCCGGATGACCTAACGCAATGGCTTGAATTGGCGCAACACGGGTATTGCTGAGGAAGATAGATAACAAATCCATACCAATAGACGGCATATATAAGATTGCAGCTTGATTTTTTTCACAAATATCACGAACAAGCCCCATTCTACTATATATATGATCGTCATGAGGAGATAAAACGAACTCATCAAAAACAGCTCGTCCCTGTTCATCGATTCGCTCACTCCCAATACCAATTAAATAAAAATGTTCACGCGCAGCAATCATGGATGTTGAGTGAGTTCGGTAAATAGAGTGTGCCATGTTGAAATGTTCCAAGATAACAACCATTACCGGTTTTCCATCTCGATAACCAATTTGAGAAACATCAAGATCTTTCCAGCCACATAAGAAATGATTTCGGCGAATCACTGTGTTTAAGGCTTTTTTTACATCATGTTTATTTGGTGCAACATCATAGCTGCAATGCATATACACATCATGACAAATACTATTAGGTACAGAATTTAAATCAGATAATGTGGCAAGCTTTTCAGGGAACCATTGTAAAATCGCAGCGCGCTTTGAAAACGCAGCAGGCGTACCAATAAAGCGCCCTGATTGCAATGCAAAGCAAAGTGAAGCACAAACATCAGGCGCAATATTCCACAGCATATCTAAATTAAGATTTAGGTTAGACTCCGGAAAATACATAATGCAAAACTTCACTAAGGAGTCGCGATTAGACTCAAGCTCAACTTCCAAAGAGCCAGGAACCGGATTTTTGTTATAAACCTGTAAGATATGATCAGCATTAATATAACTTGAGCTTGCAAAAATCATCGCCATCCAACGTTGGAATGAGAAAAAACGCTGCATACCGATATCTGAAATGGTAAGTTCTTGATCAGTAAATAGTTTTGTAATGACATTCGCCATTCTGTGGCAAAAATAGACGACAAGATCCATATCAAGCGTTTCCGCTTGATATTGTTCAGGATAAGAAAACTCAATCTGACCTAAAAGCCCAAAATTGTCATCTAGCTCAGTTAAAATAGCTAATAAAATGCTACAAGCTCGTTCATAGTCTTTTTGTTCTACCGCTTGTTCTAACAATTCAATATTCGGCGAAATCACCTCAGCTTGTTCAGCAGTGGCTTTTTTATTCATCCTAGCTCCTATAGCTAATTACGTGTTAAATGATTATGTATTAATACGTTTAAGTGTATCCCTACTTCATGAATAACCTTTTCAAACGATGACGTCAGACTATCAATCCGAATAGAGGTAATATTTGGATACCATAAATTGTTTCCACTTCCATATCTCCAACGCCAATCGCCAATAAAAGGCAAAAGTAACAATGTTTTCACTCCTAAAGCACCGGCCAAATGCGCAACTGATGTATCCACCGTCACAAGATAATCTAAATTAACTAAATAAGTAGCTGTTTCCCATAAGGTTTTTGCATTTTTGGCTAAATTTGGAATCTGATATTCAGCTAATAATTTTTTTTCTTCAAGATTGCATTCTTTCTGTAAGCAATACCAATTAGCCCCTTCTATATCAAATAAGAGTCTTAAAAGTTCAGGTTGGTGAATAGAACGAAAAGCATCATTTTCATGGGTGGGATTTCCTCGCCAAACAATCCCAATATTCAATTTATCAGGCATTTGTGAAATTTTCTTTTTTGCATTATCAATACTTTGCTGATCGATAAAAAGATAAGGATGACGCTTCACAATTTGATAAAAAGGAAGATCAATATATGCCATGATATCATGTGGAAAACTCCAATAATCAAAACTATCATCCAGCTCAAGATCGATCTTTTTACTATCAATCACGACATCAATATCCAGATGACTCTTCAATAATTTCACAACGGGAGTTTGTGCAATGAGTGTGATTTTTCTTACATTAAGTTGTTTTTTTAGTGCATAAGCTAATTGAGCAAACATCAACTCATCACCCAGACCGAATTCAGTCCAAATAACAAAATGTTTTCCCAATAAATTTTGCCCTTGCCATTTTTTTATTTGATGTACAGCTTTAGGGGGAGTTTTGGTTCTACGTGCATCAGACACCAAAGGTTGGCGCATTTTAAAACCTTTGCAATAATCTCCAGCCGTGATAACAGACAATGCCTTATATATTTCAATACCTTGATGATTAAAGCGTTGTTGAAAAGAAGCCCAACTTGCTTCAACCCCTTCAACTAATCCTAAGGTTTGATAAATATTGCAACGGTACATAATAGGCTCTATGGCAAAGGGAGATAATATTTCCATTTTATCAATCCATTGCAGTGCCATATCAAATGCTCTAGTTTCTAAAAAATAAGAAAGTTCTTGTTCATATACCTCATAGCTTTTATTCTGAACCACTTTCGAAAGTATTAAGATTGGGATCTCATCCGAAGAGGGAAAGATTTCTACAAACTCAGCCACTCTTTTCTTGAATTTATCAAATTGGAGATGACACTTTTTCGGCATTACAATAATACCGTTATTCTTCAAAACCCTCAGACAGCAAATAAAACTGCTGTAATTAAGACTGTAAGTTTCATCAACCAAAATAATATCGAAATGATTGGAAGGCAGCCCATGTAATTGATGAGGCTCTCCCATTTCCGGCGTCCAGTTTATTTTGTTTAAATTGGCTATGTAATTTTTATCAAAATTACTCAAAAAAGTAGGATCGCATAACAAAAGTGCGGTCATTTTTTCAGTAGTTTCAAAAGAAGTTTGTGTATTTTCCATAAGAAAAACCTGATAAAAATCGTGAGAGCTTACACTCTCACGATTTTATTTAGATTAGCGTTTACAATTAGCTATTGATTACCATTTGTAACCAACACCTGCCGCAACGCCTTTTTCGCCACTGCTGCTTGCTGCCATATTCAATTTGATAACAACTTTTCCGTTATCCGATGCGCGTGAGTAGCCCACAGCAACGGAAGCTGCACCACCTTGAGAACCTACAGCAGCACTAATCATTGAGTCACCGGCAGTATAAACTTGAGGCAATGCTGTTACTGCCATTGCATTAGCAGCGTAACCACGCATTTCCTTGTTCATCTTATCTACACGGTTGTTTAACTCATTGATCTTAGCCGGACTTCCTGCGACCTGATCTAATGCACGATTCAACTGACCTACAGTTGCGGCATCAGAATCTTTAACACCATCTCCCACATTGTGGATTTGGTTACCGCCCATATCAACGTTTGTACCGTTTTCAACTTTAACAGTATGACCAGCGCCACCTAAGGTTGCATTTTTCGCAGTCAAGTTGCTCGCAACTACAGTTCCTGCAGTCACTTTAGTTACGTTAATGTCATTAGTTAATGCTACAGTGATATTGCCACCAGTTTGACTGATCTTAATATTATCGCCTGCTTTAAATCTAACAACATTATTTGCTGCGTTGATGGTGGTTTCTGTTCCAGGTTCAGTCTGTAAAGTCCAACCTTTATCAACAGCTTGAAGCGCTTTTGACACTTTGCCATCAATGCCATTTGCTGTAGTCAATGCATTAGCTGCATCTGTTGCCGCTTTACCGGCTTTGGTATCTGCCGCTACTGCTTTAGCATCTGCCGCTTCAGCTTTCGCTACCGCACCATCAGCTTTAGCATCTGCCGCTACCGCTTTAGCATCTGCCGCTTCAGCTTTCGCTACCGCACCATCAGCTTTGGTATCTGCTGCTACTGCTTTGTCGTCCGCTGCTTTCGCTGCGTCTGCTGCCGCTACAGCTTTATCGTCTGCTGCTTTCGCTGCATCTTTAGCTTCGCCTGCTTTCGCTAATGCATCTGCTGCATCTGTTGCCGCTTTACCGGCTTTAGTATCAGCTGCTACCGCTTTAGCATCTGCCGCTTGAGCTGCTTCTGCTGCTTTACCGGCTTTGGTATCTGCCGCTACCGCTTTAGCATCTGCCGCTTCAGCTTTCGCTACCGCACCATCAGCTTTAGCATCTGCCGCTACCGCTTTAGCATCTGCCGCTTCAGCTTTCGCTACCGCACCATCAGCTTTGGTATCTGCTGCTACTGCTTTAGCATCTGCTGCTTGAGCCGCTTCTGCCGCTTTACCGGCTTTGGTATCTGCCGCTACTGCTTTAGCATCTGCCGCTACCGCTTTAGCATCTGCCGCTACAGCTTTATCGTCTGCTGCTTTCGCTGCATCTTTAGCTTCGCCTGCTTTCGCTAATGC
>NZ_JBQCVG010000024.1:0-7842 GCF_051958615.1 Neisseria sp. P0009.S008
ATGTATATTTGCTCATAAAAAAACTGCACCTTGTGAGTTGGAGGGGGGATGTCCAACTTTTGGGGTGCAGTTCAAAGATTCAGACGGCCTTTTGTTTTGGTTTTTATTTGAGGAAGTGTTTAGCTGGACTCAACGCCGATGATGGGCAGACTTGTTGCTAAACAGGCTGGAAAGTGTCCGGCTCTTTTCAGACGGCCTCTACGTCGGCTTGTCGGTGCAATGCCTGATAGCACGGGGTAAGCTGGCGGATGATCAGGTCGAGCTGGTGTTTGAGGACGTGGTCTTGCTGCACTTGTGTGTTTTGCTCAAGCTCGGCAAATTCCTGACGGATTTGGGTCATGGCCGTTTCAAAAGCCTCGGGGTCGGTTTGGGGCATTTGGGTCAGCAACTCGGCGATGTGGTGGGTCAGCTTGGCATAGGGCGCAAAGCCGTCGTTGCCGTCGATTCGGACTTGGTCGCGGTATGCGCCGAGCGCGGAAATGTGGCCGGTCAGCGCATAGCTGGTTTTGAGCAGGGTAAAACCGTCTTGCAGGCGGTCTTGGTATTTTTTCGGGTTACTGCTCATGTCGGACAGGGTGCTGCTGAGGGCGGCGATGCTTTCGTGGGCTTGGCGGCGGGTGAGGCGGTAGTCGAAATCGTCGCGGCTGCCGTTTTGCAACTGGTCGAGGATGGCGTCGAGATAGCGGCCGTTGGCAGTAATGGTTTGGGCGGCGGTGTGGCTGAGGGTGAGGTAACGCCAATCGGGCCAGAGGTAGGTGGCGGCGGCCCATGCGATAACGGAACCGACGATGGTGTCGATGATGCGGATGGGCATGGCGTGGTACACGTCCAAACCGGCAAGCGAGAGGCTGGTCAGGGCTTGGATGGTGATGAAGAAGGTGGAGAAGCTGTATTTGTAGCTTCGGGTCATGAAGAACAGGGTGGTGCTGGCGATAACAATCCAGAGCTTGGTTTCAATAGACGGGGTGAAGTAGGGGACGAGCGAACCGACAATCACGCCGAGAATCGTGCCTGCGATACGTTGGTATACGCGGCTTTTGGTGGCGGTGTAGTTGGGTTGGCAGACGAAAAGGGCGGTCAGCAGAATCCAGTAGCCGAGGTTGAGATGGAGGATTTCGACAATGATGCAGGCCGCGGCCACGACGATGGAGAGGCGGGTGGCATGGCGGAAGACGCCGGAGTCGAAATTGAGCTGGCTGAGGACGGTCTCGCCGATATTGCGGAACTTGGTGTTTTCAAGGGCGGCGATGCGGGTATCGGCGTTGTCGTTTTCGGCAAGGGACGCATCGTTTTGCAGTTGCCGCAGTTGGTAATCGACACTGCTGAGGTTGTCGAGCAGGCGGCGGATATTGTGGAGGTTGGCATTGTCGGCATGGGTCTCGGCAAAATGGCTAAGGGATTGGCGGCAGCCTTCCATGGCGCGGCCGAGGCGTTTGCTGTATGCGTAGGGTTTGTTGTTGCGCAGGGAGGAGGCAACGTTGCGGCACGCCTGGCCTTGCATTTCGAGCAGGCGGCGGATGCGGAAGATAAGGTCGGTATTTTTGAGCTGCTCGGCCATTTCGCTGTAATCGACGTGGGCGGAGCTGATGCGTTCGTGCATGTCTTGCGCGCAGAGGTAGTAGCGCAGCATTTTGGCGGTACGCGGATGGCGGTGTTGGCCGCGCAATCGGTAGAAAAGTGCGCCGCGGCATTGGTTGAAGGCGGTAATCACGCCGGTGTTGCTCATGGCCAAGTCGATTTGGCGGTTGCCCAACCATGCGGCTTCGTCGGGGTCGAAAAAGTCGGCTTTGGCATCGAAGTAGTTGCTGAGTGCATCGTAGGCGTTGGCAACGGTTTCTTGGACGGGGCGGTGGGGCAGGATAATTTGGAAGATCAGGATGTTGACGCTGTATAGGACAGTACCCAGCAGAATCATGACGGGGTTGGTCAGCCAGTAGGTCTCGGGGGTGTGGGTCAGCGTGGTGTAGGTGGCGACGGCAAGCGCACCGAAAGCGAAGGTGCGGTATTTGAGGCCGACGGTGCCGAGGATGGTGAAGCCGAAAGTCATCAGGGTCATGGCCAAGATGAAGGGAACGCCTGTGCCGATGGTGCTTTGGGCAAGCAGTGAGGAGAGGGTAAACAGGGCAACGGTGATGACGATGTTTTTCAGACGGCCTGTGAGGCGGTTGTCCAAATCGACCAAACCGCCGGCAATAATGCCGAGCACGAAGGGCATAACCAGTTTGGGCGTGTCGAAGTGCCAAACGAGGGTGGCGGCGATGAATACGCTGGCGAAGACGGGCAGGGAGGCAATGATCAGAGGTTTGAGCGGCGGAGTTTTCATGATGTTGTTTATTATTCGTTATGAGGTGAATGATTGGATTTTAACAGGATTTTCAGTCGATTTCAGAATGCTTTAAATGAGATAAGGCCGTCTGAACGGATACGGGGAAATACTTGATTTCATTTCCACTCCCGTTCAGACGGCCTTTTTTGGCTTGCGCTATTAGGTCATCAGGTTGAGGTCGCTGATGCGGTCGTAGAGGCGTTCGGTATTGTTGCCCTCGTCGTGCATTTGAATGCGCAGGCGTAAATCGTTGGCGGATACCGCTTGGCGCAGGGCTTCGCTGAGTTCGATTTGGCCTTGTGCGTAGAGGTTGAAGAGGTTTTGGTCGAATGTCTGCATGCCGTTGCTGCCGGAGCGTGCCATCAAGTCGCGGATTTCCAGCAATTCGCCTTGGAAAATCAAGTCCTGCATGGCCGGAGTGTTGAGCAGGAGGTCGGTAACGGCCGTACGTTGGCGGTTTTTCTTGATGGTGAGGCGTTGGCCGATAATGCCGACGAGGTTTAACGCCAAATCTATCAAAACCTGTTGGCGGCGGTCTTCCGGATAGAAGTTGATGATGCGCTCGATGGTTTGGGAAGCCGTGTTGGCATGGATGGTGAAAACGCACAGATGGCCGGTTTGAGCCAGTTGGAGGGCGTATTTCATGCTTTCTTCGCTGCGGACTTCGCCGATACAGACGACATCGGGCGCTTGACGCATGGCGCTTTGAACGGCGATTTTCCAGTTGTCGGTATCGATGCCGATTTCGCGCTGGGTGAAGATGCTGCGGCAAGGTTTGTAGATAAACTCGATGGGGTCTTCGATGGTAACGATATGGCCGGGCAGCTTTTGGTTGCGGTAGTTGAGCATGGAGGCCATGGTGGTGGATTTACCCGAACCGTTCGGGCCGGCGAGGATCAGCAGGCCGCGCGGTGCGAGTGCAAGCTCTTGGAGCTTTTCGGGTAAACCGAGGGTCTTCATTTCGGGAATGTCTTGGCTGACGCGGCGCAATACCATGCCGACGCGGCCTTGCTCGTGGTAGGCGTTGACGCGGTAGCGCGTGTTGCTGCGCGATTGGACGGAATAGTTGATTTCCCAGTCACGATTGAAGGCTTCGAGCTGGTCGGGGTTCATGGTGGATTCGGCGATGGCGGCGGTGTCCGCGCCGGTTAGCGCTTTATGGGGCATGGGCGTGAGGGTGCCGCCGACTTTGATGGCAGGGGGAAAGTCTGCGCTGATGAAGATGTCGGATGCGTTGCGTTTTTCGGCCTCTTCACACATGCGGTCGAGCAGGGGGTGAAGATGCGTGCCGATTTCGGCCGGGGTGGGGATGTGCGGTGCTTGGTTTTTTTGTGAGTAGGCTTGCACCATTTCGCTTAACAGGTCGTGCAGAGGGGCGAGGTCGCTCATGATGATTCTCTTTAAAACGGGTATTCGGTCAGGCTGAAAGGCCGTCTGAAAACGGGATGATGGGGTTCAGACGGCCTGAGTATGGTTTAGAAAACAGAGAGGTTTTCGATGTTTTGCGCCTTGCTGCGTGCCAGCTCGGGGCTGATGGTGCCTTGGCGGACAAGGGTTTGCAGGGCTTGATCGAGGGTTTGCATACCGTGGGCCTGACCGGTTTGGAGGGCGGCGTTGATTTGGGCGATTTTGTTCTCGCGGATGAGGTTGCGCACGGCCGGTGTAGAAATCAGGATCTCGTGTGCGGCGACACGGCCGTTGCCGTCGCGGGTTTTCAGCAGGGTTTGGGAAATGATGGCGCGCAAGGATTCGGACAACATGGAGCGCACGATTTCTTTTTCGCCTGCAGGGAATACGTCGACAATACGGTCGATGGTTTTGGCGGCGCCGGTCGTGTGCAGCGTGCCGAAAACCAAGTGACCGGTTTCGGCGGCGGTCAGGGCGAGGGAGATGGTTTCAGGGTCGCGCATCTCACCGATCAAAATCACGTCTGGGTCTTCGCGCAGGGCGGAACGCAGGGCGTTGGTAAAGCTGTGGGTGTGCTGATGCAGCTCGCGCTGGTTGATGAGCGCCTTTTTGCTTTGGTGGACGAACTCAATCGGGTCTTCGATGGTCAGAATGTGGGCCGGTTGGGTTTCGTTGATGTAGTTGACCATTGCCGCCAGCGTGGTGGATTTACCCGAACCGGTCGGGCCGGTTACCAAGACTAAACCGCGCGGATTTTCGGCAATTTTTTGGAAAATGCGCGGCGCACGCAATTCTTCCAGCGTCAGGACGGTGCTCGGAATGGTACGGAATACGGCGGCCGGGCCGCGTTCGGTCATAAAGGCGTTGACGCGGAAACGGGCAACATTAGGCAGCTCAAATGAGAAATCGACTTCAAAATCCTGTTGATAGAGCTTGCGCTGGTGATCGTTCATGATCGAGGTAATCATGGTACCGACTTCTTCCGAACTCATCTCGGGCAGGTTGATGCGGCGGATGTCGCCGTGTACGCGTATCATAGGGGAAATACCCGAACTCAAATGGAGGTCGGAGGCTTTGTTTTTCACGGCGAACGCGAGTAAGTCGGTAATCTGCATAATGTGGCCTTGTTTTGGTTTAGAATAATAAAATTGCTTTATTTTAAATAGATAAACTCGTTCAACCAAGTAAAATTTTCAAAATGCCGAGTGATGAACGGGTTAAAGGAGAAAACCATGTCGGTATTGCAACAAAACTATCAGGACGTATGCCAGGCGGTTGAACAGGTGGCTGAGGCTGCCGGACGGCCTGCGGATGCGGTAAAACTGGTAGCGGTCAGTAAGACGTTTCCGGCAGACGATATCCGCGAAGTATATGCGGCTGGTCAGCGCGATTTCGGAGAGAATTATATTCAGGAATGGTTTGAAAAAACGGAAACGCTGGCCGATTTGCCGGATATTGTTTGGCACGTTATCGGCGATGTGCAGTCTAATAAAACCAAATTTGTGGCCGAACGCGCACATTGGGTGCATACGATAGGCCGTCTGAAAACGGCGCGGCGCTTGAGCGAACAAAGGCCGTCTGAAATGCCGCCGTTGCAGGTGTGCATTGAAGTGAACATTGCCGCAGAAGAGACAAAACACGGCGTAGCACACGATGAGGCGGTTGCGCTGGCCCTTGAAGTGGCCAAGTTGCCGAATATTAAAGTGCGCGGATTGATGTGTGTGGCCAAGGCCGACAGCAGCGACGATGAATTGCGCAGCCAGTTTCATACCATGCAACGGCTGTTGGCTGAGCTGAACGCGGCAGGCGTTGAAGCAGATGTTTTGTCTATGGGTATGTCCGGAGATATGCCAATCGCGGTAGAATGCGGCGCAACCCATGTCCGCATCGGCAGCGCGATTTTCGGCAAGCGGCATTATCCTCAATAAAAGTAATAGGCCGTCTGAACAGGGTAGACAGCAGTTTCAGACGGCCTGATCGATATCACAAAGGAGTGACATATATATGAATATCTATTTTCTCGGCGGCGGCAATATGGCAACTGCCATTGCAGGTGGTTTGGTCAAACAAGACGGCTATCGTGTCCACATTGTCGAACGCGGCGCCGAAAGACGAGCGCAACTGGAGCAAGAATTGGGCGTAGCCACTTCTGAAAACCTGCCAGAATTGAGTGCGGACGATGTCCTCATTCTTGCCGTCAAACCGCAAGACATGCAGGCAGCCTGTCAAAACATCCGTTTGAATGGCGCGCTGGTGTTGTCCGTAGCGGCAGGTTTGTCCATCGATACCCTCAGCCATTATCTGGGCGGCACACGCCGTATCGTGCGCATCATGCCCAATACGCCGGCCAAAATCGGCTTGGGCGTATCCGGTATGTTTGCTGATGCAAGTGTTTCAGAAGCCGACCGTGCAGCCGCAGACGGCATCATGCGCTCTGTCGGTACAACCGTTTGGTTAAACGAGGAAGAGCAACTCCACAATATTACCGGCATCAGCGGCAGTGGCCCCGCCTATGTTTTCTATCTGTTGGGCGCGCTCCAAAACGCGGCTTTGGCACAAGGTTTCAACGAACAAGACGCACGCGAACTGAGCCTCGCTACATTTAAAGGCGCAGTGGCTTTGGCCGAACAAACCGGCGAAGCATTCGCACAATTACAGCAAAACGTAACTTCCAAAGGCGGCACAACACACGAAGCCATCGAAACCTTCAAAGCCCGTCACGTTGCCGAAGCCATCGAACAGGGCGTAGAAGCCTGCGTTCAACGTTCGCAAGAAATGGCGCAACAATATAAGGCCGTCTGAACATGCGCGGCGACTTGCTCCTATTATTGGCAGACGCTATTGCCATCCTGTGTATCACGCGCTTTTTGCTCCGATACGCAGGATTGGCAGCAGAACACCCCCTGCTTAAATTCAGCATACAGGCAACAGGCTGGCTGACCAAACCTTGGCAAAAAGCATTTCCATCCGGCGAGAAAACCGATTGGTACTGCCTGCCCGCAGGTTTTCTGGTGTACTACCTTGCCTGTACCGCCATTATTTTCATCTCGCCGGCTCTGTCCATCAGCAATAAGCTGATTTTGGCAAACTTCTGGTTTGCCGCACTCCATATGCTGAAAGCCGCGGCCTATACATTACTTATCGGTCTGATTATTAGAATGGTGTCCGGCATACAAGGCCGCTATTCGCCGTTGACTTATGCCATCGAACGAATCCTGCAGCCATTGCTCAAACCGTTTTCCTTCTTACGCGTAGGACGATACGATTTTTCAGGCAGTTTGTTGGCACTCTTATTATGGTTGTGGCTGGCCCGATGGTTTCCCCAACTTATTCAGCAAACCAACCTATGGTTGCTTCAATAGGCCGTCAGAAAACGCAGCAGGTATTAACGACCAAAAATACAACGTCCTAAAAAGCGCTTTAATACATTTAGGTGTAAGGTAGTGCAAAAAAGTGCAAATCGAAATATAAAGAACAAATGAATAGGTAAAACATGATATGATTCGCCCAATTTCCAAAACGGAAATTTAAGAAAACCCAATAAAAGCAAACCCGTAGCATCCAAATCATTAACAACAAACCGAAAGCAGACACCATGGCAAAGCTGACAGAACAAGATATTTTAAACTGGAATGGTCCTGAAGAGGACTACATGAACAGCGACCAATTGGCCTTCTTCCGCGAACTACTGGTTAAAATGCAAGAAGAGCTGATTGAAAATGCAAACACCACTACCGGCCATCTTCAAGAGCACGAATCCGCCCCTGATCCTGCCGACCGAGCTACTCAAGAAGAAGAGTACGCTTTAGAACTGCGCACTCGCGACCGCGAGCGTAAACTTCTCAATAAAGTGCAAGCGACTATCCGCAGCATCGACGAAGGTAATTACGGTTTCTGTGCCGATACCGGCGAACCCATCGGCCTCAAGCGCCTGCTGGCACGTCCGACTGCGACATTGTCCGTAGAAGCGCAAGAGCGACGCGAACGAATGAAAAAACAGTTCGCCGACTAAAATATAGATATAGAAACCTTAAAAGGCCGTCTGAAAGAGCAATTCAGACGGCCTTTGTTTGTATTTTTTTGTATGTATGGATTGTGTAGAAAGTTTG
>NZ_JBQCVG010000025.1:0-6291 GCF_051958615.1 Neisseria sp. P0009.S008
GTATAGTTCGGTTCTTCGCTGCTGACGCGGTGAAGAAAACGAAGCAGACAGTATAACACAGTTGGTTGAAATTTTCGATAATTTTAGTTGACATTTGCTAAATGTACTGTATAATTCGATTCGCTCTTTAAAAACAGATTACCGATAAGTGTGAGTGCATTGGGCCTCACACTGTTTGAAAGACAGACAAGATGATGTTTTAGACATTGTCCTGTCGGTTTCTTTGAAGCAGACCAGAAGTTATAAGTTAGAGATTGAACATAAGAGTTTGATCCTGGCTCAGATTGAACGCTGGCGGCATGCTTTACACATGCAAGTCGGACGGCAGCACAGAGAAGCTTGCTTCTTGGGTGGCGAGTGGCGAACGGGTGAGTAATATATCGGAACGTACCGAGTAATGGGGGATAACTAATCGAAAGATTAGCTAATACCGCATATTCTCTGAGGAGGAAAGCAGGGGACCTTCGGGCCTTGCGTTATTCGAGCGGCCGATATCTGATTAGCTAGTTGGTGGGGTAAAGGCCTACCAAGGCGACGATCAGTAGCGGGTCTGAGAGGATGATCCGCCACACTGGGACTGAGACACGGCCCAGACTCCTACGGGAGGCAGCAGTGGGGAATTTTGGACAATGGGCGCAAGCCTGATCCAGCCATGCCGCGTGTCTGAAGAAGGCCTTCGGGTTGTAAAGGACTTTTGTCAGGGAAGAAAAGGACAGGGTTAATACCCCTGTCTGATGACGGTACCTGAAGAATAAGCACCGGCTAACTACGTGCCAGCAGCCGCGGTAATACGTAGGGTGCGAGCGTTAATCGGAATTACTGGGCGTAAAGCGAGCGCAGACGGTTACTTAAGCAGGATGTGAAATCCCCGGGCTCAACCTGGGAACTGCGTTCTGAACTGGGTGACTAGAGTGTGTCAGAGGGAGGTAGAATTCCACGTGTAGCAGTGAAATGCGTAGAGATGTGGAGGAATACCGATGGCGAAGGCAGCCTCCTGGGATAACACTGACGTTCATGCTCGAAAGCGTGGGTAGCAAACAGGATTAGATACCCTGGTAGTCCACGCCCTAAACGATGTCAATTAGCTGTTGGGCAACTTGATTGCTTAGTAGCGTAGCTAACGCGTGAAATTGACCGCCTGGGGAGTACGGTCGCAAGATTAAAACTCAAAGGAATTGACGGGGACCCGCACAAGCGGTGGATGATGTGGATTAATTCGATGCAACGCGAAGAACCTTACCTGGTCTTGACATGTACGGAATCCTCCAGAGACGGAGGAGTGCCTTCGGGAGCCGTAACACAGGTGCTGCATGGCTGTCGTCAGCTCGTGTCGTGAGATGTTGGGTTAAGTCCCGCAACGAGCGCAACCCTTGTCATTAGTTGCCATCATTTAGTTGGGCACTCTAATGAGACTGCCGGTGACAAGCCGGAGGAAGGTGGGGATGACGTCAAGTCCTCATGGCCCTTATGACCAGGGCTTCACACGTCATACAATGGTCGGTACAGAGGGTAGCCAAGCCGCGAGGTGGAGCCAATCTCACAAAACCGATCGTAGTCCGGATTGCACTCTGCAACTCGAGTGCATGAAGTCGGAATCGCTAGTAATCGCAGGTCAGCATACTGCGGTGAATACGTTCCCGGGTCTTGTACACACCGCCCGTCACACCATGGGAGTGGGGGATACCAGAAGTAGGTAGGGTAACCGCAAGGAGCCCGCTTACCACGGTATGCTTCATGACTGGGGTGAAGTCGTAACAAGGTAGCCGTAGGGGAACCTGCGGCTGGATCACCTCCTTTCTAGAGAAAGAAGAGGTCTGATGCATTCACACTTATCGGTAAACTGTAAAAGATGCGGAATAGAAAAGCTTGAGTGAAGACAAGATTCGCTTAAGAAGAGAATCCGGGTTTGTAGCTCAGCTGGTTAGAGCACACGCTTGATAAGCGTGGGGTCGGAGGTTCAAGTCCTCCCAGACCCACCAAGAACGGGGGCATAGCTCAGTTGGTAGAGCACCTGCTTTGCAAGCAGGGGGTCATCGGTTCGATCCCGTTTGCCTCCACCAAGAACTTTACAAATCAAAGGAAGCCTGCTATACTTAGCAGCTTATTTTGATTTGCGAAGTGAAATATCGACGCATCGATCTTTAACAAATTGGAAAGCCGAAATCAACAAACAAAGACAATGAGTTTGTTTTGATTTTTTGTTCTTTGCAAAGGATAAAAAATCTCTCGCAAGAGAAAAGAAAACAAACACAGTATTTGGGTGATGATTGTATCGACTTAATCCTGAAACACAAAAGGCAGGATTAAGACACAACAAAGCAGTAAGCTTTATCAAAGTAGGAATTTCAAGTTTGCTTCCCTAGTCAACGGGTAGGCAAACGAAGTCAAAGAGGTTCTTGAAATGATAGAGTCAAGTGAATAAGTGCATCAGGTGGATGCCTTGGCGATGATAGGCGACGAAGGACGTGTAAGCCTGCGAAAAGCGTGGGGGAGCTGGCAATAAAGCTATGATCCCGCGATGTCCGAATGGGGAAACCCACCTCATAGGAGGTATCCTTATCTGAATACATAGGATAAGCGAAGCGAACCCGGAGAACTGAACCATCTAAGTACCCGGAGGAAAAGAAATCAACCGAGATTCCGCAAGTAGTGGCGAGCGAACGCGGAGGAGCCTGTACGTGATAACTGTCGAGATAGAAGAACAAGCTGGGAAGCTTGACCATAGTGGGTGATAGTCCCGTATTCGAAATCTCAATAGTGGTACTAAGCGTACGAAAAGTAGGGCGGGACACGTGAAATCCTGTCTGAATATGGGGGGACCATCCTCCAAGGCTAAATACTCATCATCGACCGATAGTGAACCAGTACCGTGAGGGAAAGGCGAAAAGAACCCCGGGAGGGGAGTGAAATAGAACCTGAAACCTGATGCATACAAACAGTGGGAGCACCCTTATGGTGTGACTGCGTACCTTTTGTATAATGGGTCAACGACTTACATTCAGTAGCGAGCTTAACCGAATAGGGGAGGCGTAGGGAAACCGAGTCTTAATAGGGCGAACAGTTGCTGGGTGTAGACCCGAAACCGAGTGATCTATCCATGGCCAGGTTGAAGGTGCCGTAACAGGTACTGGAGGACCGAACCCACGCATGTTGCAAAATGCGGGGATGAGCTGTGGATAGGGGTGAAAGGCTAAACAAACTCGGAGATAGCTGGTTCTCCCCGAAAACTATTTAGGTAGTGCCTCGAGCAAGACACTGATGGGGGTAAAGCACTGTTATGGCTAGGGGGTTATTGCAACTTACCAACCCATGGCAAACTAAGAATACCATCAAGTGGTTCCTCGGGAGACAGACAGCGGGTGCTAACGTCCGTTGTCAAGAGGGAAACAACCCAGACCGCCAGCTAAGGTCCCAAATGATAGATTAAGTGGTAAACGAAGTGGGAAGGCCCAGACAGCCAGGATGTTGGCTTAGAAGCAGCCATCATTTAAAGAAAGCGTAATAGCTCACTGGTCGAGTCGTCCTGCGCGGAAGATGTAACGGGGCTCAAATCTATAACCGAAGCTGCGGATGCCAGTTTACTGGCATGGTAGGGGAGCGTTCTGTAGGCCGATGAAGGTGCATTGTAAAGTGTGCTGGAGGTATCAGAAGTGCGAATGTTGACATGAGTAGCGATAAAGCGGGTGAAAAGCCCGCTCGCCGAAAGCCCAAGGTTTCCTACGCAACGTTCATCGGCGTAGGGTGAGTCGGCCCCTAAGGCGAGGCAGAAATGCGTAGTCGATGGGAAACAGGTTAATATTCCTGTACTTGATTCAAATGCGATGTGGGGACGGAGAAGGTTAGGTTAGCAAGCTGTTGGAATAGCTTGTTTAAGCCGGTAGGTGGAAGACTTAGGCAAATCCGGGTCTTCTTAACACCGAGAAGTGATGACGAGTGTCTACGGACATGAAGTAACCGATACCACGCTTCCAGGAAAAGCCACTAAGCTTCAGTTTGAATCGAACCGTACCGCAAACCGACACAGGTGGGCAGGATGAGAATTCTAAGGCGCTTGAGAGAACTCAGGAGAAGGAACTCGGCAAATTGATACCGTAACTTCGGGAGAAGGTATGCCCTCTAAGGTTAAGGACTTGCTCCGTAAGCCCTGGAGGGTCGCAGAGAATAGGTGGCTGCGACTGTTTATTAAAAACACAGCACTCTGCTAACACGAAAGTGGACGTATAGGGTGTGACGCCTGCCCGGTGCTGGAAGGTTAATTGAAGATGTGCAAGCATCGGATCGAAGCCCCAGTAAACGGCGGCCGTAACTATAACGGTCCTAAGGTAGCGAAATTCCTTGTCGGGTAAGTTCCGACCCGCACGAATGGCGTAACGATGGCCACACTGTCTCCTCCTGAGACTCAGCGAAGTTGAAGTGGTTGTGAAGATGCAATCTACCCGCTGCTAGACGGAAAGACCCCGTGAACCTTTACTGTAGCTTTGCATTGGACTTTGAAGTCACTTGTGTAGGATAGGTGGGAGGCTTTGAAGCAGAGACGCCAGTCTCTGTGGAGCCGTCCTTGAAATACCACCCTGGTGTCTTTGAGGTTCTAACCCAGACCCGTAATCCGGGTCGGGGACCGTGCATGGTAGGCAGTTTGACTGGGGCGGTCTCCTCCCAAAGAGTAACGGAGGAGTTCGAAGGTTACCTAGGTCCGGTCGGAAATCGGACTGATAGTGCAATGGCAAAAGGTAGCTTAACTGCGAGACCGACAAGTCGAGCAGGTGCGAAAGCAGGACATAGTGATCCGGTGGTTCTGTATGGAAGGGCCATCGCTCAACGGATAAAAGGTACTCCGGGGATAACAGGCTGATTCCGCCCAAGAGTTCATATCGACGGCGGAGTTTGGCACCTCGATGTCGGCTCATCACATCCTGGGGCTGTAGTCGGTCCCAAGGGTATGGCTGTTCGCCATTTAAAGTGGTACGTGAGCTGGGTTTAAAACGTCGTGAGACAGTTTGGTCCCTATCTGCAGTGGGCGTTGGAAGTTTGACGGGGGCTGCTCCTAGTACGAGAGGACCGGAGTGGACGAACCTCTGGTGTACCGGTTGTCACGCCAGTGGCATCGCCGGGTAGCTAAGTTCGGAAGAGATAAGCGCTGAAAGCATCTAAGCGCGAAACTCGCCTGAAGATGAGACTTCCCTTGCGGTTTAACCGCACTAAAGAGTCGTTCGAGACCAGGACGTTGATAGGTGGGGTGTGGAAGCGCGGTAACGTGTGAAGCTAACCCATACTAATTGCTCGTGAGGCTTGACTCTATCATTTGAAGAACTTCAAATATAAAAGCTTACTGACTGATTCAGTCATCACTAAATAATTGATTAAGGCTTTACCGATTTGTAACAGTTTAAGTTTGGCGGCCATAGCGAGTTGGTCCCACGCCTTCCCATCCCGAACAGGACCGTGAAACGACTCAGCGCCGATGATAGTGTGGTTCTTCCATGTGAAAGTAGGTCACCGCCAAACACCCATTCCGAAGCCCCCGACTGATGTCGGGGGCTTTTTACATGCCTGTCGGTTCTATCGGTTTGGCGATAGGTGATGGGGTAAGGGGTGCAAGAATATTGATGAACCGATACCTATTGAGTGTTCGTGCATTCTTGGTATTTGGATTATGTATGATTACCCTGTTGTTATTCTTGAACAAAAGTACTGAAAGTTACGGTTAACTGTTTGGAATATTTGAAATCAAACGATATTTGCGTTAATATGGCGTAAGCATTTATGTGGGTATGGGCTGTTGCCCTATCTGCGTATGTGACAGTGTTTACCGCTTGGAATAAAACCATTCTGTAGACTTCCTGACTGATTCAATCAAACACGTTATGGGAAAAAATCTGATGAAGAAATTTTTATTTGGTGCATTTGCCGCCGTCTGTGCGGCGTTCTCTTTGGCTGCCGTGAACATCAATACCGCGTCTTCTGCCGAACTGGAGGCTTTGCCGGGTATCGGCCCGGCTAAGGCGAAATCGATTGTGGAATACCGTCAGAAGAACGGTGCGTTCAAATCGGTGGAGGAGCTGAAAAACGTGAAGGGCATCGGTGATGCGGTGCTGAACAAGTTGAAGGCGGAGGCGACGGTTTCTTCTGCCGCGCCTAAGGCCGCCCAGCCTGCCGTGAAAAAATAAGCCTGACGGTTAACTGCCGTAGACGCCGCCCCGAGGCCGAACCGTTTGCGGTTCGGGTTGACGGGCGGCTTTGTATGGGGCCGGGAATGAAGACCTGGACAAATGGAGACTTTACATTGGGTAA
>NZ_JBQCVG010000026.1:0-5093 GCF_051958615.1 Neisseria sp. P0009.S008
GAGACGGGTGTTTTTGTGCATGTTCATGTTTCAGTATTCTCCTGGAAATACTGTAAACAACGCTACTAGTTTCTACACTTTTAAAGGCAGTCGGCGAAAGCGTGGCCGAACCAATGAAATACTATGACAACAATGTGTCGGGCAGCTTGGTATTGGCAGAAGAAATGGTGCGTGCCGGCGTATTTAAGATTGTGTTCAGCTAATCGGCTACGGTTTACGGCGATCCGGGTAAAGTGCCTTATACGGAAGATATGCAACCGGGAGATACGACCAGCCCTTACGGCACGTCTAAGTCTATGGTGGAGCGCATTTTGACGGATATCCAAAAGGCCGATCCGCGTTGGAGCGTGATTTTGTTGCGCTATTTCAACCCTATCGGTGCGCATGAAAACGGTTTGATCGGCGAACAGCCAAACGGTATCCCGAACAATCTGCTGCCTTATATCTGCCAAGTGGCTTCAGGCAAGCTGCCGCAATTGTCAGTCTTCGGCGATGACTATCCTACTCCCGACGGTACGGGTATGCGCGACTATATCCATGTGATGGATTTGGCGGAAGGCCATGTGGCAGCGATGCAGGCGAAAAGCAATGTTTCGGGCGTACATCTGTTTAATTTGGGTTCGGGACGTGCTTATTCGGTATTGGAAATCATCCGTGCTTTTGAGGTATCCTCCGGCTTGACCATTCCGTTCCAAATCAAACCGCGTCGCGATGCGATTTGGCGTGCTTTTACGCCGACCCTGCCTACACCAAAGCGCAAACCGGTTGGGAAACCAAGCGTGATTTGGCGCAGATGATGGAAGATTCATGGCGTTGGGTCAGCAACAACCCAAATGGCTACGACGATTAAGTTGACCTGATACAGGCCGTCTGAAAGAGATGTTTTCAGACGGCCTCTTTATCTCAAAAACACACTTTCTGTCTGCTATAATCCGTTCATATTTTTTGGCTATCCTCTGAAATTTATGAAAAAAATCCTTGTTACCGGCGGCGCGGGCTTTATCGGCTCTGCCGTTGTCCGTCATATTATCCAAAACACCCAAGACTCTGTCGTCAATGTCGATAAGCTGACTTATGCCGGCAATTTGGAATCTCTGACCGAGGTAGCCAATAATCCTCGCTATGCTTTTGAGCAAGTGGATATTTGCAACCGCGCCGAACTCGACCGCGTATTCGCACAACACCAGCCTGATACCGTGATGCACTTGGCTGCGGAAAGCCATGTCGACCGCTCTATCGATTCGGCAGGCGAGTTTATCCAAACCAATATCGTCGGCACATTCAATCTGCTTGAAGCAGCCCGCGCCTACTGGCAACAAATGCCGTCTGAAAAGCGCGAAGCCTTCCGTTTCCACCATATTTCTACCGATGAAGTCTATGGCGATTTGCACGGCACAGACGATTTGTTTACTGAGACCACTCCATACGCGCCGTCCAGCCCCTACTCTGCCTCTAAAGCGTCCAGCGATCACCTCGTCCGTGCATGGTTGCGTACTTACGGTTTGCCGACCATCGTAACCAACTGCTCCAACAACTACGGCCCTTACCATTTCCCGGAAAAACTCATTCCGCTGATGATTCTGAACGCGCTTGACGGCAAACCGCTGCCCGTTTACGGCGACGGTATGCAAATCCGCGACTGGCTGTTTGTCGAAGACCACGCGCGCGCGCTGTATCAGGTTGTTACCGAAGGTGTTGTCGGAGAAACCTACAATATTGGCGGCCACAATGAAAAAGCCAATATTGAAGTCGTCAAAACCATCTGCGCCCTGCTGGAAGAGCTTGTTCCTGAAAAACCAGCCGGTGTGGCACGTTATGAAGATTTAATTACTTTCGTACAAGACCGTCCCGGCCATGACGTACGCTACGCCATCGACGCTGCCAAAATCGGCAGAGAGCTGGGCTGGAAACCTCAGGAAACATTCGAGTCCGGCATCCGCAAAACGGTGCAATGGTATTTGGACAACAAAACCTGGTGGCAAAACGTATTGAACGGCAGCTACCGTTTAGAGCGTTTAGGCACCGGAAAATAAGTTTTCAGACGGCCTGTTCCCATATTAGGCCGTCTGAAAATCACACAAACACACACTACTCAGGAGAAAACCCATGAAAGGCATCATCCTTGCCGGCGGCAGCGGCACACGCCTCTACCCCATCACGCGCGGCGTATCCAAACAACTGCTGCCCGTGTACGACAAGCCCATGATTTACTATCCCCTGTCCGTATTGATGCTGGCAGGAATCCGCGATATTTTGGTGATTACCACGCCCGAAGACAACGCCTCTTTCAAACGTCTGCTCGGCGACGGCAGCGATTTCGGCATTTCCATCAGCTATGCCGTGCAACCCAGTCCGGACGGCTTGGCACAGGCATTTATCATCGGCGAAGAATTTATCGGCAACGATAATGTTTGCTTGGTTTTGGGCGACAATATTTTCTACGGTCAATCGTTTACGCAAACATTGAAACAGGCCGCCGCCAAGACCCACGGAGCAACCGTATTCGGTTATCAGGTCAAAGACCCCGAGCGTTTCGGCGTGGTTGAATTTGACGAAAACTTCAACGCCCTGTCTATCGAAGAGAAACCGCAACAGCCCAAATCCGATTGGGCGGTAACCGGCTTGTACTTCTACGACCAACGCGTCGTCGGGTTCGCCAAACAAATCAAACCGTCCGCCCGCGGCGAATTGGAAATTTCCGACCTCAACCAAATGTATTTGGAAGACGGTTCATTGTCGGTACAACTTTTGGGACGCGGTTTCGCATGGCTGGACACAGGCACCCACGAGAGCCTGCACGAAGCTGCTTCATTCGTCCAAACCGTGCAAAATATTCAAGACTTACAAATCGCCTGCCTAGAAGAAATCGCTTGGCGCAACAGTTGGCTTTCCGATGAAAAACTGGAAGAACTGGCGCGCCCGATGGCGAAAAACCAATACGGCCAATATTTGCTGCGCCTGTTGAAAAAATAATGTTTGAGGCCGTCTGAAACTTTTCAGACGGCCTTTAGATGAAAGATAAAACGATGAACATCATTGATACCGCCATTCTTGACGTAAAACTGCTTGAGCCCCAAGTCTTCGGCGACGCGCGCGGCTTTTTTATGGAAACCTTCCGCGACGAGTGGTTTAAAACCCAAGTCTGCGAACGCACCTTCGTGCAGGAAAACCACTCCAAATCCAGCAAAGGCGTATTGCGCGGCCTGCACTATCAAACTGAAAACACACAAGGCAAACTCGTGCGCGTGGTTGTCGGCGAAGTATTCGACGTGGCTGTCGATATGCGTAAAGACTCCCCCACTTTCGGCAAATGGGTGGGCGAGATTCTGTCCGCAGAAAACAAACGCCAACTGTGGGTACCCGAAGGTTTCGCACACGGCTTCTATGTACTGAGCGATGAAGCCGAGTTCGTCTATAAATGCACAGACTATTACAACCCCAAAGCCGAACACTCACTGATTTGGAATGATCCGACCGTCGGCATCGACTGGCCGCTACAAGGCGAGCCGAACCTGTCGCCTAAAGACTTGGCAGGCAAAGTATTGGCCGAAGCAGTCACGTTTTAAAAAGTTTTAAAAATAATTCAGGCCGTCTGAAAGAATGTTCCTCTTTTCAGACGGCCTACAAATCCATTAATAACAATAATCGACGAAAACGCATTGTGAAAAACGCCTACATTCCCTCTCGCGGCATCCGCAAAATCCCCCATCTCTCCACCCTATTGCCTGAGTTTCATATCTGCAAAGACGGAAAAGGAGCAGAGGCTGTTGTCGGCTGGGGTTTGCGCCCGACGACACACAAAGCGCGTGCTTTTGCCGCCGAACACCAGCTTCCCTTTATTGCTTTGGAAGACGGCTTTTTACGCTCGCTCGGACTGGGTGTCGCCGGTTATCCACCCTACTCCATCGTCTATGACGATATCGGTATCTACTACGACACCACACGTCCTTCGCGTTTGGAACAACTGATTCTTGCCGCCGATGCCATGCCGTCTGAAACCTTGGCTCAGGCGCGGCAGGCGATGGATTTCATCCTAAAACACCACCTGTCCAAATACAACCACGCGCCCGAACTTTCAGACAATCATCCCTTACGCTCCCCATCCAAGTCTGAAACCGTCCTCATTATCGACCAAACCTTCGGCGATATGGCCATCCAATATGGCGGCGCAGACGCCTCTACGTTTGAACTGATGTTTCAGACGGCTTTAAATGAAAACCCGCAAGCCGATATTTGGGTCAAAACCCATCCCGATGTTTTGTGCGGCAAAAAACAAGGCTATCTGACCCAACTGGTGCAGCAACACCGCGTCCATCTTCTGGCAGAAGACATCAACCCGATTTCTTTGTTGCAAAACGTCGATAAAGTTTATTGCGTTACCTCGCAAATGGGTTTTGAGGCACTTTTGTGCGGCAAGCCGCTGACCACCTTCGGCCTGCCGTGGTATGCCGGATGGGGTGTAAGCGACGACCGCCATCCTAAAATCGGCAGCCTTGTTCAAACCCAACGCCACGCCCCCCGCAACTTGCTGCAGCTCTTCGCCGCAGCCTATCTGCAATACAGCCGCTACCTCAACCCCAATACCGGCGAAGCAGGCAACCTCTTTGATGTCATCGACTATCTGGCGACGGTCAAACGCAAAAACGACAAATTGCGTGGCGAGTTATATTGCGTCGGTATGTCTTTGTGGAAACGCGCGGTTGCCAAACCGTTCTTTAACGTCCCCTCATGCCGTCTGAAATTTATCTCTTCCACCCAAAAACTGGCCGGGGTCAAACTGTCCGATAATGCACGCATCCTCGCTTGGGGCAACGGCAAAGAGGCCATCGTCCGTTTTGCCGAACAACACCACATCCCCCTGCTGCGCATGGAAGATGGCTTTATCCGCTCGGTCGGACTCGGCTCCAACTTAGTGCCGCCGCTGTCGCTCGTTACCGACGATATGGGTATTTACTTCAATGCCGAAACCCCGTCCCGTCTCGAACACATCCTACAAAACCAAAACTTCGACGATCAGAGACCTTTGCAAAAAAGTCTTTCCCCCAACAGCCGGAACCTAAACAAAGGTTTTCGGCTATTTCCCTCCCCCAATA
>NZ_JBQCVG010000027.1:0-4072 GCF_051958615.1 Neisseria sp. P0009.S008
GAGACGGGTGTTTTTGTGCATGTTCATGTTTCAGTATTCTCCTGGAAATACTGTAAACAACGCTACTAGTTTCTACAAATGGTTTTACAAGCCAAATACGGCAATATCGCCCTTGCCTTGACGAATCAGCTCAGTACCATCGGTCATATCAATAACCGTTGTCGGCTCAGTACCGCACCAGCCGCCATCAATAACCAAATCAACAGCATGCTCAAGACGGTCTCGGATTTCGTATGGATCGGTCAATGGCTCGTCGTCTTCAGGCAGCATGAGGGTGCAACTTAAAATAGGTTCGCCCAATTCTTGCAAAAGTGCCAAGGCGGTGGCGTTATTGGGAACACGCAGGCCGATGGTTTTGCGTTTGGGGTGAAGCGTGCGATTCGGTACTTCTTTGGTTGCCTGCAGGATAAAGGTGTAGCTGCCGGGCGTAGCTGCTTTAAGCTGGCGGAATTGGGCATTATCTACTTTGGCGTAAGTACCCAATTCGCTCAAATCGGCACACATCAGGGTCAGATGGTGTTTTTGATCGATTTTGCGAATCGTGAGAATGCGCTCCATCGCGTTTTTGTCGCCGAGTTTGCAGCCAAGCGCATAGCAGGAATCCGTAGGGTAAACGATAACACCGCCACTGCGGACAATATCGGCGGCTTGCTTGATGAGGCGGTCTTGGGGATTATCGGGATGGATGGCGAAAAATTGTGCCATGTTTTTTCCTTATCATTCTAATGGTTTGTTGTTTGACATTTTAAAACTTATTTGGCCGTCTGAATATTGGATTTCCACCACAATGAATGGATTTAGCCTCAGCTACAACACAGCTGCACCCAGTGATACCTTATATATCATTTTGATTTACCGGCCGATATCGAAAGTCAATTTAATACGCTATATAATGCGTTATTTTGTTTGAAAGTCATCTCAATGTCTGCCTCTTCCCTACCTTCCCGCCGCTTGTCTGTCGCACCCATGCTTGATTGGACAGACAGACACTATCGCTTTATGGCGCGACAAATTACACGCAATGCTTGGCTTTATAGCGAAATGGTCAATTCAGGCGCGGTGGTTTACGGAGATAAAGACCGCTTCTTGAGTTTCAACGAAGGCGAGCAACCGGTCGCTTTACAGCTTGGCGGCTCAGATCCGCATGACTTGGCAATCGCTGCCAAAGCGGCTGAGACATATGGCTATAATGAAGTCAACCTAAATTGCGGCTGCCCCAGCCCACGCGTACAAAAAGGCGCTTTCGGCGCTTGCCTGATGAATGATGTAGATTTGGTGGCAGATTGTTTGAACGCGATGCAGGATGCAGTTGAAATTCCGGTAACAGTCAAACACCGCATCGGCGTAGATAGACAAACAGAATATCAAGTCGTGGCAGATTTTGTAGGCACGCTTCGTGAAAAAACAGCCTGCCGCACATTTATCGTCCATGCGCGTAATGCTTGGCTGGACGGTTTATCCCCGAAAGAAAACCGTGAAGTTCCGCCACTCAAATATGAATACGTCTACCGTTTGAAACAAGAGTTCCCCGACTTAGAAATTTTGATTAACGGCGGCATCACCACCAATGAAGAAATCGCCGAACATCTGAAATTTGTCGACGGCGTCATGATCGGGCGCGAGGCTTATCACAATCCGATGCTGATGCGCGATTGGGATGCACTGTTTTACAACAACACACACGCACCAATCCAATACGCAGATTTAGCAGCTTGGCTATACGCATACAGCCGCGAACAAATCGCCTCAGGGCGCGGTACCATCCTACGCCATATCGTCCGCCATGCACTAGGCTTAATGCACGGCCTAAAAAATGCCCGCACTTGGCGCCGTATGCTCTCAGATGCCACCTTGCTAAAAGACAACGACGGCAGCCTGATTCTAGACGCATGGAAAGAAGTAGAACGCGCAAATATTTGGGATTAATGGCGTATAGTGTGAATAAATGAAAGGCCGTCTGAAACATCAAATGATGTTTCAGACGGCCTTTTACATTGCAACAGATTGCTAAAGATATATTCATTTCTCTTTAGCTACTATAACGATTAATTCATCGAATAAAACCAACACATAATCTAAGCATAAAAAAATGCGGCCTAAATTAGGCCGCATTTACTTTGCTTCGTCTTTTCAGACGGCCTTTTCAGGCCGTCTGAAAGTCAGATTACCATTGGTAACCAACTGCTACGGTAGCACCGAAGTGACCACGTGAGTTGCCGGAAGCAGTACCTTTGATGATCCAGTGACCACCATCGGAAATGCTAGAGAGGCCGACAGCGTAACCGGTTTCACCGCGGTAGTGACTGCCACCGATAGCCAGCATGCTCTTACCTGGCAAGTAAGCTTGTGGCAGACCGGCAGTAGCCAGAGCTTGAGCCACACCTGCGCGGGCGTTGTTGTCAACCTTGTTCACACTGCTGTTCACATCGCCGAATTTTTGGTTCAGCTGGTCAACGTTAACCGCATCGGTACCGTTCTTACCTGGAGCAACATTTTTAATAGTAGTGTTGCCGGCATCGATACCATCTTTGTTGATGGTTACAGGACCTGCCTTCAGTTCATTAGTAGTAACACTGTTAACGGTCAGATCAGGGTTCAAGCTGGCTTTCAGCGCATCGCCGTCTTTCTTAACGAAGATGTTTTGAACTTCTTTCTCTGAAGTCTTACCGGTTGCTTTGTCGAATACTTGAACTTTAGTACCCGCATCACCTTTAATCTGAATAGTGTTATTCAGTTTTTTGGAGATAGAGCCGTCAGTAGTACCAGTCTCGTCAACCAGACCGAAGGTGCCATCAGCATCTTTACCGTCTTTACCGTCTTTCACGGTTGCAGTAGTAGTAGAGATGACTTTACCGTCTTTATCGAAGTTGTTGATAGTAATGGTAGAAGTACCTTTAGCTTCATCACGCTCAACTTTACCTTCAGCAGACTTACCGTTTTCACCGGTATCACCTTTAGCACCGGTTGCGCCAGTAGCGCCAGTAGCACCAGTAGCGCCAGTAGCACCGGTTGCGCCAGTAGCGCCAGTAGCGCCAGTAGCACCAGTTGCGCCGGTAGCACCAGTAGCACCGGTAGCACCGGTATCGCCTTTAGCACCAGTTGCACCAGTATCGCCTTTAGCACCAGTTGCACCAGTATCGCCTTTAGCACCAGTTGCACCAGTATCGCCTTTAGCACCAGTTGCACCAGTTGCACCAGTTGCACCAGTTGCACCGGTATCGCCTTTAGCACCAGTTGCGCCGGTTACGCCGGTGTCACCTTTTTCACCTTTGTCGCCGGTTGCGCCGGTATCGCCTTTAGCACCGGTATCGCCTTTAGCACCGGTATCACCTTTAGCACCAGTTGCACCAGTTGCACCAGTTGCACCAGTTGCACCGGTATCACCTTTGGCACCGGTATCGCCTTTAGCACCAGTTGCACCAGTTGCACCGGTATCACCTTTAGCACCAGTTGCACCGGTATCGCCTTTAGCACCGGTATCACCTTTAGCACCAGTTGCACCAGTTGCGCCGGTAGCGCCAGTTGCGCCGGTATCACCTTTAGCACCAGTAGCACCAGTAGCACCGGTTGCGCCAGTAGCGCCAGTAGCGCCAGTAGCACCAGTTGCGCCGGTAGCACCAGTAGCACCGGTAGCACCGGTATCGCCTTTAGCACCAGTTGCACCAGTATCGCCTTTAGCACCAGTTGCACCAGTATCGCCTTTAGCACCAGTTGCACCAGTTGCACCAGTTGCACCAGTTGCACCAGTTGCACCAGTTGCACCAGTTGCACCAGTTGCACCGGTATCGCCTTTAGCACCAGTTGCGCCGGTTACGCCGGTGTCACCTTTTTCACCTTTGTCGCCGGTTGCGCCGGTATCGCCTTTAGCACCGGTATCGCCTTTAGCACCGGTATCACCTTTAGCACCAGTTGCACCAGTTGCACCAGTTGCACCAGTTGCACCGGTATCACCTTTGGCACCGGTATCGCCTTTAGCACCAGTTGCACCAGTAGCACCGGTATCACCTTTAGCACCAGTTGCACCGGTATCGCCTTTAGCACCGGTATCACCTTTAGCACCAGTTGCACCAGT
>NZ_JBQCVG010000028.1:0-1873 GCF_051958615.1 Neisseria sp. P0009.S008
CCCCGCGCCAAACTCCCCGCCACCCCCCTGGCCGACAACGAACGCCTCAAAGGCCAGAGCCGCCACCTGCGCGGCACCATCGCCCAAGACCTCGGCGACGGCCTCACCGGCGGCTTCAACGGCGACAACTTCCAGCTCATCCGCTTCCACGGCATGTACGAGCAGGACAACCGCGACATCCGCGCCGAGCGGAACGACCAAAAGCTCGACAATCTCAAAAACGTCATGCTGCGCTGCCGCCTGCCCGGCGGCGTGATCACCCCGCAGCAGTGGCTGGGCATCGACCAATTCTCCGGCAGCCACACCCTCTACGGCTCCATCCGCCTCACCAACCGCCAAACCTTCCAATACCACGGCATCCTCAAGCCTGACATCAAAGCCGTGCACCAATGGCTGCACAAACTCGGCCTCGACTCCATCGCCACCGCAGGCGACGTGAACCGCAACGTCCTGTGCACCAGCAACCCCGTGGAAAGCAGCCTGCACCGCGAAGCCTGGGAATGGGCGAAGAAAATCAGCGAACACCTCCTACCCAAATCCCGCGCCTACGCCGAAATCTGGCTCGACGGCGAAAAAGTGGAAACCACCGAAACCGCCCCCCTGTCCGAAGGCGTGAAAAGCGGCGACGACACCGAACCCGTACTCGGCGCCAGCTACCTGCCGCGCAAATTCAAAACCACCGTCGTCATCCCCCCGCACAACGACGTAGACCTGCACGCCAACGACTTAAACTTCGTCGCCATTGAAGAAAACGGCAAACTCGCCGGCTTCAACGTACTCGTGGGAGGCGGCCTCTCCATGGAGCACGGCAACACCAAAACCTACCCCGACACCGCCCGCGAATTCGGCTTCATCGGGCTCGACAAAGTGCTCGACTGCGCCGCCGCCGTCGTTTCCGTGCAGCGCGACTGGGGCAACAGGAGCGACCGCAAAGCCGCCAAAACCCGCTACACCCTCGAGCGCGTGGGCACGGAAGTATTCATCGCCGAAGTGGAAAACCGCATGGGCGCGAAATTCCAGCCCATCCACCCCTACGAATTTACCACGCGCGGCGACCGCATCGGCTGGGTGCAGGGCGAAGACAAAAAATGGCACCTCACCCTCTTCATCGAAAACGGCCGCATCACCGACGCGCCCGGCCGCCCGCTCAAAACCGGCCTGCGCGAAATCGCCAAAATCCACAAAGGCGACTTCCGCCTCACCGCCAACCAAAACCTCATCGTGGCCGGCGTGGCCGCCCGCGACAAGGCCAAAATCGAAAAAATCGCCCGCGAACACGGTCTCATCAACGACAAAGTGAGCAAACAGCGCGAAAACAGCATGGCCTGCGTCGCCCTGCCCACCTGCCCGCTGGCCATGGCCGAAGCCGAACGCTTCCTGCCCCAATTCCTCGACCATGTGGACGAAATCATGGCAGAAAACGGCCTGTCCGAAGAGCACATCGTTTTGCGCGCCAACGGCTGCCCCAACGGCTGCGGCCGCACCATGCTCTCCGAAATCGGCCTCGTGGGCAAAGCCGTGGGTCGCTACAACCTCTACGCCGGCGGCAACCGCCAAGGCACGCGTATCCCCCGCCTCTACAAAGAAAATATCACCGAACCCGAAATCCTCGCCATCCTGCGCGAATGGATCGCCGGCTGGGCAACAGGCCGCGAACCGGGCGAAGGCTTCGGCGACTACGCCGTGCGCACCGGCATCGTCCAACCCGTGCTCGACCCCCCGCGCGATTTCTGGAAAGCATCTGCCGCCTGATTCGGCAAGAAAAAGGCTGCTTGAGACCTTTGCAAAATTCCCCAAAATCCCCTAAATTCCCACCAAGACATTTAGGGGATTTTCCATGAGCACCTTCTTCCGGCAAACCGCACAAGCCATG
>NZ_JBQCVG010000029.1:0-1762 GCF_051958615.1 Neisseria sp. P0009.S008
GCGGTTCGGGTTGACGGGCGGCTTTGTATGGGGCCGGGAATGAAGACCTGGACAAATGGAGACTTTACATTGGGTAATAACTGAAAACAGCCGAATCCCTGTGCTTGGGTCTCAGTCCGTCTGAAAACTTGAAAGAAGCAGCTGTCTGTTAAATATGCGATAA
The DNA here is from genome assembly GCF_051958615.1 of Neisseria sp. P0009.S008. Taxonomy (NCBI): domain Bacteria; kingdom Pseudomonadati; phylum Pseudomonadota; class Betaproteobacteria; order Neisseriales; family Neisseriaceae; genus Neisseria; species Neisseria sp. P0009.S008. The sequence goes on from NZ_JBQCVG010000029.1 coordinate 164, forward strand.
TGCGGAAGATTTCATGGGTGTGGTAGGAACATGGTTGTGATTGTCTGACGGGGATGATGTCGGGCAACGATGGAATTGGTTTGCTTGAGACGCCCGCCTGTTGCGGGCTTTTTTATGGGAAGGAATGGTCATGCCTAATCCGCTTTATCGGCAACATATTATTTCAATTTCAGATTTGACGACGGAGCAGCTCGAATTGCTGCTTCAGACGGCCTTGAAGTTGAAAAAGCAGCCTCGTGAAGATTTACTTGAGGGTAAATTGATTGGATCGTGCTTTTTTGAACCGTCCACCCGTACGCGTTTGTCTTTTGAAACCGCGGTACAGCGTTTGGGTGGGAAAGTTATCGGTTTTTCTGATGGTGCGAATACCAGCGCGAAAAAGGGTGAAACGCTTGCAGATACTGCGAGGATTATTTCTAGCTATACGGATGCGATTATTCAGCGACACCCTAAAGACGGTGCGGCCCGTGTGGCGGCCGAGTTTTCGAGCGTACCTGTGATTAATGCCGGTGATGGTACCAACCAACATCCGAGCCAGACACTTTTGGATTTGGTAACGATTTATGAAACACAAGGTAGCTTGAGCAATTTGAAAATTGCGATGGCCGGTGATTTGAAATATGGCCGTACAGTACACTCATTGTGTCAGGCATTGAAGCGCTGGGGTTGTGAGTTTGCATTTGTTTCCCCTCCCAGCTTGGCGATGCCGGACTATATTACTGAAGAGCTGGAGGAGGCTGGTTGCCCTTACCAAGTTTTGTCCAGCTTGGAAGAAGCGGTCGAATGGGCGGATATTTTGTACATGACCCGTGTTCAGCGCGAACGTTTTGATGAGCAGGAATTTGCCAAAATTCAGGGTAAGTTCAATCTTGATGCGTCAATGTTGGCAAACGCCAAACCCAATTTGCGCGTCTTGCATCCTTTACCGAGGGTAGATGAAATTCATCCGGATGTAGATAAAACACCTCATGCCTATTATTTTGAACAGGCAACCAATGGCGTGTATGCACGGATGGCGATTTTATCTTTGGTATTGAACGAAGAAGTTTAAGGAGCGAGAGATGGAAAATTCAAAACTCAGCGTTGAAGCGATTGAACAAGGTACGGTAATTGACCATATTCCTGCCGGTAAAAGCTTGGCCATTCTAAGACAGTTTAAGCTGCTGCATTATGGCAGTGCGGTTACGGTCGGCTTTAATTTGCCCAGCAAAACGCAGGGAAGCAAAGACATTATCAAAGTCAGCGGCGTATGGTTGGATGCCAATGCGGCCAACCGTTTGGCTTTATTTGCCCCTGAAGCAGTGGTAAACAAAATCGATCAGTTTAAAGTGATCGACAAACAGCATTTGTCATTGCCGGACGAAATTTCAGAAGTATTCCGCTGCCCGAATACCAATTGTGCCAGTCATGGCGAGCCGGTCATCAGCCGTTTTTATGTCCGTTCACATAATGGTCAGACACGTTTGAAATGCCATTATTGCGAGAAAACCTTCTCGCGTGATTCAGTTGCCGAAGCCTGATATGTAGAAACTAGTAGCGTTGTTTACAGTATTTCCAGGAGAATACTGAAACATGAACATGCACCAAAACACCCGTCTC
>NZ_JBQCVG010000030.1:0-1358 GCF_051958615.1 Neisseria sp. P0009.S008
GGCGGCCCGGTAACCTTGGGTAACGTCGCTGCAGGTGCGGTTAACGCGACCAGTACCGATGCCGTGAACGGCAGCCAGTTGTACAAAACTGCCAATTCCACAGCCACCCACTTGGGCGGCGGATCGGCAGTTCAGGCCGATGGCAGCATTAGCGCGCCGACCTACACCCTGGCCAATGCCACTGGTACGCCAACGAACTACAGCAACGTAGGCGACGCATTGACTGCGCTGAATGCACGCACCAATGCGGCCAACGCCGGTTGGAAATTCCAAGTGAACAGCGGTGCTGCGGAAACCATCAAGCCGAATGATACGGTAGGGTTTAAAGATGGTACCAACATTGCCATAACCAACAACGGTAAAGACATTACCATTGCCACCAAACCTAACCTGACTGCCGACAGCTTGACAATTAACAACGGCCCGGTCATCAACGGTAACGGTATTAGCACCAACGGCAAAAACATTGATATGGGTAACAACGGCAAGATTACCAACCTGACCAGCGGCAACGTTGCGGCAGGCGACAACAGTGCCGTAACTGGCGGTGCAGTTAATACCGCAATCAATACTGCCATCAATACTGCCGTGACCGATTTGAAAGACGCCGGCTTCAAGATCGGAGCCGACAGCGGTGCAGACGACACCGTAAAACTGGGCGAAACCGTCAAATATGCCGGCGATGGCAATATCAAGACCACGGTTACCAACAACCAAATCGGCTTTAAACTGGCCGACAGCATTACCGTTGGTCCGGCTAGCGGCGGCAGCCCGGTTACTGTCGACGGCACTGCCGGTACGGTTACCGGTCTGACAAACAAAACTTGGACCGGTACGCCGGTGAGTGGTCGCGCTGCTACTGAAGACCAATTGCAGGTTGTGGCAAATAAGGCCGCCGCCGCCAAAACCATCGTGGCTGCTGGCAATGGTATCTCTGTAGGCACACCGACACTTAATGGGGATGGCAGCACTACCTATACCGTGTCCGCAGATACTGCCGCCATTACTACCGGCACGGACGGCAAAGCCGCCACAACCGGTAATACCAACCAAGTCGCCACCGCGCAGGATGTGGTTAACGCCATCAACAACAGTGGTTTCAACATCACTGCCGGCGGCAACACCGTAGGTACACCCGCTGCCACTACAGCCAAATCAGGCAGCACCCTGACCCTGGCTGCAGGCAACGGATTGACGGTGCAACAAAATGTTGACGGCAACGGCAACCAGACCTACACCTATGCTGTAGACGCCCAATCCGTGGTACAGAGTGCCCAAGCCCCGGTTGCATACACCAAAGCCGACGGCACCAAGGTGTACAAACACACCGACGGCAACTTCTACGATGCACCCAACGG
>NZ_JBQCVG010000031.1:0-569 GCF_051958615.1 Neisseria sp. P0009.S008
TGGCTGCCGTTCACGGCATCGGTACTGGTCGCGTTAACCGCACCTGCAGCGACGTTACCCAAGGTTACCGGGCCGCCTGTGCCCACCAGATTCACTTTGTTGCTCGGCGTAGTGGCCGGAGTGCCCGCTGTGTCAACATAGGTCATCGGGGTATCGAACTTAACCGTTGTTACACCGCCAGTGCTGCTGACGTTGGCTACGGTACCTTGGCCGTTAACAAAATTAACGGTATCGCCATGGGTGACAAAATCTTCGTCAACCCCGTTGCCTTGTACGGTGAAGCCGGCGTTCAATACGTCGTTGACGGTGGCGGCGTTGTGGCCTTTGTTGGCAGACAAGGTGGTGCGGTCGTTACCGGTCGGGTTGGTAACGGCTGCAGCGGTATCGGCCAGATTGTCCTTCACGTTGGCCAAGGTGGTCGGTGCGGTTGTGCTGCCGGCCGCATTCTGCAGGCTGGTAATCACATCCGCTGCTGCAACTTGGTTACCTGCACCGTTGGGTGCATCGTAGAAGTTGCCGTCGGTGTGTTTGTACACCTTGGTGCCGTCGGCTTTGGTGTATGCAACCGG
>NZ_JBQCVG010000032.1:0-510 GCF_051958615.1 Neisseria sp. P0009.S008
AAGAAGGTGCTCATGGAAAATCCCCTAAATGTCTTGGTGGGAATTTAGGGGATTTGGGGGGATTTTGCAAAGGTGTCAGGCCGTCTGAAACCCAAAAAATTGGGGTTTCAGACGGCCTTTTTAGTAGAAATTTGTTTGGAATAATTTTAGGAAGTTTGGGTATAATTATTGTGGGGCTGGTAGCAAAAAAGCCCCATTGCAGTGGGGCTTTGTGCTGAAACCTTCCTAGAAAGGAGAGTTTCAATCATGAAACATACCACTCGCACGGGTCGTTCATGGCTGAGACTGCGAACAGTCGTTAAGATTATCTTAACCCTGTTCCTGCTTTTAGTCAATTAAACGGCTGAAAACAAAAAACTGTTTTTCAGTTTCCGCCTGTTTGTCATGAACAGGCGGTTTTTTATTGTTTAACGCTGATTCAAATGTAGGAAAGCGTTGCGTTGTTTACACCACAGGTTGAGAAAAATAAGCCTGCAAGACCTCAAACGGCGTATCGCCGTTCAAACTGCG
>NZ_JBQCVG010000033.1:0-455 GCF_051958615.1 Neisseria sp. P0009.S008
GACTACAAGGGTATCTAATCCTGTTTGCTCCCCACGCTTTCGCACCTCAGCGTCAGTATCGAGCCAGTGAGCCGCCTTCGCCACTGGTGTTCCTCCGAATATCTACGAATTTCACCTCTACACTCGGAATTCCACTCACCTCTCTCGACCTCAAGACAAACAGTTTCAAAGGCAGTTCCAAGGTTGAGCCCTGGGATTTCACCTCTGACTTTCCGGTCCGCCTACGTGCGCTTTACGCCCAGTAATTCCGAACAACGCTAGCCCCCTTCGTATTACCGCGGCTGCTGGCACGAAGTTAGCCGTGGCTGCTTCTGGAGGTACCGTCCAAGTGGTTACCCACTCCATCTTCCCTCCCGAAAGGGGTTTACAATCCGAAGACCTTCATCCCCCACGCGGCGTCGCTGCGTCAGGCTGTCGCCCATTGCGCAATATTCCTTACTGCAGCCGCCCGTAGG
>NZ_JBQCVG010000034.1:0-433 GCF_051958615.1 Neisseria sp. P0009.S008
CCCCCTCCAACTCACAAGGTGCAGTTTTTTTATGAGCAAATATACATTACACTTCAAATACCAAGCCGTACTCCACTGCCTGCACATACGCAGCCAACAGCGTACCGCAGACCACTACGGCATCTCACGAACCCACCTGCGACGATGGATACGCGCCTATCAAGAAGGCGGCATCGGCGCACTCGAACATCCCCAATCCAAAACCATGAACCAACACCGCAAAAACCCCTTCATCGCCGACAAACCCGACCACGAAAAAACACAGGCAGAGCTTATCGAAGAGTTGTGCTATATGCGCGCAGAGGTCGCCTATCTAAAGGAGTTAAAAACCCTCAGCCAAAAACAGACCGAAAAGGACAAAGCCAAACCGTCCAAACACTGAGGGCGCAACACCCGCTCAAATACCTGCTGCACATCGCAAACCTGCCCAAAA
>NZ_JBQCVG010000035.1:0-427 GCF_051958615.1 Neisseria sp. P0009.S008
GTACTATCTGTACTATCTGTACTATCTGTACTATCTGTACTATCTGTACTATCTGTACTATCTGTACTATCTGTACTGTCTGTACTGTCTGCGGCTTCGTCGCCTTGTCCTGATTTAAATTTAATCCACTATACCGCTTATTCAAAAGCAAAACAGCCCAAAACCTGATTGACAAAAGGTTTCGGGCTGTTTGCGCCTGTTCGCCAAACGAAGCGGGTAGGGCGCAAGGCGTGCCAGTTTGGCAGATAGAGGCCTTTGCAAAGGTCTCATGAGGATGCAGGGCTTTCTTTGGGAAAGAACAATCGTTCCTTATTGATGTAAAAAAGCCTGAACAGAAGTTCAGGCTTTTTAAATTTGGCTCCCCGACCTGGGCTCGAACCAGGGACCTGCGGATTAACAGTCCGTCGCTCTACCGACTGAGCTATCG
>NZ_JBQCVG010000036.1:0-376 GCF_051958615.1 Neisseria sp. P0009.S008
GGGAGTAAGACCTGGGCGTGAATAGCGCACAGGGTTGATAGTACCCGAAGAGGAAGGGACGGCTAACTTCGTGCCAGCAGCCGCGGTAATACGAAGGTCCCGAGCGTTGTTCGGAATCACTGGGCGTAAAGGGAGCGTAGGCGGCGTGGTAAGTCAGATGTGAAATCCCGGGGCTCAACCCCGGAACTGCATCCGATACTGCCATGCTAGAGGATTGGAGAGGTAGCTGGAATTCTTGGTGTAGCAGTGAAATGCGTGGAGATCAAGAGGAACACTCGTGGCGAAAGCGAGCTACTGGACAATTCCTGACGCTGAGGCTCGAAGGCCAGGGTAGCGAAAGGGATTAGATACCCCAGTAGTCCTGTCTCTTATACAC
>NZ_JBQCVG010000037.1:0-376 GCF_051958615.1 Neisseria sp. P0009.S008
CTCCTGATATCTGCGCATTCCACCGCTACACCAGGAATTCCAATCTCCCCTACCGCACTCTAGTCTGCCCGTACCCACTGCAGGCTGGGGGTTGAGCCCCCAGTTTTCACAGCAGACGCGACAAACCGCCTACGAGCTCTTTACGCCCAATAATTCCGGACAACGCTCGCACCCTACGTATTACCGCGGCTGCTGGCACGTAGTTGGCCGGTGCTTCTTCTCCAGGTACCGTCACTTTCGCTTCGTCCCTGGTGAAAGAGGTTTACAACCCGAAGGCCGTCATCCCTCACGCGGCGTCGCTGCATCAGGCTTGCGCCCATTGTGCAATATTCCCCACTGCTGCCTCCCGTAGGCTGTCTCTTATACACATCTACGC
>NZ_JBQCVG010000038.1:0-361 GCF_051958615.1 Neisseria sp. P0009.S008
GCGACGTAGAGCGCGTTTCCGCCGATTTCGACCGTATCCACGCGCTGTGCGAAATCCTTTCGCCCGCCTTCCCGCAAATTGAGGAAGGCGTGCCGATTGAGGATGAGGCGTTGCGCGACAAATTTACCGAGCTGACCGTCCTTTTGAACGAACTGCACCCTGCCGATGTGGCGGCGGGGTTGGATTACCGCCGCGCGAACGTAATATCGTCTGGCTGTTGGTCACGCCTGAAGACGACGGCGAAGTGCTGCTGGAAGTGTCCGACGCGGTGCGCGAAACGCTGATCGAGTCGATGGACAAAGACGAGCTGTTGGCGGCGGTCGATGACTTGGACGCGGACGAACTGGCGGAGCTGGCGGGC
>NZ_JBQCVG010000039.1:0-339 GCF_051958615.1 Neisseria sp. P0009.S008
GAACGATGCTTCATTCCGACCAAGGTGTGCTGTACCGTACGGCGGGGTATAGGGAATTGCTTGCGGAGCATTCCATGGTTCAAAGCATGTCGCGTAAGGCGAACTGCTGGGACAATGCGCCGATGGAAAGCTTCTTTGCGGTGTTGAAGACGGAGTGTTTCTATAACGCAGGTGAATTGACGGTGGATGAATTGATGAAGCAGATAGATGATTATATGGATTACTACAACCGGGAGCGTTGCAGTTTGAAATTGAAAAAGCCGAGTCCTGTCGCATACAGAACCCAGCTTGCACAGAGCGCCTGAATAGGCTTTTATGAGTGTCCAAGATTTGGGGGCC
>NZ_JBQCVG010000040.1:0-335 GCF_051958615.1 Neisseria sp. P0009.S008
CCGCCACCCTCGACGACTCTCAAGCTTGCCAGTATCCAGGGCAGTTCCACAGTTGAGCTGTGGGCTTTCACCCCGGACTTAACAAGCCACCTACGCACCCTTTAAACCCAATAAATCCGGACAACGCTTGCACCCTCCGTATTACCGCGGCTGCTGGCACGGAGTTAGCCGGTGCTTCCTTTCCCGGTACCGTCAGTGAAATGGGCTATTCACCCACTCCATTTTCGTCCCGGGCGACAGAGCTTTACAACCCGAAGGCCTTCTTCACTCACGCGGCGTGGCTGCGTCAGACTTTCGTCCATTGCGCAAGATTCCCCACTGCTGCCACCCGTAGG
>NZ_JBQCVG010000041.1:0-155 GCF_051958615.1 Neisseria sp. P0009.S008
ACCGGCGCAACTGGTGCTACTGGCGCTACTGGTGCAACCGGCGCAACTGGTGCCAAAGGTGATACCGGCGCTACTGGTGCTACTGGTGCTACTGGTGCTACTGGTGCTACTGGTGCTACTGGTGCTACTGGTGCTACTGGTGCTACTGGTGCTAC
>NZ_JBQCVG010000041.1:255-330 GCF_051958615.1 Neisseria sp. P0009.S008
TGGTGCAACTGGTGCTAAAGGTGATACCGGTGCTAAAGGCGATACCGGTGCAACTGGTGCTAAAGGTGATACCGG
>NZ_JBQCVG010000042.1:0-327 GCF_051958615.1 Neisseria sp. P0009.S008
GGGTATTGGCGGGAGTAATGTGCAGTTTCCCGATATAGCCTTCCTCATCGGTACGGGTATGTTGTTTGTAACCGAGTCTGTAGAGGCCGTTTTTCTTGATCCAACGGGCATTCTTATCTTTGCTCGGTGTGGTTTGACCGCTGACTTGTCCTTTCTCATCAACTTCTATGGCCTGACGCTGTTTGCTGCCGGCGGTCTGAATAATGGTGGCGTCAATGACGGCGGCGGATGCTTTCTCTACTTTTAGGCCTTTTTCGGTCAGTTGTCGGTTAATCAGTTCCAGCAATTCGGACAGGGTGTCGTCTTGCGCCAGCCAGTTGCGGTAGC
>NZ_JBQCVG010000043.1:0-323 GCF_051958615.1 Neisseria sp. P0009.S008
CGGGCGTAGCGGAATTTACGGTGCAGCGTACCGAAGCTTTGTTCGACCACATAACGGGTCTTCGACAAATATCGGTTGCGTTTGGTTTGCGCTTCCGTCAGCGGACGGTTGCGGTGGGCTTTGCGCATAATGCCGTCCAGCAACCGATGTTCTTTCAGATGTTGTCGGTTTTCCTCACTGTCGTAGCCTTTATCGGCATAGACGGTCGTACCTTTGGGCAAGCCTTCCAATAAAGGCGACAGGTGGTTGCACTCATGGGTATTGGCGGGAGTAATGTGCAGTTTCCCGATATAGCCTTCCTCATCGGTACGGGTATGTTGTTT
>NZ_JBQCVG010000044.1:0-311 GCF_051958615.1 Neisseria sp. P0009.S008
TTCTCATAACAGGCTACACCGAAAGCATGGTTGGCCGAGCCTTTATATTCCGTACCGTTGTCGGAGTAAACGCACTCAATCAGGTATGGGCAGGGATCAATCAGGTGTCCAGTCAGAAACTTGGCGGCACTGTCTGCGGTTTTGTCCGGCAAAATGGCGGCGTATAGCTCCCTTGAGAAATCGTCGATGGCGACAAACAGGTAATTCCGCTTATCGGTGGCTTTCTGCCCTTTGAGCAGCGGCAGCCGTTTGGTATCGAGATGTACCAGCTCTCCGGGGTAGGATTTATTGTAGCGTTTGGCCTGCCTTTT
>NZ_JBQCVG010000045.1:0-309 GCF_051958615.1 Neisseria sp. P0009.S008
TTTTCCATCAAATACATTTAAGTACATCTCTTTATTCCCTTTATCTTTTATATCCTCATCCGACAAGAGGCTATCCGAGACCTTTGCAAAAAAGCCCTTCCCTCGACAACCGAAACCCAAAAACAGGTTTTCGACTATTTCCCTCCCCAAATCACTCCTAATTCTACCCAAATGCTCCCTTAATCCTCCCTGGATACCCCATAATCAGGCATCCGGCCGCCTTTTAGGCAGCAACAGGCACACTTAGCCTGTTGGCGGCTTTTAAAAGGTTCAAACACATCGCCTTCAGATGGCTTTGCGCACTCACTT
>NZ_JBQCVG010000046.1:0-306 GCF_051958615.1 Neisseria sp. P0009.S008
GACTACTAGGGTATCTAATCCCGTTCGCTCCCCTGGCTTTCGTGCCTCAGCGTCAGTTATCCCCCAGTGTGCCGCTTTCGCCTCCGGTGTTCCTGCCAATATCAACACATTTCACCGCTCCACTGGCAGTTCCGCACACCCCTGGGACACTCCAGCAATCCAGTTTCAAACGCAATGCCTCAGTTGAGCTCAGGCATTTCACATCTGACTTGAATCGCCGCCTACGCACCCTTTAAGCCCAGTGATTCCGAATAACGTTCGCACAGTACGTGTTACCGCGGCTGCTGGCACGTACTTAGCCCGTGC
>NZ_JBQCVG010000047.1:0-305 GCF_051958615.1 Neisseria sp. P0009.S008
TTTTTGCGGTTCCAATCCAATGATGCGGCAATGCGCCTTTGTCCGTAGCGTCCTTTATGCCGCCGGTAGGTTTCGACAAGGAGGGCTTTGTCGGCTGCGTCGGGATCGGGCCGGTCTTGGTGGTGGTAGTAAAAGTTGCTTTTGGGCAGGTTTGCGATGTGCAGCAGGTATTTGGGCGGGTGTTGCGCCCTCAGTGTTTGGACGGTTTGGCTTTGTCCTTTTCGGTCCGCTTTTGGCTGAGGGCTTTTAACTCCTTTAGGTAGGCGACCTCTGCGCGCATATAGCACAACTCTTCGATAAGCTCT
>NZ_JBQCVG010000048.1:0-302 GCF_051958615.1 Neisseria sp. P0009.S008
CCACTTTCCAGCAGCTTGTCGAAGAAGCAGGCTCATTGACCAAACTTGCCCGACACTGTGGTTACGACAACGCGGCATCCCTGTCCCCGCTGAAACGCCGCCATGAAGAGCAGGCAGACGACGAAAAAGCGCGTGGTATCCGCCCCAGCCTTGCCGCCAAACTCGAAGCCGGCATGCACAAACGCAAAGGCTGGTTAAACCGCGACCACAGTAAAGACAAAGAAAAAGCCGCAGCCGCCGAAGCCGCCCGCCAAGAGCGTGCCGCCCAAGCTGCCGCAGCCGCCGCACCGGAATTCCATATG
>NZ_JBQCVG010000049.1:0-295 GCF_051958615.1 Neisseria sp. P0009.S008
GGGAGCCGCCTTCGCCACTGGTGTTCCTCCGGATATCTACGCATTTCACCGCTACACCCGGAATTCCGCTCCCCTCTCCCAAACTCTAGCACGCCAGTCCCAAGTGCAGTTCCCAGGTTGAGCCCGGGGCTTTCACACCTGGCTTAACGCGCCGCCTACGCACGCTTTACGCCCAGTAATTCCGATTAACGCTCGCACCCTCCGTATTACCGCGGCTGCTGGCACGGAGTTAGCCGGTGCTTCTTCTGTGGGTAACGTCCAATTAATTAGCTCTTAACCAATCAACCCTCCTCCC
>NZ_JBQCVG010000050.1:0-291 GCF_051958615.1 Neisseria sp. P0009.S008
CCGCGGTGGTCTCTAAGGTAATGGGTTCTTTGACGATTCAGGTATTGTTCGATCGGCTGCCAATCAATCACTTGATCTAACTTCAATAGTGGGAAGCGGTTGATGTGTTTGGCAATCATGGCTTGTGCGGTTTGCCGGAAGAAGGTGCTCATGGAAAATCCCCTAAATGTCTTGGTGGGAATTTAGGGGATTTGGGGGGATTTTGCAAAGGTGTCTATCCGTTTATCCCTTTACCCAATGTAAAGTCTCCATTTGTCCAGGTCTTCATTCCCGGCCCCATACAAAGCCGCC
>NZ_JBQCVG010000051.1:0-288 GCF_051958615.1 Neisseria sp. P0009.S008
CGACAAATATCGGTTACGTTTGGTTTGCGCTTCCGTCAGCGGACGGTTGCGGTGGGCTTTGCGCATAATGCCGTCCAGCAACCGATGCTCTTCCAGATGTTGCCGGTTTTCTGCACTGTCGTAGCCTTTGTCGGCATAGACGGTCGTACCTTTGGATAGTCCTTCCAACAAAGGCGACAGGTGTTTGCACTCATGGGCATTGGCGGGGGTAATGTGCAGTTTCTCGATATAGCCTTCCTCATCGGTACGGGTATGTTGTTTGTAACCGAGTTTGTAGAGGCCGTTTTT
>NZ_JBQCVG010000052.1:0-288 GCF_051958615.1 Neisseria sp. P0009.S008
TGAGGGCGCAACACCCGCTCAAATACCTGCTGCACATCGCAAACCTGCCCAAAAGCAGCTTTTACTACCACCACCAAAACCGCTCCGACCCCGATGAAACCGACAAAGCCCTCCTCGTCGAAATCTACGAACGGCATAAAGGACGCTACGGGCAAAGGCGCATTGCCGCATCATTGGATTGGAATCGCAAAAAAGCAGCTCGGTTGATGAAGCAGCTAGGACTGAAAGCCCTCATACGGGCGAAAAAAGCCTACCGCCATCCCGCCATGGGCGCAATATCGGAACACC
>NZ_JBQCVG010000053.1:0-287 GCF_051958615.1 Neisseria sp. P0009.S008
TTCGACAAATATCGGTTACGTTTGGTTTGCGCTTCCGTCAGCGGACGGTTGCGGTGGGCTTTGCGCATAATGCCGTCTAACAACTGATGCTCTTCCAGATGTTGCCGGTTTTCCGCGCTGTCATAGCCTTTGTCGGCATAGACGGTCGTGCCTTCGGCTATACTTTCCAACAAAGGCGACAGGTGTTTGCACTCATGGGTATTGGCGGGAGTGATGTGCAATTTCTCGATATATAGTGGATTAAATTTAAACCAGTACGGCGTTGCCTCGCCTTGCCGTACTAATTG
>NZ_JBQCVG010000054.1:0-286 GCF_051958615.1 Neisseria sp. P0009.S008
TTCTCTAACTTATCATATTGATTCTAACAAAGAAAAGGAATATACATGCAAAAAACCACCCGCTTCTGCTTTGCCGTTTTGGCATTGTCAGCCGCCGTCTGCACACAGGCTGCCCGTCCTGTCGAGTTTACCGTGGGTACGGAATATTACAAAGAGAATTATCGGGAATATAAAGACGGCGAGCGCCTTATGCGTCAAAAGGGAAACCTGTGGTCTCTGACAGGCGGCGTCAAATATCGCTTTAACGACCGCCATGCAGCAAAATTAGAAGGACGCTACTCCCGAG
>NZ_JBQCVG010000055.1:0-282 GCF_051958615.1 Neisseria sp. P0009.S008
TCTCAAGCGCGGGAGTATCAAAGGCAGTTCCGGAGTTGAGCTCCGGGATTTCACCCCTGACTTTCCGCGCCGCCTACGCACCCTTTACGCCCAGTGATTCCGAACAACGCTTGAGGCCTCTGTATTACCGCGGCTGCTGGCACAGAGTTAGCCGCATCTTCCTCTTGTGATACTCTCAAAACCACAGGCAGTTACTCCCTGGTTCTTACTCTCACATGACAGGAGTTTACAATCCGAAGACCGTCATCCTCCACGCGGCGTCACACCATCAGGCTTTCGCCC
>NZ_JBQCVG010000056.1:0-279 GCF_051958615.1 Neisseria sp. P0009.S008
GTCTTTATCCAAAGTAATACCGATTTGCTCAGGATGATGGCGCAAGATAAAGCTGAGGACTTTGCTGATGGATTTTAGTTGTTTTTCGTTTAGTATCATAATCTTGTGGTTTAGTCATTTCAGAGCGCAGGCCGTCTGAAAATTATTTATCCAACCCTTCTTGCACCATTGGCGCTGCGCGTATTACTGCGCGGGCTTTGTTTTGGGTTTCCTGCCATGCGGAGGTTGGGTCGGCGTCGGCAACTACGCCTGCGCCGCTTTGGCCGAAGAGGGTATTGT
>NZ_JBQCVG010000057.1:0-278 GCF_051958615.1 Neisseria sp. P0009.S008
CGGTAATACGAAGGGGGCTAGCGTTGTTCGGAATTACTGGGCGTAAAGGGCGCGTAGGCGGCCCCGCGCGTCGAGCGTGAAAGGCCTGGGCTCAACCCAGGAACGGCGCTCGATACGGCAGGGCTAGAGTGCAGGAGAGGATGGTGGAATTCCCAGTGTAGAGGTGAAATTCGTAGATATTGGGAAGAACACCGGTGGCGAAGGCGGCTCACTGGCTCGTTTCTGACGCTGTAGCGCGAAAGCGTGGGGATCAAACAGGATTAGATACCCTAGTAGTC
>NZ_JBQCVG010000058.1:0-277 GCF_051958615.1 Neisseria sp. P0009.S008
GCGCAATAAGGTTCGATAAAGTCTTTCAATGATATATATAAAGCAGAATCTTCATGACCTAAAACTTCATAGGTATATAAATTTTTCCCTTTTTCTGTTTTTACTTCATCATTATCATCTTCTCGAAAACCCAACTCCTGTAATTTAGGAACAATCAGTGTTTTGTTCATAGGTATGGGGAGGCGATGAACATTTCTAAAAGGCGCATCAAACTCCTGTACAGCTGATATGCTCAACACTGTTGCTGCAGATGGAGGTTGAGGCAGCTCTCCAAGGG
>NZ_JBQCVG010000059.1:0-276 GCF_051958615.1 Neisseria sp. P0009.S008
GTGCAGTGCCGGCCCGGAGAGCGGGGTGTGCTGGCGTACCTCGCGGCGACCGTCGGTGGCGAACCCGTGGACCGGCACGTCGAGACCCCCCGGCTCCAGGTCGAAGCCGAGCCAGTCGCGGTGGGCGGCGTGGAGGAGTGACGACGGCGAGAACGGCAACGCCAAGGGGGTGTCGGTCGCCGTGTCGAGCGGGAACTCGCCGGCCCAGTAGGGCCTCTCGAACGGCAGGGGCATGCCCTCGTCCTCGACGATCCGGTCGTCGGCCCCGGCGAACGC
>NZ_JBQCVG010000060.1:0-275 GCF_051958615.1 Neisseria sp. P0009.S008
CCCCAGGTTAAGCCCAGGAATTTCACGCCTGACTAACGAAACCGCCTACGCGCCCTTTACGCCCAGTAATTCCGAGCAACGCTAGCCCCCTTCGTATTACCGCGGCTGCTGGCACGAAGTTAGCCGGGGCTTCTTCTCCGACTACCGTCATTATCTTCATCGGTGAAAGTGCTTTACAACCCTAAGGCCTTCATCACACACGCGGCATGGCTGGATCAGGCTTGCGCCCATTGTCCAATATTCCCCACTGCTGCCACCCGTAGGCTGTCTCTTAT
>NZ_JBQCVG010000061.1:0-274 GCF_051958615.1 Neisseria sp. P0009.S008
AATACGTAGGGTGCGAGCGTTAATCGGAATTACTGGGCGTAAAGCGTGCGCAGGCGGTTATGTAAGACAGTTGTGAAATCCCCGGGCTCAACCTGGGAATTGCATCTGTGAATGCATAGCTAGAGTACGGTAGAGGGGGATGGAATTCCGCGTGTAGCAGTGAAATGCGTAGATATGCGGAGGAACACCGATGGCGAAGGCAATCCCCTGGGCCTGCACTGACGCTCATGCACGAAAGCGTGGGGAGCAAACAGGATTAGATACCCCGGTAGTC
>NZ_JBQCVG010000062.1:0-274 GCF_051958615.1 Neisseria sp. P0009.S008
GGGGTGATGTCATTAAATTCTTTTTTTCCCAACACGATTAAAGAACGTTTTGAAGCTTGAGAAGTTGGAGAAGTGTGCTGCACATCATCTGAAGAAGTTGAATCCGATTCTGAAGAATCTTCAATTCCTGAAGGTTCACCAATTCTGCGCTCAATTTCCTGCAAGCTCCATCCCAAACGTTCCTCCGCCAAAACCCGCAGGCGCAAGTGCGTCGGCTCAGTCATTAAACCGATCTTAACGTATTCAGCCAAGCTCTCTTCAGGCAAAACCAATC
>NZ_JBQCVG010000063.1:0-273 GCF_051958615.1 Neisseria sp. P0009.S008
GACTACAAGGGTATCTAATCCTGTTTGCTCCCCACGCTTTCGCACCTCAGCGTCAGTACCGGACCAGTGAGCCGCCTTCGCCACTGGTGTTCTTCCTAATATCTACGAATTCCACCTCTACACTAGGAGTTCCACTCACCTCTTCCGGACTCTAGATCGCCAGTATCGAAGGCAGTTCTGGAGTTGAGCTCCAGGATTTCACCCCCGACTTAACGATCCGCCTACGTGCGCTTTACGCCCAGTAAATCCGAACAACGCTAGCCCCCTTCGTAT
>NZ_JBQCVG010000064.1:0-272 GCF_051958615.1 Neisseria sp. P0009.S008
GTGTTTCGGCATGTAAAGCTCTATCAGCAGGGAAGAAAATGACGGTACCTGACTAAGAAGCCCCGGCTAACTACGTGCCAGCAGCCGCGGTAATACGTAGGGGGCAAGCGGTGTCCGGAATCATTGGGCGTAAAGAGCTCGTAGGCGGTTCAGTAAGTCGGGTGTGAAAGCTCCGAGCTCATCTCGGAGAGGCCACTCGATACTGCTGTGACTAGAATCCAGTAGGGGAGTGTGGAACTCCTGGTGTAGCGGTGAAATGCGCAGATATCAGG
>NZ_JBQCVG010000065.1:0-271 GCF_051958615.1 Neisseria sp. P0009.S008
GTTTCAGACGGCCCAGACAAATCGATCATCTCATCGTTTTACAAAAATTAATCGAAAGCTCTTCTCATTATGATGGATTTACTCCTTTATACTGGCATTCGCGACTATCTTTATGCGCGAATCGGCTACTTTACCGAAGTAGTCTTATCTAAAAACTTAAACCTCGCCCTTACAATGGTTTTGGCATTGCTGACATTATGGATTATGATTCAGGGCTATCTGATCGTAACAGGCCGGAGTCAGGAAGGTCTCAAAGGATTTATTTTCAGCC
>NZ_JBQCVG010000066.1:0-270 GCF_051958615.1 Neisseria sp. P0009.S008
GAGATGTGTATAAGAGACAGGACTACTAGGGTATCTAATCCTGTTTGCTCCCCACGCTTTCGTGCCTCAGTGTCAGTATTGGGCCAGGTAGCCGCCTTCGCCACTGGTGTTCCTTCCGATCTCTACGCATTTCACCGCTACACCGGAAATTCCACTACCCTCTCCCATACTCGAGTCTTCCAGTCTTATCTGACCGCCCCAGGTTAAGCCCAGGGATTTCACAGATAACTTAAAAAACCACCTACGCACTCTTTACGCCCAGTAATTCCG
>NZ_JBQCVG010000067.1:0-269 GCF_051958615.1 Neisseria sp. P0009.S008
CAAAAAAAGCGTCGGTCGCCATGCTCGCACCAAACGTGCGGGCAATTACCGCATCACGCAAAAAACCAAGTATGCGCGACAGCATTGTTAAGCTACCGACCCTTGCCAAAGCCCCTAACAAGTTCATCCGTTTTATTCCTTCAAAAGTCCAGACGTCGTCTGAAAGCGCGTATTGTACGACAGAATATACAAATCTAGGCAAATCGGTATCCCAACAGGCAAACATATAGCGGATGAACACCCCCTGCTTCGTTGCCTGTTCCTTATGT
>NZ_JBQCVG010000068.1:0-268 GCF_051958615.1 Neisseria sp. P0009.S008
GAGCTGTACGGCAACCCCACCCTCACGTTCGACGGCGAACACATTATCTGCGGGCAGGCCGTCGTTAAAGAAAGCGACGGCGGCTACGACCCGGAAAAACCGCTGTCGGAATACTGACCGGACGCGCCGCCGGTTTTCGTTTTTGTTTTTCAGACGGCCCCGATGACGGTTTGAGGCCGTCTGAAACCCGTCCCCACCGAACCTATGTCTCCGAAATCTTCTTATTTCAACCTGTCGAACCTGCTGGCGCTGGCGGTACTCTTTATCG
>NZ_JBQCVG010000069.1:0-267 GCF_051958615.1 Neisseria sp. P0009.S008
GTACCTTTCCTGGCGGGAAAATCCTTCATAATCGGATAAAACCCGATATTTTCTTCAAACTGCCGCCATTGTTTGCCCGCTTCATCTTCTCCGCCGCGCTGCGCAGAAACCATATCCTGCTGCCCGTTCCACGCAGGAAATGACGGCATTTCAACAGAGGTCGTCTGAAAAATTTCAGCGCGTCTGCCTCCCACATCCTGCCCGCCGAACCGCTGCCGAAACAAAGCCAGCCACGCTTCTTTATAATGCGGGAAGTCGGTATAAGGC
>NZ_JBQCVG010000070.1:0-265 GCF_051958615.1 Neisseria sp. P0009.S008
GCTCCGGATCGGCGTAACTGTTTCCGTTGACGAAGTTCACCGCATCCAGAAAACGGGCGTAAACCTTACGCCGGACCACCGTTCCGCCGACCAGACTCTGCATATCTTCCGCCATCCCGGTGACCATACCGTACAGGTTAGAAACCGTCAGCGTGGGGCGCGTACTGGTGCCTTTGCCATTCAGTTCAAAACCGCTCCCCTGAATGGGATACGGCTGATACTGTCGCCCCTGCCAGGTGACCGGCTCACCTTTTTCGTTCTGCTC
>NZ_JBQCVG010000071.1:0-263 GCF_051958615.1 Neisseria sp. P0009.S008
TCCAAGCGGTTTTCGTAGTGCGCGAAGATTTCTTCGATGATTTCGTCTTCACCGTCAATCAGTCGGATTAAATCCATATCGGCTTCCGAAATCAGCCCGCGCCCGAGCAGCTCTTTGCGTATCCAGTCCAACAAGCCCGACCAAAAATCCTTACCCACCAAGATAATCGGGCGGTCGGGTGTTTTGCCCGTCTGCACCAGCGTCAGGCTTTCAAACAATTCGTCCAGCGTGCCGAAGCCGCCGGGCATGACGACATACGCGAC
>NZ_JBQCVG010000072.1:0-262 GCF_051958615.1 Neisseria sp. P0009.S008
TGTTTAAAAAATGCAAAACAATTGCGGTTTTGAATTTTAAAGCCGCTTCATTTTCGAAAAAAAAAACCCCAATAAAATTGTAGTGGTAAAAGGCCTGTAGTTTTTTTTTCAAAAAAAAAACAAACACTAAAAAAAACATGAAAAAGAAAGCCAAGCAGGGCAACATGCCGACTCAAAACGACCAAACCCTCCTTCCCGCCTAACACTTCCACCCCCACCTCGAACACCCCCTCCAAAACAGCGACGACCAACAAACCCAAAA
>NZ_JBQCVG010000073.1:0-261 GCF_051958615.1 Neisseria sp. P0009.S008
CGACAAATATCGGTTACGTTTGGTTTGCGCTTCCGTCAGCGGACGGTTGCGGTGGGCTTTGCGCATAATGCCGTCCAACAACTGATGTTCTTTCAGATGTTGCCGGTTTTCCGCGCTGTCGTAGCCTTTGTCGGCATAGACGGTCGTGCCTTTGGATAGTCCTTCCAACAAAGGCGACAGGTGTTTGCACTCATGGGTATTGGCGGGAGTAATGTGCAGTTTCCCGATATAGCCTTCCTCATCGGTACGGGTATGTTGTTT
>NZ_JBQCVG010000074.1:0-261 GCF_051958615.1 Neisseria sp. P0009.S008
GCCTAATAAGGTCGTGTCAAAATTTTCAGACGATCTTTCCTTATGTGTCATCCTTACCTACCCTGGCTACAACGAAAACGGCCAACTTATCGCCCAGCACCAATGGAAGGTGTCGTCCAAAGAAGAGAACGCCCGAAACGGCTTACCCGACACCGACTGGCGCGATGCGCAGTACGACATGCTGTACCTGCCCGTTACCGAAACCGTCCGCTACCACTACGACTTCAACGGCAACCGTACCGCCACCGTCCTGCCCGACGG
>NZ_JBQCVG010000075.1:0-260 GCF_051958615.1 Neisseria sp. P0009.S008
AACTTCGGCACACCGTCTCAACAGCTTAAAATCCTGCGGGATTGGTGTGGAATTTAGGGCTAATCTACGTCAGCCCCTTTGCTTAATATCTTGCTTTTTATGAAACTGATATATCAAGCAGACAACTCAAACCGCACAGCTGTGTTTTCAGACGGCCTGAGAGTTTTATCAGGTGTAGGAAAACGTTGCGTTGTTTACACCACAGGTTGAGAAAAATAAGCCTGCAAGACCTCAAACGGCGTATCGCCGTTCAAACTGCG
>NZ_JBQCVG010000076.1:0-260 GCF_051958615.1 Neisseria sp. P0009.S008
TACGAAGGTGGCAAGCGTTGTTCGGATTTATTGGGTTTAAAGTGTGCGTAGGCGGTTCCATAAGTCAGTGGTGAAATACGGCAGCTTAACTGTCGAGGTGCCATTGATACTGCGGAACTTGAGTACAGACGAGGTAGGCGGAATTGACGGTGTAGCGGTGAAATGCTTAGATATCGTCAAGAACACCGATAGCGAAGGCAGCTTACTAGACTGTAACTGACGCTGAGGCACGAAAGTGTGGGGATCAAACAGGATTAGAT
>NZ_JBQCVG010000077.1:0-259 GCF_051958615.1 Neisseria sp. P0009.S008
CGCCCATGCCCGCCAACGCGCGATACGAACTCGAACGCAGCCGCCTGCATCCGATACGCGCCCTCACCAGCGGCGTGGAGCGTCTGGCGGACGAGCCGTTTTACGCCGGCGGACGCTGGCGCGGTACGACCCGTTGCGCGTGGTGGGACGACTACCGCGACGATACGCCCGTCGTTATCGGCCATTATTGGCGCAGTTGGCAGCCGTCTCCCGCCGCCGTTGCCGCCGAACGGCTGTTGCTGCCGCCGCAGCCGGATGT
>NZ_JBQCVG010000078.1:0-254 GCF_051958615.1 Neisseria sp. P0009.S008
TTCAAACTGCAACGCTCGCGGTTGTAGTAATCCATATAGTCATCTATCTGTTTCATCAATTCGTCCACCGTCAATTCACCTGCGTTATAGAAACACTCCGTCTTCAACACCGCAAAGAAGCTTTCCATCGGTGCATTGTCCCAACAGTTCGCCTTACGCGACATGCTTTGAACCATTGAATGCTCCGCAAGCAATTCCCTATACCCCGCCGTACGGTACAGCACACCCTGGTCGGAATGCAGCATCGTTCCCTT
>NZ_JBQCVG010000079.1:0-253 GCF_051958615.1 Neisseria sp. P0009.S008
GAGTTAAACACCCGTCAAGGTGCAAAAACGCCTATCGAAGTATCGGCAGAAATCCTCAAAGCCCTCAAATCGCGTGCTGAAGAAACATTAGGCGGAGATTTGGTCGGTGCCGTCATTACCGTACCCGCCTATTTTGACGATGCCCAACGTCAAGCCACCAAAGATGCCGCACGCTTGGCAGGCTTAAATGTATTACGCCTCCTCAACGAGCCGACTGCCGCCGCAATCGCCTACGGACTGGATAACGCATCAG
>NZ_JBQCVG010000080.1:0-253 GCF_051958615.1 Neisseria sp. P0009.S008
GTCTGAAACAGGGTTTCGACGGCAATGTCGCGGTGGACGATATTGACGGGCTGGTTGCCGCCTTGGATGTTTTGTTTTTGAACGAGGCGGCTGACGGGGTGGCGTTCGGCGCAATAAAGCCCGCCCAGGCGCAGGATGTCGATATTCGGAACGCCGCTGTCGAGCAGGTATTGCTCGGCGGCGAGGATTTGGCGGGCGGACTCGGTTTGCGGATCGGGTATGGCAGTTTCGTCGCATTCGCGCGCTTTATCGC
>NZ_JBQCVG010000081.1:0-252 GCF_051958615.1 Neisseria sp. P0009.S008
GTCGCAGACAGTTCATCAAATTTCGGAGCTGTCTGATGGATGGCACGGTGTTTGTCGGTATCAATCGGACCTGCTTCGTCAACAGGCGTACCCAATACATCGACAATACGTCCCAAAGTGCCTTTACCTACCGGCACTGTAATCGGCGCACCTGTATTGCTTACAGTCATGCCGCGTTTCAAACCATCCGAACTACCCATTGCAATAGTACGGACTACGCCGTCACCCAGAAGCTGTTGCACTTCCAAAGTC
>NZ_JBQCVG010000082.1:0-251 GCF_051958615.1 Neisseria sp. P0009.S008
GGGTGGGGAAGTCGTTACCGAGCTCGACCGCCTTGCTGGAACCCTTGGCATCACCTGCCATGCTCGGCCCGTCGAAGTTGACACTTTCTAGGTGACGGTGCGAGATGTCGTTGCGCTGCCGGCAAAGGTGTTGCGCACCCCGTCGGCAAAGATCGATGCCCTCGATGACGAAGCATTGCAGCTAGGCATCGATATCGTCGACACGATGCGCGTGTCGCCTGGATGCGTCGGGCTGGCTGCCACCCGTAGGC
>NZ_JBQCVG010000083.1:0-251 GCF_051958615.1 Neisseria sp. P0009.S008
GGCACAGGCCGGGCACGCGCTTGCGGGCGACGGTGC
Organism: Neisseria sp. P0009.S008; assembly: GCF_051958615.1. Taxonomy (NCBI): domain Bacteria; kingdom Pseudomonadati; phylum Pseudomonadota; class Betaproteobacteria; order Neisseriales; family Neisseriaceae; genus Neisseria; species Neisseria sp. P0009.S008. Next base: position 37 of record NZ_JBQCVG010000083.1, read on the forward strand.
GGTGGATGTAGCGCAGCGGCATCCAGTCCAGATCGCCATAGTCGCCGTTGATGGCGCCGCACAGGCCCTCCAGCTCCTGGCGCAGGTCGGCATAGGCGTGCACGTCGTCGCGCGAGGGCGAGGCGATCATCACCAGTGTGGCGCTGTGTTCGTTCTCGGGGTAGCGTTCCAGCAGCTGGCGGAAGGCGCGCACGCGGTGCGGGATGCCTTTGGAG
>NZ_JBQCVG010000084.1:0-251 GCF_051958615.1 Neisseria sp. P0009.S008
ATCTAATCCTGTTTGCTCCCCACGCTTTCGCGCCTCAGCGTCAGTATCGGACCAGTTGGCCGCCTTCGCCACTGGTGTTCTTGCGAATATCTACGAATTTCACCTCTACACTCGCAGTTCCACTCACCTCTCCCGAACTCAAGCTTTCCAGTATCAAAGGCAGTTCTGGAGTTGAGCTCCAGGATTTCACCTCTGACTTAGAAAGCCGCCTACGTGCGCTTTACGCCCAGTGATTCCGAGCAACGCTAGCC
>NZ_JBQCVG010000085.1:0-251 GCF_051958615.1 Neisseria sp. P0009.S008
ATGCAACCCGCTAAAGAAGGTAGTGGTGTAAAGGCAGGTGGTCCTATGCGCTTAGTTTTTGATGCTATGGGTATTCATAACATTTCTGCTAAAGTGCATGGTTCTACAAACCCTTATAACATTGTACGAGCTACATTAGATGGCTTGTCTAAGTTATATACACCTGCTGATATCGCTGCTAAACGTGGCCTAACAGTAGAAGACATTTTGGGAGTAAACTATGACTGAGCAAAAAAAGATTAAAGTTACAT
>NZ_JBQCVG010000086.1:0-249 GCF_051958615.1 Neisseria sp. P0009.S008
GTTAAGCTCAAAGCGACTTCCATGCGCGAGTTTCCGCTGGATTTGGGCAATACTTCTTATAAACTTGAATTTGACCAGTTTACTTCGATGAACGTCGAAGACATGATCGAGCCGTCTGAAAAAGAGCAAAACCTGAAATCCGCCCTCAACGATGTTCGCTACGTCCGTCAAGAAGGCAAAAAATACACCAATATCGGCCCCTCAAACGTTTACCTTATCCGCGACAAAGCAGGGCACGCGGTCGAATAA
>NZ_JBQCVG010000087.1:0-248 GCF_051958615.1 Neisseria sp. P0009.S008
AGCAGCGGCAGCCGTTTGGTATCGAGATGTACCAGCTCTCCGGGGTAGGATTTATTGTAGCGTTTGGCCTGCCTTTTAAGCTTTTCCTGAATGCCGCGTTCTACCTTGGCCAGGCGTTTCATTCCGTACTTTGCCTGTTTGAAACGGTTGTTGGTACTGGTTTGGGGTTTGAGCAGTCTGCCCCTTGCGGCTTTAAGTGCGCGGTAAATGGTGACGCGGCTGACTTGGTAGCGGCGTGCCAGGGAGGT
>NZ_JBQCVG010000088.1:0-247 GCF_051958615.1 Neisseria sp. P0009.S008
GAATCACTGGGTTTAAAGGGTGCGTAGGCGGCCCAATAAGTCAGTCGTGAAATCGCTGGGCTCAACCCATGCAATTGCGATTGATACTGTAGGACTTGAATTAGGTTGAGGCTGGCGGAATGCGACATGTAGCGGTGAAATGCTTAGATATGTCGCAGAACACCGATTGCGAAGGCAGCTCACTACGGGATTATTGACACTGAGGCACGAAAGCGTGGGGATCAAACAGGATTAGATACCCTGGTAG
>NZ_JBQCVG010000089.1:0-246 GCF_051958615.1 Neisseria sp. P0009.S008
TCTGTATGGTTTGGGTGCGTATGGTGAAGAAGGCGTAACCCGTGCGCTGGAAATCCTGTATAAAGAAATGGATATTTCCATGGCATTTACTGGTTATCGCAATATTCAAGATGTGGATTCCAGCATTTTGCGTTCTACGCGTTGGGCTCAAGATGAATTTTAATTTTTAAACATAAGAAAAGGCCGTCTGAAAATCTGTTTTCAGACGGCCTTTTTATAGACGGCTATTTCTCGTTTTTGCGATAC
>NZ_JBQCVG010000090.1:0-244 GCF_051958615.1 Neisseria sp. P0009.S008
GCGTTATACGTCAGATCTTTGATTTCAATAATTATAAAGACTGTACAAACCCCACAAATGCTGACAGCCCTCGGGCTGAAGCAGTAGTGGGATATGGATAGTCGGATTTAGCATACAGCCTTAGCAGCTGTTTTGCGCAAACTTTGAGGAGCAATCCTCATCCGTTTTTCACGGAGAGTTTGATTCTGGCTCAGAACGAACGCTGGCGGCGTGGATAAGACATGCAAGTCGAACGGGATATTAT
>NZ_JBQCVG010000091.1:0-244 GCF_051958615.1 Neisseria sp. P0009.S008
TCCGCATACAGAATCAGCGAAACGTGCATGGCTTTCACCTGCGATTCGGTCGGGCGTTTGCCGTGCAACAGGTGCAGGAAGTGGCCGCCGATGGTGTCTTCTTTGCTTTCGACGTCGATGCGTTTGCCGTTGTGCGAATATTGATACCAGTAGAGCAGGATGCTGCCGAGGCTGGCAATGAGTTTGTCCGCAATATCGCGCGCTTCGCTTTCGGGGTGGCTTTCGCGTTCGGGATGAACGCAGC
>NZ_JBQCVG010000092.1:0-241 GCF_051958615.1 Neisseria sp. P0009.S008
GGATATTGGTATTGGCAAAATCCAATGCAATACGCGCCGGAGTAGATGTTACAAAACCATGAGGTGTAGTGACGTCTTTGTCGAAACGGATTTTGATGATTTTTTGGTTGTCAGGCAAAGTGGAAACGTTGATATCGGTAATATTGCCTGCAAAGGCCATCTGAACAGCGAGGGCAACGCTGAAGCCGGCAAATAATTTTGTCATGTGTTTGGTTTTCATAATTGAGTGAGACCCCTAAAT
>NZ_JBQCVG010000093.1:0-241 GCF_051958615.1 Neisseria sp. P0009.S008
CCCAAATTGAACACGACCCTGTTGGCAGGGGGGACGGGGTTGGGGGGCCCCAGTATGGGGGGCAATCCGGGGCGGCGGCCCACAGGGGGGGGTTTCATTTGGGGGGGGCGGGGGCGTGGGCGGGGGAATAGCGGGCCGCTCACGCGCGAGACCACGAGACCCGTGACACGATCGCGGTTGCGTGGCATCACAGAAATGCAGAGGCAAAAAATTAAGATGAAGAGATTTATAAATAAGAAAA
>NZ_JBQCVG010000094.1:0-240 GCF_051958615.1 Neisseria sp. P0009.S008
GCGCCCTTTACGCCCAGTAATTCCGAGCAACGCTAGTCCCCTTCGTATTACCGCGGCTGCTGGCACGAAGTTAGCCGTCCCTTCCTCTTCTGGTACTATCAACCCTGTCCGCTATTAACGACCAGGTCTTACTCCCAGATGACAGGAGTTTACAATCCGAAGACCGTCATCCTCCACGCGGCGTTGCACCATCAGGGTTGCCCCCATTGTGAAAAATTCTCGACTGCTGCCACCCGTAGG
>NZ_JBQCVG010000095.1:0-240 GCF_051958615.1 Neisseria sp. P0009.S008
GAGCGGCTGGTCAGCACGGCCCGGACGACGGAAACCACATACCGCTTCACGCAACTGGCGCTGGGGAACTACAGGCTGACAGTCCGGGCGGTAAATGCGTGGGGGCAGCAGGGCGATCCGGCGTCGGTATCGTTCCGGATTGCCGCACCGGCAGCACCGTCGAGGATTGAGCTGACGCCGGGCTATTTTCAGATAACCGCCACGCCGCATCTTGCCGTTTATGACCCGACGGTACAGTTT
>NZ_JBQCVG010000096.1:0-240 GCF_051958615.1 Neisseria sp. P0009.S008
GTTGTTGAGCAACTCGACGCTGATGGGTTCGGACGGGTTGTTCAGCAGTTTGAAGAGTTCCAAAACGGTTTTGCGCGGCAGGATGACTTCAGTTTTGGGCAGTTCGGCTTCGATTTGGCTGGCGGCGTAGGCAAGGCGGTGGCCGTCGGTGGCGACGAGGCGCAGTTGGTTGCCTTCAACCTGCATCAGCAAGCCGTTGAGGTAGTAGCGGATGTCTTGCACTGCCATGCTGTATTGGAC
>NZ_JBQCVG010000097.1:0-239 GCF_051958615.1 Neisseria sp. P0009.S008
GTTTGAACCAACCGATAGGTGCAAACGGCAATCAGCTCTCCGGTGGTCAGCGTCAACGTGTCGCCATTGCCCGCGCCATTTTGAAAGATGCCCCCATCCTGCTTTTGGACGAAGCCACCAGCGCGCTGGACAACGAATCCGAACGCCTCGTCCAACAAGCCCTCGAGCGCCTGATGGAAAACCGCACCAGCATCATCGTCGCCCACCGCCTGACCACCGTCGAACAAGCCGACCGCATC
>NZ_JBQCVG010000098.1:0-239 GCF_051958615.1 Neisseria sp. P0009.S008
TTTTGATACGCCTCAACCGGTGCCGGTCTTTTCGAAAAGGTTGGTTTTTTGCTGGCAAACAAATTGTACGCGACCGTATAGGGCGTCTTCTGAACCCATCAACCAACAACGCTAATAAAAACGACCGCCCGATCCTTTGGACTCTTTGAAGATACCGAAACCAAAAACTTCTTAAGCAAGCAAGGATGCGGCACGTATGAAATCTTAATCTTACAACAGGCTTACTCGTACACCATATT
>NZ_JBQCVG010000099.1:0-239 GCF_051958615.1 Neisseria sp. P0009.S008
TCCCAATACCGCCCCCGCAGTGCGCTGATAATGTCGGGTGTGCAATAGAATTCGACGCACTCGACAAATTCGTCCCAATCCTTAAACATCACAAAGTAAAGCAAGACGGCGGTTAGCAAGCCGATCAAGATGGCAAAAATCATGAAATTCCCCTATTTTTCAGACGACCTGTGCGTATCGTAAAGAAAGGTCGTCTGAAACCGCTCCTAACTTTTCCCTAAGTCCTGCGTTTTTAAATG
>NZ_JBQCVG010000100.1:0-238 GCF_051958615.1 Neisseria sp. P0009.S008
GTAATAGTCCGTACGGTTGAGCCGTCGGATTTCACTATTCGCTTACTTGTCCACCTACGCAACTCTTTACGCCCAGTCACTCCGGATAATGCTTGCACCCTACGTATGACCGCGGCTGCTGGCACGTAGTTAGCCGGTGCTTATTCATAAGTTACCGTCATATTCTTCACTTATAAAAGCAGTTTACGACCCGAGGGCCTTCATCCTGCACGCGGCGTTGCTCCATCAGGCTTTCGCC
>NZ_JBQCVG010000101.1:0-238 GCF_051958615.1 Neisseria sp. P0009.S008
GCGCAATTCTTTGCGCACTTTGGCATCCAGCGCGCCGAAGGGTTCGTCCAAGAGCAGAAGTTTGGGTTCGACGGCGAGGGCGCGGGCGAGGGCGATGCGTTGGCGTTGGCCGCCGGAGAGCTGGTGCGGATAGGATTTGGCGAGTTGGGAAAGCTGCACGAGTTTGAGCAATACTTCGACTTTGGCGCGGATTTGTTCTTTGGACGGGCGTTCGGACTTGGGCAATACGGTCAAACCG
>NZ_JBQCVG010000102.1:0-237 GCF_051958615.1 Neisseria sp. P0009.S008
CCGTGGTTTTTTTTTTAAAAAAATAAAAAAAACAAAAAACACAAAAACAAAAAAAAAAAAAACCCCAACAAAACAAAAACAAAAAAACAAGCAAAAAAAAAAAAAAAAAAAAACAAAAAAAAAAAAAAAAAAAAAAAAAAAAAAAAAAAAACCAAACACCCCAAAAAATAAAACACAAAAACAAAGCCAAACAAAAACCTCATATTAAAAAAAAAAAAAAAAAACCAAAAACAGACA
>NZ_JBQCVG010000103.1:0-236 GCF_051958615.1 Neisseria sp. P0009.S008
GCTGTGAACCGGCGTTTGAGGAGGTGTTCCGATATTGCGCCCATGGCGGGATGGCGGTAGGCTTTTTTCGCCCGTATAAGAGCTTTCAGTCCTAGCTGCTTCATCAACCGAGCTGCTTTTTTGCGGTTCCAATCCAATGCTGCGGCAATGCGCCTTTGGCCGTAGCGTCCTTTATGCCGCCGGTAGGTTTCGACGAGGAGGGCTTTGTCGGCTGCGTCGGGGTCGGGTCGGTCTTG
>NZ_JBQCVG010000104.1:0-236 GCF_051958615.1 Neisseria sp. P0009.S008
CTTATCCGCTATATAATCTTCCGTACACACACAAACCATCCTGCTGCCCGTTATGCCCAATCTGTACGACCGTTTTCTTGAATTCCTTTCCCCCGCCGAAATCCTCGAAGCCACACCGGCCTTGTTAAACGACCAGCGCCGCCGCTTTGTTTCCGAACCGGACATCATCTTGCAACCGCATTCCATAGAAAATGTACAAAAAATCATGCGGTTTTGTTTTGAACACCGTATCCCCG
>NZ_JBQCVG010000105.1:0-236 GCF_051958615.1 Neisseria sp. P0009.S008
GTTTTCAAAGTCGTGGGTGCTGACGCTCGGGTTGTTGTAAGCATAACCACCTCTCCAATAGACATGATGCCTGCCTCGGTGGCCATGGCTTCTTTCGAAGGTCGCATGTTCGCTTATGCCGACTTCTTCCAGACGCCGCTGCTCTTGGGTGGCGTGGTTGGCAATCTTGTCTTTGGAAAGCCCCGACAATGTGCCACCGATCAGGATTTTGCTGTCACTGTTACGCCATTCTCCGC
>NZ_JBQCVG010000106.1:0-236 GCF_051958615.1 Neisseria sp. P0009.S008
GTTTGATCCCCACGCTTTCGAGCCTCAGTGTCAATATATGCGTAGCCAGCTGCCTTCGCAATTGGTGTTCTATGTCATATCTAAGCATTTCACCGCTACATGACATATTCCGCTGACCTCCACAATATTCAAGACTGATAGTATCAATGGCAGTTTCCAAGTTAAGCTCGGAGATTTCACCACTGACTTACCAACCCACCTACGCTCCCTTTAAACCCAGTGAATCCGGATAACGC
>NZ_JBQCVG010000107.1:0-236 GCF_051958615.1 Neisseria sp. P0009.S008
TCGGTATACAGTAAAGTACGGGCGGTATGCTCGCCTTTTTTTGCGTGATGCGGCGAAACGATACGCTCTTTACCGTTTTCTATTTCACGCTTGGTCGTACTGCGTTTTTCCACATCATGCAGCATGGCGGCAGCAAACAGAATATGCTGCTCCTGTCCATCAAGCGCTTGGAACTCGGGCAGTTGTAAAAGGGCTTCGCATACCATTTTGGTATGCGTAAATACATCGCCTTCAGC
>NZ_JBQCVG010000108.1:0-235 GCF_051958615.1 Neisseria sp. P0009.S008
TTTCTCTTTGTCGCGGCGGGGTTGTTCGAGTACGTCGTTTTCTTCGCGGTGGCTGCGGATGCCGTAGGTGGCGGAGGCGGAAGCGTCGAATCCGGCTTCAAACATTTTTGCCGCGCCCAGCCGTGCGGAGATGAGGAGGTAGCTGTCCACCGGTTCTTTGTCTTTGCACTGATGCCAGTATATGCCGCCGTAGAGCATGAGGTCGTTTCGCGGGAAGTAGGACAGGGTGTTGTAA
>NZ_JBQCVG010000109.1:0-234 GCF_051958615.1 Neisseria sp. P0009.S008
GGCGTTTTTGTTGACGGTGATATGAGCTTTGCCCAAAGCGGCTTCGGCGGCTTTGCCGGTGATTTTCATCGGTTGCAGGTCAACGAGGAAAACGTGGCTTTCAGTACGGCCGGAAACGATGCGCAAACCGCGTTTAACCAACTCTTCCGCCATAGCGGCAGCATTGATTTTCACTTGTTTTGCGTATTGTTTGAACTCAGGTTGCAACGCTTCTTTAAACGCCACGGCTTTGGC
>NZ_JBQCVG010000110.1:0-233 GCF_051958615.1 Neisseria sp. P0009.S008
TTAGTATCAGCTGCTACCGCTTTAGCATCTGCCGCTTCAGCTTTCGCTACCGCACCATCAGCTTTGGTATCTGCCGCAGCTGCCGCTGTCTTAGCTTCACCCGCTTTGGTATCTGCCGCTACTGCTTTAGCATCTGCCGCTACAGCTTTATCGTCTGCCGCTTTCGCTGCATCTTTAGCTTCGCCTGCTTTCGCTAATGCATCTGCTGCATCTGTTGCCGCTTTACCGGCTTT
>NZ_JBQCVG010000111.1:0-233 GCF_051958615.1 Neisseria sp. P0009.S008
CCGCGTTCATCCAAGATGCCCGCGTCAGCGTTAACGATCTTCGCGAGCAAGCTCGCTCCTACAGGTATGTACACATTTGCGCGACATGATTATCAGGACCGTGGCACATGCATGAGCAACCGCTGCAACGCTTTTTCAAATCCCTGCGCGAGCAACCGGTGTTTGCCTGGGAGCGCTTCCAGATGCGTGATGTGCTGGTGATCGATCACCCGCTCTGCCAGGCGGTGTTCAGT
>NZ_JBQCVG010000112.1:0-232 GCF_051958615.1 Neisseria sp. P0009.S008
GCCACACACATGGCAGATAGCCACCACCCTACCCCAAACCTCGGCGACCACTTTTCAGACGGCCTCATACGCCGAGCTTATCGACCACCCGGTTGAAACAGGCATCATCGAATTTCTCGAATTTGAAGCACAAGCCATCCCCCACCGTATTGCATTAAGCGGCATCTATCCCGATTTTGACCGCGTTCGCTTCCTCGCCGATATTCAAAAAATCTGCGAAACCGAGTTGGCG
>NZ_JBQCVG010000113.1:0-232 GCF_051958615.1 Neisseria sp. P0009.S008
GAGCTCGTAGGCGGTTCAGTAAGTCGGGTGTGAAAACTCTGGGCTCAACCCAGAGACGCCACCCGATACTGCTGTGACTTGAGTACGGTAGGGGAGCGGGGAATTCCTGGTGTAGCGGTGAAATGCGCAGATATCAGGAGGAACACCAGTGGCGAAGGCGCCGCTCTGGGCCGTAACTGACGCTGAGGAGCGAAAGCGTGGGGAGCAAACAGGATTAGATACCCTAGTAGTC
>NZ_JBQCVG010000114.1:0-231 GCF_051958615.1 Neisseria sp. P0009.S008
ACCCCGCATTGGGTCAGCCTGGTTTGCTGTAAATGGGAGGAGCCATGTGGATAGAGATTGAAGAATGGTTATCCCACGTAATCCGATACCGTAAACCGTAAATCATTGATATCGGAGAGATACGCAAAACAAAAAGGTCGTCTGAAAATTTTCAGACGACCTTTTATTTCAAATCTTCAAAAGATTATTTTTTGTTCAGAGAGTCGCGGATTTCACGCAACAGCAATACTT
>NZ_JBQCVG010000115.1:0-229 GCF_051958615.1 Neisseria sp. P0009.S008
GACTACTAGGGTATCTAATCCTGTTTGATCCCCACGCTTTCGTGCCTCAGCGTCAATAAAACCATAGTAAGCTGCCTTCGCAATCGGTGTTCTGAGACATATCTATGCATTTCACCGCTACTTGTCTCATTCCGCCTACCTCTAGTTCATTCAAGCCCATCAGTATCAAAGGCACTGCGATAGTTGAGCTACCGTCTTTCACCTCTGACTTAACAGGCCGCCTACGCAC
>NZ_JBQCVG010000116.1:0-229 GCF_051958615.1 Neisseria sp. P0009.S008
GTCCGTAGGCGGCTTTATAAGTCAGTGGTGAAATCTCCCCGCTCAACGGGGAAACGGCCATTGATACTGTAAGGCTTGAATTATTAGGAAGTAACTAGAATATGTAGTGTAGCGGTGAAATGCTTAGAGATTACATGGAATACCAATTGCGAAGGCAGGTTACTACTAATGGATTGACGCTGATGGACGAAAGCGTGGGTAGCGAACAGGATTAGATACCCGTGTAGTC
>NZ_JBQCVG010000117.1:0-218 GCF_051958615.1 Neisseria sp. P0009.S008
ATGCCACATCTCCATCAGGGTGCGGATAACCCGTTCCGCCTTACCGTTGGTCTGCGGACGGGCAACCCGGGCAAACTTTTGACCAATCCCGTTCTCATAACAGGCTACACCGAAAGCATGGTTGGCCGAGCCTTTATATTTCGTACCGTTATCGGAGTAAACGCACTCAATCAGGTATGGGCAGGGATCAATCAGGTGTCCAGTCAGAAACTTGGCGG
>NZ_JBQCVG010000118.1:0-218 GCF_051958615.1 Neisseria sp. P0009.S008
TGTGCCGAAGTTAAATCGAAATTCGCATTCTTTCAAGAACAGCGGGAAAGATTTGCGATCGATTCCGTTGTATTTTCGCAAGACACGTTTTGCCTGATTCCAAAAATTCTCAATGCCGTTAATGTGGTTCTGACGGTCGGCAAATTCCTTGGAATGGTTGATGCGGTAATGGATGAAACCGCTCACATCCAACTTGTCGTAGCTGCTCAGGCTATCCG
>NZ_JBQCVG010000119.1:0-211 GCF_051958615.1 Neisseria sp. P0009.S008
GCTTTAGCATCTGCCGCTTCAGCTTTCGCTACCGCACCATCAGCTTTGGTATCTGCTGCTACTGCTTTAGCATCTGCCGCTACCGCTTTAGCATCTGCCGCTTGAGCTGCTTCTGCTGCTTTACCGGCTTTGGTATCTGCCGCTTCCGCTTTCGCTACCGCACCATCAGCTTTGGTATCAGCTGCTACCGCTTTAGCATCTGCCGCTACAG
>NZ_JBQCVG010000120.1:0-200 GCF_051958615.1 Neisseria sp. P0009.S008
CGGTAGCGGCATAAGGTGCTGTAATCGGGGATGCTCAGTTCGTCAAAACGGCAAAACAGGTTGAAATCGATGCGGGTGATGAGGCTGTGTTCGAGTTCGGGATCGGAGAGGCTGTGCCATTGGCCGAGCAGGACGGCTTTGAACATGGACAGCAGGGGATAGGCGGGACGGCCGCGGTGGTCTCTAAGGTAATGGGTTCT